>NZ_JAUMTJ010000034.1:0-99328 GCF_032654765.1 Bradyrhizobium sp. 33ap4 | reverse complement strand
CGTTGAATCTCCCTTAATATGCGATTCTCAACCCTCCAGATCGCGGCTTTCTGACTCAGTAAGACTAAGGCGCGATGGGATTGGGTTGAATCGTCATCGCGCTTTAGTTCTTTGTTTGAGCATGATCTTTTCGGAAAACCGCTTCGCACTTTTCCGGATCATGCTTTAGCACTTCTCTCTGGCTAACGCTCCGATCTGTGCGCGCTCATGCTCCGCTCTTGCGTGGCAGCGTGAGCGTTCAGCGCTGTCCCGTCGGTGCAATCGGCATCGGCAGTGGCGCGACCGGCTCGGTAATCACCTCGGGCACAGCGGTGTTCAACTGCAGCACGGTGGCGGCCGCGGGGACCGCGGCATCGGCCATCGCCGCATGGCCTTCGGCGCTCGGATGCACCGCGCCGCCATACACCGCCGACAGGATGCCCCATGTCGCGTCGTGGATGTCGCTTGGCTGCATCGAGGACGGCAGGCCCTGCGGGTAGGTCATCGCCGTGAAGTAGCTGTCATTGGCGTCGCGGATCCAGCGCGCGCGCGGCAGGTAGGCGCGGTATTCGCCGGCGCTGCGGCCGCATTTGAGCGGCTGGTTGGCGGCGGCGACAATGTCCGACACGAAGCTGTCGCCATTGGCGGCAAAGCAGTCGCGGTCGAATTCCGGATCGGTCGACGCACGTGCGCAGAAGCCATGGCTCGCAAACGCGTCCTGATGCGCATCGACGAAGGTCATGCGGTCGGCCTGCGGATTGCGGCAGATGATGCCGGACTGGCACTGCGCGATCGCCTTGAGCTGCGGCAGGAACTCGTTCTGCACGAAGCTCGAGACCGACGCGAGGCGGTTGGGATCCGCGTTGAACGAGGGATGGATCTCGAAGCCGGCGCGGCCGCCGGGGCAGGGCGCGCCGCCATTGGCCAGCGCCGGATTGGCATAGGCCGTGTAGATCACGTGCGAGAGATCGCCGCCGACCAGCGGCTTCAGCGCGTCGCGCAGCTTGGCAAAATCGGCCGGCAGGTCGCGCGCCAGCGCCGAACGGGCATCGTCGACGCTGGCCATCGAGCCGCCGCGGCTGAACAGCGTGCGCTCGGTCGGCGTGTCGACGATCACGTTGGCGACGAGGCCGGAGAAGTAGATGTCGTTGGCGCCGATCGACAGCAGCACGAGGTCGAGGGTGCGGTCGGGCTGACGGCGCTTGGCGGCGGCGAGTGCCGTGCGCAGCTCCGCGATCTGGCCGTTGACGGTGCCCGAGCAGGTGTTGGCTGTCTTCGTCGGCAGGCATTCCCGCGCCTGCTGCGAGCCGAGCAGGCCGTCGGCGATGCTGGCGCCGGTGCAGGCCAGCGGCAGATAGGTCACCGCGATGTGCGGATATTGCACGGCGAGCGCGAGCGCGGTGCGGGTCTGGTAGCTGTACAGCGACCGGTGACAGGCCGAGTTGAGCCAGAGCGCGCTCTGGCGTTGCCAGTTGGTCAGGGTGTCCGGTGCTTCGCAGGCGCGGCCGCCTTTGTAGCCGGCGCGGCTCGGCCGGTAATATTGCGCCCCGCCGAGATAGGAGCGGAAGCAGAAGCCCTCGTCGGAGAGCGCAATCGCGCGGTCGGGATTGCCCTCGCCGGATGCGATGCTGTCGCCGAGGCCCGCGATCAGCAGGTCGCGCACCTCGATCTGCGTCGCCACACGCTGGTTGGCGTCCGAGCCGCTTGCGACGTCGACGGTCGCGACCGTGGTGCGGCCGTAGCGGACGCGCAGGTTGATCGGCTCGGCGCAATCGAATGTCGAGGATTGCGGCCCGTCGCCGTCGTCGAACGACCAGGCACAGGTCGCGCCGACCGGAACCGGGCCGGTGAGCCGCACGACGATCGGATGATCGATCGGCGTCAGATAGCTTTCCTTGACGTTGTCGCGCGTGCAGGGCTCGCTGACGCGGCCCTGCAGGTCGATGCAGAGCCGGTTCACGGTGTTGCGCGCCCAGCCGCGGCCGTCGCTTTGCAGTTCCAGCGTCTGTTCCGAGGCCAGCACGGTGCGGCCAAGCCCGCTTTCGACATGCAGGCGGAAGTCGCGTTCCTCGCGGAACAGGCGGAAGCGGTTGCGGACCTCCCAGGAGATCTGCAGCTGGTTGTCCTGCGCGTCCGCGGCCGATGCGAACACCGCGGCCAGCGCGCTGCCGAGCAGCACGCTGCAGACCGTCACCCGAAACGAAAATCGAACCAAAAAGCCAATCATGGCGCGGTTTGACGCGAGCGGTACGGCGAAAATAAGAGAAGCGGCCGCGAGGATCGAAAATCCGGGGTCGAGGGGCCCGCACAGGGGGCCGATAACGTTGTCCGTTACCGTTTCAGCTGCCTGACCCGCTGCTGCCGGCTTTCGATCGGTTGCCGCACGGTCGCCGAAGCCGTGCAGGCTTGGCTTAGTCGTTTCCGCTCTTGCCAGGGCTGCACCACGTTGAGCCAGAGCTCGCGCATGCCCATGATCGAGATCGAAATCCCGAACGGGATCAGGAAGTAGAGGATGCGGAACACGACCAGCGTCGCCAGCAATTGTTCCTTGCTGAACTCCGGCAGCGCCACCAGCATCGCGGCATCGAACACGCCGATCGAGCCGGGGGCGTGGCTGGCGAAGCCGAGCAGCGTCGCCAGGATGAACACGACCGCCAGCGAGACGAAGTCGATATGCGGCTCGGTCGGCATCAGCAGGTACATTGCGAGCGCGCAGAAACCGAGATCAACCACGCCGATCAGGATCTGCAACAGCGTCAGCTTGGCCGAGGGCAGCACCACCTTCCAGCCGTTCTGGCCGAGCTCGCGGCGCTTCTCGCCGGTCAGGAGCCAGACGAAATAGGCGCCGATGCCGGCAAGGCAGCCGAGCGCGATCAGCCGGTTCATCGCCGGCGGCAGCAGGTCCATCGCCGACGCCGCCGCCGGGTGCCAGGCCATGCCGAAGCCGAGCACGAACAAATTGCCGAGCCAGAAGGTCAGGCCCGACAGAAAGCAGATCTTGGCGACGTCGATCGCGGAGAGGCCATAATCGGAATAGATCCGGAAGCGGATCGCGCCGCCGGTGAAAACCGTGGCGCCGATATTGTGGCCGATCGTGTAGCTCGTGAAGCTCGACAGCGCTGCGATGCGGTAGGGGACATGGATCTTGCCGATCGTGCGCAGCGCGAAGAAGTCGTAGAAGGTCAGCGTGCAGAACGCCCCGACCACGCAGAGCGCCGCCAGCGCGATCCGGTGCGGCGCGATGTTGGTGAGCGCGGAGAGAATGATGCCGGTATCGACGCCCTTCAGAGTGTGAACAAGCGACGTGATCGCGAACGCGATGATCAACACACTCGCGGCGATCCCGAGCCGTTTCCAGCCGATCTTTTCCTTGAAACCACGCCCGAGCGTGGTCAGCAGCCGAAGCATTCATCCTCCCGGCGGGGCGGCAAATTTCAGTGGGACCCGATCACGGACGGCGACGGGGGACGGGCAAACGCACCGTACGCGATGACCCATAAGGCAAAACCGATGCGTTGTGCAGCCCTTGACAAGCCAACCTTCGGCCCTCGTCCAGCGTCATTGTCATATTGGCTACATATGTTCTCGCTCTGCGAAATGTGAGTCGCAGGACCGCGATGGGGCCACTGCATGTTCCGCCGTTTCAGGCGGTTTCGCCGGCTTTTTTGCCGATTTTGCGGCCGTCCCGGCGTCGATGCGGGTTCATTGGCGCGAAGCGAATGGACGATATGCGTCAGCATGGGGACGGCTGAGCCGGCTGTGAGTTTACCAAAGTGTGAAGTCGGCGCGCGCATGCGCATGATCCGCCCTGCGCTCGGGCCGGTGAGCCGCGCGAGGGCGGTCCGTAGGTCTATTGAGGCAAAACGCCGCGCAAGCGGGCCGCCGTCGGACAGATCGGCCAGGCACGCGATTTCACACTTCGATCCGTGGCGAAGTGTTGCGGCGAAACGAAGGCCTATGTCTCGCATTGGTTGCCGAGAGCAAGGACAAGACCATGCAACAGACCTCCCTGAACGTCCGGCACATGCCGGACCGCCGCGCTGCATCGCATCGGCAAACGAGCGGGCTCGCGGCGACGTTGACGCTCGCCGCGATGAGTCTCGGCTATGGCGTCGTGCAGCTCGACGTCACCATCGTCAACACGGCGCTCAACGCGATCGGCGCCTCGCTCGGCGGCGGCGTTGCCGAACTGCAATGGGTGGTCAGCGCCTACACGATCGCCTTTGCGGCCTTCATCCTGACCGCGGGCGCGCTCGGCGACCGGATCGGCGCCAAGCGCATCTTCATGGCCGGGTTTGCGATCTTCACCGCGGCATCGGTTGCCTGCGCGGTCGCGCCTGATGCGACGACGCTGATCGCCGCCCGCTGCGTTCAGGGGCTGGCCGCCGCCATCCTGGTGCCGAACTCGCTGGCGCTGCTCCGCCATGCCTATGAAGACGAGAAGGCGCGGGGACGGGCGGTCGGTGTCTGGGCCGCGGGCGCGAGCCTTGCGCTGACCGCCGGCCCGTTCGTCGGCGGCGGACTGATCGCGCTGGTCGGCTGGCGCGCGATCTTTCTGGTCAACCTGCCGATCGGCCTCGCCGGCTTGTGGCTCGCCTGGCGCTTTGCCAGCGAAACCACGCGTCATCAGCAACACCGGCTCGATCTGCCGGGGCAGGTCGCGGCGATCGCCGCGCTCGGCACGTTGGCCGGCGCGCTGATCGAAGGCGGCACGCTCGGCTGGGGCAACCCGTTCGTGATCGCAGGCTTCGCTCTCGCCGCCGTCTTCTCCGTGCTGTTCGTCTGGCGTGAGTCGCGCGCGCCGCAGCCGATGCTGCCGCTCTCGCTGTTCCGCCACCGGATGTTTGCCCTGACCTCGCTGGTCGGCCTCCTGGTCAATGTCGCGTTCTACGGCCTGATCTTCGTGCTCAGCCTCTACTTCCAGCAGGTCAACGGGCTGTCGGCGTTCGCCACTGGCCTCGCGTTCGTGCCGATGCTCGGCGCCGTGCTGCCCGCCAACCTGATCGCACCGCATGTCGCGGAGCGGATCG
Organism: Bradyrhizobium sp. 33ap4; assembly: GCF_032654765.1. NCBI lineage: Bacteria > Pseudomonadati > Pseudomonadota > Alphaproteobacteria > Hyphomicrobiales > Nitrobacteraceae > Bradyrhizobium > Bradyrhizobium sp. 33ap4. Next base: position 94,319 of record NZ_JAUMTJ010000034.1, on the reverse strand, counting down.
GCGCGCCGGCGACAATCGCGCTCGGCGCCGCTCTCTCCGCCACCGGATGTCTTGCGCTGCTGTTCATCGGCCCCGGCACCAGCTACCTCGCGATCTGCCTGCAATTGCTGGGCATGAGCGGCGGCCTCGGCCTGCTGGTGCCGCCCCTGACATCGGCGCTGCTCGGCAGCGCCGAGCCGCAGCATGCCGGCATCGCGGCCGGGGTGTTGAACGCGACCCGGCAGACCGGCAGCGTGCTCGGTGTCGCGCTGTTCGGCTCGATGGTCAGCCGGTCCGCGGCCTTCATCACCGGCCTGCATGCGGCCCTCGTCATCTCCGCCGGCGTGTTGCTGGCGGCGGCTGCGCTGATCTGGATCGGCGCATGGTCACAGGCTCGGCGCTGAGACGAACCGCAGCGAGGCATCTCCGCGTTGCCCTGACCCGATCGCCTGCATTCAAGGCTTCTTGACCATGCGTGGAACCTTGCTGCGGTGCGGTTACCGTTCCTACACGAATGCGTCTGTTCTTATAGGTCCATAAAGGGGGCCTATATGTATCGCGTTCTGACCTGTCTCACTTTGGAACATGACTGGCGGTTGGTCGCCCTCGGCGGGGTGATCTGCCTGCTCGCCAGCGCCGTCGCGATCAGCCTGTTTCACCGTGCCCGCGCTGCGCAGGGGCGGGCCCGCGAGATCTGGATCGGCCTCGATGCGGCGGTCGGCGGTTGCGGTATCTGGGCCACCCATTTCGTTGCCATGCTGGCGTACGATCCCGGCATCGAGGCCGGGTACAACATTCCCATCACGCTGCTGTCGCTGGTGCTCGCGGTTGCGATCCTGGCCGTCGGATTGGCCGTCGCCACGCTCGATGGACGCTGGCAGACGGTTGCGGCCGGTGGCGCGATCGTCGGCGCCGGTGTCGCGGCGATGCATTACACCGGCATGCTCGGGCTGGAGCTGCCCGCGCGCATCGTCTGGTCGCCCGGCATCGTCGCCTCGTCGATCGCGTTCGGAAGCCTGTTCGGCGCGCTCGCGCTCGTCGTTGCCACCCGTGGCGAACGTTTCGGCACCACCGCCGCCGCGACCGGTCTTCTGACCGTCGCGATCGTCTCGCATCATTTCACCGCGATGGGCGCGGTGACGCTCGTCCCGGATCCGACCATCGTTTCCGGCGGACTTACGGTCTCGCCGCGCGTGCTCTCGTTCATGACCGCCGTTGCGGCCTTCGCGATCCTCGGCCTCTCGCTGATCGCCTCGATCCTCGACCGTCGCGCCAAGACCGAACTTCACAAGCAGAAGGTGGTGCTCGATACCGCGCTCGAGAACATGTCGCAGGGGCTGTGCATGTTCGATGCCGACGGCCGCATCATGCTGTTCAACGAGCGCTACAGCGAGATGATGGGGCGCAGTCGCATACCGCTGCAGGGACGCCTGCTGATCGATGTCCTGCAGGACCTCCATTCCATCGGCGAGTGGGACGGCGATCCCGAGGAGTTCTGCAATGCTCTCGTCGCCGAGGCAAAGGCCGGCCACAGCGCGACGCGGATCGTCAGCCGCAACGAGCGCGCGATCCGCGTCGTCGACCAGCCGATGAAGGGCGGCGGCTGGGTCGCGACCTTCGAGGACATCACCGAATGGCAGCAGGCACAGGAGCAGATTTCGCACATGGCGCGGCATGACGCGCTGACCAATTTGCCGAACCGGACGCTGTTCCGCGAGCAGCTCGAGAAGGCCTCGAGACTGGCCAAGCGTTCCGACCAGCTGGCCGTGCTCTGTCTCGATCTCGATCATTTCAAGGAAATCAACGACACGCTCGGACATCCGATCGGCGACGCGCTGCTGCGCGAAGTCGCGCGCCGGCTCGGCGAATGCGTCACCGAGCACGACACCGTGGCGCGGCTCGGCGGCGACGAATTCGCCATCGTGCAGTTCTGCAGCAATTGCGAGCCGTCCGTCGTGTCGTCGCTGGCAAGTCTCGTGGTCGAGCGGATCGCTGCGCCCTACGAGATCGGCGGCCATCAGCTCGTGATCGGCGTCAGCATCGGCATCTCGCTCGCGCCCGAAGACGGCAAGGATCCCGACGAATTGCTGCAAAAGGCCGATCTCGCGCTGTACCGCGCCAAGGCCGACGGCCGCGGTACCTATCGCTTCTTCGAGACCGGGATGGATGCGCGTGCGCAGGCGCGCCGCCTGCTGGAGCGCGACCTGCGGCTTGCGCTCGAGCATGACGAGTTCGAGGTCTACTACCAGCCGATCCGCGATGTCGCGGGCGATCGGATCGTCGCCTTCGAGGCGCTGGCGCGCTGGAACCATTCGCTGCGTGGCCTGATCGCGCCGAACAATTTCATTCCTGTCGCCGAGGAAACCGGGCTGATCGTTCCGCTTGGCGAGATCGTGTTGCGCAAGGCCTGCGCGGATGCCGCGGGCTGGCCCGAGGCCGTCGCGGTTGCCGTCAATCTCTCGCCGGTGCAGTTCAAGAACCCGAACCTGGTGTCGTCGGTGAAGGCGGCGCTGGAAGCATCGGGCCTGTCGGCGGACCGGCTTGAGCTCGAGATCACCGAATCGGTGCTGCTGCAGAACAGCGAGGCGACGCTCGCGGTGCTGCATGAGCTGCGCGGCTTCGGCGTCCGCATCTCGCTGGACGATTTCGGCACCGGCTATTCCTCGCTGAGCTATCTGCGCAGCTTCCCGTTCGACAAGATCAAGATCGACCGGTCCTTCGTCACCGACCTTGCGACACGCGAGGACTCGATGGCGATCGTGCGCGCGGTCACCGGCCTCGGCAAGAGCCTCGGCATCGTCACGACCGCCGAAGGGGTCGAGACCGATACCCAGTTCGACCTGCTGCGTCGGGAGGGCTGCACGCAGGCGCAGGGCTATCTGTTCAGCCCGCCGCGGCCGGCAGCCGACGTCGCCAAGATGTTGCGCAGGACGCCGGAACGGTCGGTCGCCTGAGTTGGAGGGCTAGCTCAGCTCTTGCGCAGGGCAAAATAGGCGCCGCAGAACGCCATCACTGCGCCGAGGCACAGGGCGGCAAGGCCGGCGAGCACGGCGGAAATGGTCGAGACCGTGCTCGGCGCCGACGCGGCCTGGCCGGCACCGGCCAGCATCAGCACGCCGACGACGATCAGGAAGTTACGCATCCGCTGCGGGATCTGGCCGGCCACCGCGCTGTGCATCAGATTGGCGGTGAAGTAGCCGCCCGAAAATCCGACGGTCGCGATCAGCCACCACGCAATCGCGGCGCCCGCCGGCATGAACTCGTGGCTGTCGGAGCGCCACAGGCCGCCGAGATCGAGCCCATAACGCGCGCCGAGCATGTGCACGGCAAGCGCCAGCAGCACGCCGGATATCATCGCGCCGCCGAGGATGAGGTAGCGCGGAAAATAGGTCGTCTCAGGCATGGCTCGCTTGTAGGATAGCCGTGACGTCCCGCGCAAGCGCGTGGATGGATTTGGACGGGTGGAACGGCGGCTTGCCAACAACGTTGCAGGATCGATCGGAGGCAGGCGAGGGCTCGCCGCTGCGCTATGCCTACAAGGCCTCATTGATCGGCTCGGCGCACCAGTTCGAGCTGACCGAGGACGGGCTGGCGTGGCGGATCGCCGGCCGGTCGGGCGTGTGGGACTATGCCGACATCTCCGCGGTGAAACTGTCCTATCGCCCGGTCTCGATGCAGCAGCAGCGGTTTCGCGCCGACATCGACAACGCCAAGGGCGGGCGGATCGCGATCCTCTCGACCACCTGGCAGACCGCGACGCTGGTGGCGCCGCAGGGCCATCTCTACCGCGACTTCATCGTCGAGCTGCATCGCCGGATGCAGGCGGCGGGCAGCAACGCCAGGCTGGTCGGAGGCCTCGGACCGAAGACGTACACCGCCGCGCTGACGCTGCTGGCCTGCCTTGCGGTGGCAATGATCGGATTGCTGCTGACGGCGCTGCTGACCTCGAACTGGATGGGGGCGCTGTTCCTGGTCGGCTTTGCGGCGCTGTTCACTTGGCAGGTCGGCGGTTTCGTCACGCGCAATCGGCCGCGGCGCTACAGCTTCGATCAATTGCCCGATGCGCTGCTGCCGAAGGCGGTTCGCAATCGGTGAAGCGGTTCGCGCGGCCGGACTGTAAGCGGGTTGTAAGCAACGCGCTGTAAACTCGGCGACGGATTTGCTTTTGGCTGGAGCGTCAGATGACAATCCGGACCCCATTTTTGGCTCTGTGCCTTGTGCTTCTGAGCATCCCGCCGGCTCTTTCCAAGGGCAGCGTGGGCAACAAACATGATCCGCTTGATCACAATCACGTCGACAATCTGCCGCCCGACGTGCGGCGATACGTTGCCGGAATTTGCAAGGGAACGCCGGTCGCGCAGCACGACTTTGCGACCTACTCGCCGCAAGAAAAGCGCTGGCGGATAAACCTCGAATATCTGCAGTGCGGCGTGATCGGGGAGTATCGCAAAGGCAACCAGTGCATGGATGTGGACTTCGTAGCCGAGGGCGCGCATTTTCGTGTCGTGAGAAAGACGTATGCGGCCTGTGGCTTTTGATGCCCTGGCGCTCACTGGAAATGGGCCGCTGCGAGTGCCACTCCTATCCAATTCTGGACTGCGGCGCTGCTTCGGAGTGAACGTGCGATGTCACTCCGTCGAGTCAAAATCCTCTTCGGTCGCGCTCAGCATTCCCGCCAGTGTCCGCAGGCCGAGGTCGAGTTGCTCCATCGGCGGTGCGGCCAGTGCGAGCCGCACCGCATTGGGCGCGTGCCCCGGCGTGGCGGCAAAGGTCGTCGACGGCGTCAGCGCGATGTCGCGGCGCGCCGCGGCGGCGACCAGTGTCTGCGAGCGCCAATGCGGCGGCAAGGTCAGCCAGAGATGATACGACTTCGGATTGGTCTGGATTTCGAAATCGGCCAGATGCTTGGCCGCCAGAAGCTGGCGGCGGCCGGCATCGATCCGTTTCAGCCGTGACAATTCGGCGGCGGTGCCGTCGGCCATCAGCCGCTGCCCCGCGGCGAAGGCGTAGCCCGACGCGGTCCAGCCGCCCGAGCGCACCGCGGCCATGATGCTCTCGCGCAGCCGCGGCGGCGACACGATGAAGCCGAGCGCGAGGCCCGGCGCGACCTTCTTCGACAGGCTGTCGAGCACGATGCAGCTGTCGGGCGCGAGCGCGGCGAGCGGCGCCTCATCGTCGAGGAATCCGTAGACGCCGTCCTCGATGACGATGAGGCCGAGCTTCTCCACCACGCGCAACAGCTCGGCGCGGCGCTCGGCCGGCATGGTGATGCTGAGCGGGTTCTGGATCGTGGGCTGGACGTAGATCGCGGACAGGTGCGCCTCGCGATGCGCCTTCTGCACCGCATCCGGTCGCACGCCGTGTTCGTCCATCGCGAGCGGCACCAGCGAGATGCCGAGCCGCGCCGCGATGCCCTTGACGAACGGGTAGGTCAGCGCCTCGACGCCGCAGCGTCCGCCGGGCGGCACCACGGCGGCGAGCGCGGCGGCGATGCATTGCCGGCCATTGGCGGTGAACACGATCTGGTCGGGATTTGGCGTCCAGCTTTTGCGCGCCAGAAATTCCGAGGAGATGGTGCGTGCCGCCCGCGTGCCAAAGCTGGTCGCCGGCCGCAGCGCGCCCTCGAGCACCTCGGGCCGCTCCAGTCCTTCGAGGCTCTTGGCGATCATCGTCGCCTGGTGCGGCAGCAACGGATAGTTGAACTCAAGGTCGATGCGGGCGCCGCGCGGCTCGGTCGGGGCCGTGATGCCGCGGCGTGCCTCGCCGGACACGAAAGTGCCGCGGCCGACTTCACCGACTACCAACCCGCGCCGCAACAGTTCGGTGTAGACCCGGCTCGCCGTCGAGACGGCGATGTTGCGGTCATAGGCGAAATGACGCTGCGGCGGCAGCCGGTCGCCCGCCTTCAGCGCGCCGCTGGCGATCTCGGCGGCCACCGCATCCGCCAGCTTCAGATATTCGAACCTCGACATTATTGCACCGAGAGCAATGTTTTACTTGCTCCGAGCAATGTACCGGATCATTTAAGAGGGAACAAGCCCATGATTGCACCGAGGAGTGCGCAAGCAATCCGAGGTCCCGGCGGCGCAGGCGCTGAAACAGCATTTGCGTCAACGGCGTAGCTTTTGTCTATGGGCAGCGAAGGAGAGATGACAATGTCAGCGATATCCTCAGCCGCCGCAGCGCCCGCGCGGCCTAGTACATTGGGCGGATTGCTCCGATTGCTCCGAGTGTGGGGCGATGCGCTCGCGACCTATTGGGTGCGCCGCGAGGCGATCAAGACGCTGCGCCAGCTCGATGACCGGGCGTTGCGCGATATCGGACTCTCGCGCTGCCAGATCGAGACCGCCGTCACCGGCGACTTCGACCTGGAGCTGGTGCGGATCCGTTAAGATGCCGGTGCTGCGCTAATGCATGATCCGGAAAAGTGCGAAGCGGTTTTCCAAAAAGGTCATGCTCAAACAAAGAGCTAAAGCGCGATGACGATTCAACCCAATCACGTCGCGCCTTAGGGCCGGGCGCCGACTGCCGGTTGCAGAATTCACCGAAACTACACCAAAGAAGCGGAAGAGCTCCATCTCGTCACCGCCGTCGCTCCAAGGTTGTGACGCTCTATGCTAGCCTGTTAGCTGCGTACGCTAGCGTTGAGTTGGGGACCGATGGCCGCTCGCAAATTGTCGCAAGGGCAGGCCCCGACCCGGGAAGCGCGTCGCCGCTGGCATGAGGAGCGATCGCTGCGCTGTGCGATCCGGTTGGCCCGCATGGGCTACTGGGAGTCGCAGAGTGCCGCCGCGACCGATCTCTGGATATCGCCCGAGCTCGCCGCCTTCTACGAATTCGACACCGCCGACGGCTACATCCCCATCGCCACGGTGCGTGAGCGCTATTTGCCTGAAAGCCGGAAGCTCCTGGAGGCGCATTACGCGGCCTGCTGGGCGGAGGGGCGGCCCTATGCGGTGCGCGCGAGACTCCGCAGTTTCGATGGCAGCCTGCTCGACTGCGTGGTGCATGGCGAGCCGGAATTCGACGCGGACGGCCAGGTTCGACGCGTGTCCGGCATCGTCCGCGACGTCACGGAGGAGACCTCCGCGCTGCGGCGCCTGGCGGAGAGCGAGCAACGGCTGGCCGATTTTGTCTCGACCGCCTCGGACTGGTGCTGGGAGAGCGACGCCGAGCATCGGCTGCTGCCCTATCCCAAATCGCTTGCCGGCAATGCGGCGTTCCAGACGGTGGCCGCTGGCAGGAAGGCGCGCTGGGAGCTGACTTATGCGCCCGAGGACGGCGAGGCGATGGCGCGGCACCGGGCCGATATGGAGGCCCATCGCCCTTTTCGCGACTTCACCTATACGCTGATCGGCAAGGACGGCTCGCGCGTCAGTATCTGCACCAGCGGCAAGCCCATCTTCGCCGATGACGGCAGCTTTCTCGGCTATCGCGGCACCTCCAGCGACATCACCCAGCTCAGGGCGGCCAAGGCGCTGCTCGACCAGCGCACGCGGGCGCTGGAGGAGGCCCACCGCCTCGGCAAGATCGGCACCTGGAGCTTCCGGCTGGACAGCGGCCGCACGATCTGGGCGCCCGAACTCTACCAGCTTCTCGGCTTGCCCGACACGTTCGAGCCGACCGATGAGAACATGAGGCCCTATTTCCTGGACGGCGACGCCGACCGCTTCCGGGATGTGCAGAAACGGGTGCTGCGCACCCGCCGGACCGAGGCCACCGACCTGCGCATCCTGCACGCGGACGGTATGCCCCGCGATCTGGCTGTGATCTGCAAGGCGGAGGTTGCCCACGACAAGGTCATCGGCATCATCGGCACCGTGCAGGACGTCACCGAGCGCAAGGAAGCCGAGCGCCAGCTCGAGCAGCTCGCCTACAGCGATCCGTTGACCGGCCTTGCCAATCGCGCGCTGTTCACGCGCCAGCTCGCCGCCCTGACCGAAGGCTGCGCCCGGGGAGGCCGGACTGGTGCGCTGCTGCTCATCGACCTCGATCGCTTCAAGGAGGTCAATGATTCCCTCGGCCATGCCGCCGGTGACGAATTGCTGATCAAGGTGGCGGCTGCGTTGCGGCAGGACTTGGGGCCGCGCGCCTTCATCGCCCGGCTCGGCGGCGACGAATTCGCCGTGCTGGCGGATGGATGCGACACGTCCGACGCCGCGCTGACCGGGCTTGCCGATCGGCTCGTCGGCAAACTGTCCGGCCCCGTCGATCTCGCCGAGGGCGAGGCCTCGGTCGGCGCCACCATCGGCATCGCCCGCCTGCCGGAGCACGGCGCGACGGCGGAGACCGCCGTGCGCAACGCGGACCTCGCGCTCTACATGGCCAAGGAGGCCGGGCGCGGCCGGGCGCAACTGTTCGAGCCGGTCTATGCGCAGGCGGTCGATGAACGGCTCGATCTCGGTCGCCATTTGCGCCACGCGGTGGAGGCCGGCGCCCTCGAGGCCCATTACCAGCCGCAGGTGGACCTGAAGACTGGCCGCGTCTCCGGCTTCGAGGCGCTGCTGCGCTGGGCCCATCCCGAGCGCGGGCCGATCTCGCCGGCGGAGTTCATTCCGATCGCCGAAAGCTCCGGCCTCATCGTCGACCTCGGCCTGTGGGTGCTGCGCGAGGCCTGCCGGCAGGGCCGCGCCTGGCTGGATGCCGGGCTGCCGCCGCGCTCCATCTCGGTCAATGTCTCGCCGGCGCAGATCTGGAGCGTGGATTTCGAGACCGCAGTCGCGGCCGTGCTGGCGGAGACCGGCTTTCCGGCGAAGCTCCTCTGTCTGGAGCTCACCGAAAGCCTGTTCGTGGATCATACCGAGCAGCGGATCAGTCGCACGCTGACGGCCCTGTCGGGTCTCGGCGCCCGGCTGGCGCTCGACGATTTCGGCTCGGGCTATTCCTCGCTCGGCTATCTGACGCGCCTGCCTTTCGACTGCCTGAAAGTGGACCGGGCCTTCGTGGACGGCATTTCCACCGCGCCGGAGAAGCGCAAGCTGCTGGGCGGCATCATCGCCCTGTCGCACGGGCTCGGCATGACGGTCGTGGCGGAGGGCGCCGAATTGTCCGCCGAACTGGACGTGCTCGGCGGGCTCGATTGCGATGTGGTGCAGGGCTTCGTGTTTTCCCCGCCCATCGCCGCCGACAAGGCGCCGCTGGTCGCCGCCAGTATCGAGCGCGAGGTGCGTCGGATGCAGCCGCAACGGAATCGCCTCTAGGCGAACACCGCTCTTGGCCCGCTCCACTCCCGGAAGCGGATTTCGGTAAACCGACCTGCGATATCGAAAGGCTGAAGGAGACGGTGTTGGGCGGCATGGACGCCGCCCAACACGATCATGAATCTCATTTTGCCATTGCCGTCCTGGCGGCCTCGATTTTCGCCTTCACGGCATCGAGGTTGAAGCTCGCGCCCTTCTGCATCGGCGGAAACTCGATCGCGGTCATGGCCAGCTTCTCGACCTCCTGTTGAACGAACACGAAGCGCCAGAACTCATATTTGAACCAGTCGAAGTATTGTTGGGCGCCGTCTTTGGTCCCGCTCTCGGGCCAGCCCGTTCGCTCGAACGGATCAAGGCGGAGGTTGATCAGGTAGGGGACGTCAACTTTGGTTTTTGCACCTAGCCAGCCAGCGGGCTGGTCGATGAAGCGATACTTGTAGTCGTCGATGCGCACGGCTCCCAGCTCGCTCTCGCCGAAGTACCAGATTTCGTGTCGATTCGACGGCCCCTTGCCGGTGATCATGTCCATCTGATTATAGCCATCCAGATGGCACTTGTAGTTGCGATCCCCGATTTGCTTGCCCTTCTTCAGTTCCTCGGCAATGTTCGGATTGCCGGCAGCCGCCAGCAAGGTCGGGAACCAGTCCAGACCGGAGATGATGCCGTTCTCGACCTTGCCCGCCGGCACCTTGCCCGGCCAGCGGATCATCGCCGGCGCGCGGAAACCGCCTTCCATGACCGTACCTTTGCTCTGCGCGAAGGGTGTCTGTCCGCCATCCGGCCAAGTGAAGACCTCGGTGCCGTTATCCGTGGTGAAGATGACAATGGTGTTGTCATCCACGCCCATGTCCTTGAGTTTTTTCATGACGAGGCCGACATCGTCGTCGAGCTGCGCCATGCCGGCTTCATGAATCGACCAGCCGTTCTTGGAGTTGCGCATCGCCTCGTACTTCGGCGACAAATGCGTGACGATGTGCATGCGGGTCGGATTGAGCCACAAGAAGAACGGCTTGTTATCGGCCTTGGCCCTTTCAATGAACGACAAGGCGAAGTCTCGGATCTCATCATCCACCGTTTCCATCCGCTTGGGATAGAGCGTTCCGGCGTCTTCAATCCTCTGCTTACCGACCTTGCCCCAGCGGGGATCCACGGTGGCGTCGTCCACATTGGTCGCCCATGAATGGATCATGTTGCGCGGGCCGACCTTGTTCAACAGCTCCTGCGGATAGGCAGGGTGAGCCGGATCTTCCATCGCGTCGAGGTGATACAAATAGCCGAAGAACTCGTCGAAGCCGTGCACGGTCGGCAGAAATTCGTTCTTGTCGCCAAGGTGGTTCTTGCCGAATTGGCCGGTGGCATAGCCCATGCCCTGGAGCGCGGTGGCAATGGTCACAGCCTCCGCCGGCAAGCCTGTGGGGGCGCCGGCCTGGCCGACCGTTGTCATGCCGGTGCGGATCGGCAGCTCGCCGGTGATGAAGTTGGCGCGGCCTGCGGTGCAACTCGCCTCGGCGTAATAATCGGTAAACAGCATGCCTTCTGCGGCGATCTTGTCGAGGTTCGGCGTCCTGCCGGCCATCATGCCACGATGGTAAGCACCGATATTCCAGATGCCGATATCGTCCCCCATGATGACGACGATATTGGGCCGCTGGCCGCTCGGTGCCTGCTGCGCCTGGGCCAGTGCCTTTTCGACCGATGCGGCGGCGCCTAATGCGGATGCCGCCGCCAGGCTTGTCGTCGCGAGCAAAACATTTCGACGGCTCATATCGCGTGAGGCGTTATCCTGGTCGTCGCTCATCACTTGCTCCCTTCCTTATGATGCATCGAAAGCCAACATGGCTCGTGGACGTGTCCACCGCTTCCGCATGGCGCGCAGCCGGGCGATAGCGACGGCAGTAGTTCGGCGCGCAGAGATGCGAGCCGCCTTTGAGAACCTTGCGGGGAATCTTGATCTTGGGCAGAGACGGATCGTGGCTGTCTTGCTCTCGCCCGCCGCGTGGATCCTGAGGAACGCAACACGCCTTGGCCGCGTCGGGCGCATGCCTGGTGGACCACCAATCGGTGGTCCACTCCCAGATGTTGCCGATCATGTCATGAAGGCCGTAGCCGTTCGGCGGGAACGCCATCACCGGCGAGGTGCGCGCGTGACCATCGTCAGTAAGATTCTGGTATGGAAAAACACCTTGCCAGGTATTAGCCATTGGCCTGCCGCCGGGCATCAGCTCGTCGCCCCAGGCGAACTCGGCGCCGTCGAGGCCGCCGCGCGCGGCAAACTCCCATTCGGCTTCGGTCGGCAAGTCCTTGCCAGCCCATGTCGCGTAGGCCTCGGCATCGCGATAGGCAATGTGGACCACGGGATGATCGTCGAGGCCGCTGATCGAACTGCGGGGGCCATATGGCCGGCGCCAGTTGGCGCCAAATTTGAAATTCCACCATTGCGACCAGTCGCGCAAATCGACCGGACGCTTCGGCGGCGTGAAAACCAGCGAGCCTGCCTTGAGCATGTGCGGCAGTGCGCCTGGATAGTCCTTTGCGTCAGGCCGCGTCTCCGCTGACGTCACGTAGCCTGTTGCGTTGACGAACTTGCGGAAATCGCGATTGGTGACCGGCGTCCGGTCCATCCAGAAGCCGCTCACCGAGACGCGATGGACCGGCGCCTCTTCGGCATAGTGCCGGTCTGAGCCCATGCGGAACGTGCCGCCCGGAATCCAGACCATACCCCCCTCACTGGGCCCATCCGACAAAGATACGCCTGCCGCAACGCCAACGTCGTGCATGGGCTACTCGCAGTGAACGAGTTTCAAAATTACGAGCGTCGCCCCCAGGAATCTCTCGGCAGCTTCCTAGCGTCGATTCTGCCGGGGAGGAGCGCGGCTTAACACCTTAGTTGGTCAACATGACAATCGAACATCTGACGCGGTGGCACGTTCGCAGCGGCACAACCTTCTTATATTGATCTAGATCAATCGAGCCAGGTCGCCTTTTCCTTGTCGGGAGCCCTGAGGACTATGCAAAAAGTGCAAGGGCTGTGGCGTCATGGATACAACCCTTCAATAAACCTCCGGCTGTACGCAAGTATGCCGATTTCGCATGGACGGACGGCGGCGTCAGCTTATTCTTTCCGAGTTTCTACCCCGCCGGAGCGATGGCGGGCTCGCGAGCGTCGGGGATCGGCGATGCGGTGCTTTGGACCGGGTTTGGGACGCAGATTTTTTTCGCAGTGGCAGCATCATTCCCCTTTTGGGGAGGCTCCATGAAATCATTCCTTGCAAGCGTTGGTCTGTTTGCAGTCTGCGTGAGTCTCACAGCGCGTGCCGCAGACTTGCCGGTGAAGGCTCCGCCCGCTTTACCGCCACCCTACAATTGGTCGGGATTTTATCTCGGTGCAAATCTCGGTGGCTCGTGGACGAGCGGCAGCCTGCCTATTTCTGGTAACAACTTGTATGGCGGCATCACCGAATTCATCGGTGGTGTTCAGGCCGGCTACAATTTTCAAGCCGGCCATCTCTTGCTTGGTGTGGAAGGGGATTTCGATGGGGCGACTTTTGGTCATCCCGTACTTCCGACTCCGGCTCTCGGCTCGGTGAGGCCGAATTGGATCGGAACGGTGGCAGGCCGCGTCGGCCTCGTCGAGGATCGTTGGCTTGGCTACGGCAAGTTTGGCGGTGGCTGGGTGCAGAGCACTGCCTCGTTGAATTTTCCCGGCGTCACTTGGCAGGGCTCCAACACGAGCTCTGGCTGGCTGGGCGGCGTGGGCATCGAGTACGGCTTTAAATCGCATTGGACGATCAAGCTCGAATACGATTACATTGGGCTGGGACACTGGACTTCGGCCACGGTCCCGGCGATCCCCCTGAACCGCGACCTCCAAATGGTCAAGTTCGGTGCGAACTATAAGTTCGAGAGCGGGCTTCCCGATACGGTCGCGCCGGCACGTACCGTGCATTCTGCCGTGCGCTCCGAAGGCTCCGAAGGCGAAGACCTAGCCAAGAAATCGCAGAACCCTATCGCCGATATGGTCAGCGTTCCGTTCCAAAGCAACACGAATTTCAACGTCGGGCCGTACAACCGCACCCAGGAAGTTCTCAACATTCAGCCGGTCATTCCGCTGCGCATCAACGCGGACTGGAACGTGATCTCGCGCACCATCATGCCCGTGATCAGTCAACCTAGTCCGCTTTTTAACAACAACACGAATGGAATTGGGGACATTACTCAGCAGTTCTTTTTCACCCCCGCCCATCCTGGCTCTCTAATCTGGGGCGTCGGTCCCGTCTTTACGGTGCCGTCCGCGACCGATCCGATTCTCGGAACCGGTAAGGTGTTGTTCGGTCCGACCGCCGTTGCCCTCGTAACGCCCGGACATTGGGTGATCGGCGTACTGGTTAACAATCAGTGGTCAGTTGGCGGCAATCCGTTGCGGCCGCCCGTGAACGAGTTTCTCGCGCAGCCGTTTGTCAACTACAACATGGCGCACGGGTGGTACCTGACAAGCTCACCAGTTATTACCGCGGACTGGCTGGCGGCGCCGGGTCAGCAGTGGACCGTACCGATCGGTGGCGGCTTTGGTCGAATCTTCAAGCTCGGCGACCAGCCAGTGAGTGCAAATATAGCCGGCTATTACAACGTCGTTCGTCCAACCGGCGCGCCAAACTGGCAATTGCGAGCCCAATTGTCTCTACTGTTCCCGGAGAGATAGAAGCCGTCTGCAACGAGTGAGATTCGGAAAATTTCTGGTCGTGCAACCTCGGTCCGTTACAGGCCGTGGAGGGTGGGAGATCCGCGATGAAGGGCAGGAAATCGATATCGAGGACTAGTTTCGTTTTGCGGTTGGGCGCGGCGGCAGTCGCCGCCTTACTTGGGCTCCCCATTGATGCGGCTCGCGCCGATGAAAATGGCATCAGCTTTTGGATACCCGGATTTTTTGGCAGCCTCGCGGCTGTTCCTCAGCAGGCGCCGGGCTGGTCGGTGAGCACGGTTTATTATCACACCTCTGTTTCCGCCGGCGGTGACGTGGCGCGGTCGCGCGAAATCACGCTTGGTCGCTTTCCCGCGAATCTGACGGCCAACGTGAACGCGAGCGTCAATGCGAATGTGAACCTTGGACTTGTCGCCGGGACCTACACCTTTGCAACGCCGGTGCTGGGCGGTCAGGCCTCTGCCAGCCTGTTGGCGACCTACGGCTCCAACTCCACGTCGCTGGCGGGATCGCTCGTCGGGACATTGACGGGACCGGGCGGCGGCACGTTCCCCTTCTCCCGGTTTGACAGCATCGACAGCTCGCTCATTGCATTCGGCGACCTGATCCCGCAGTTCGCGCTGCGCTGGAATGCCGGTGTCAACAATTACATGACGTACGTTACCGCCGACCTTCCGGTCGGCGCCTATCAGTCGGGCCGCCTGGCGAATTTGGGGATTGGGCACTGGGCGGTCGACGCGGGCGGCGGCTACACCTATTTCGATCCAAAGACCGGGCATGAATTTTCGACGGTGCTGGGATTCACCTACAACTTCGTCAACCCCTCCACCCAATATCAAAGCGGCGTCGACATGCACCTCGACTGGGGCGCATCGCAGTTCCTGACCAAGCAGTGGCAGGTCGGCCTCGTCGGTTATCTCTATCAGCAGCTCGGCTGCGACAGCGGCTCCGGCGATCGCGTCGGCTGCTTCCGGTCGCGCGTGGCCGGCGTCGGCCCGCAGGTCGGCTACATTTTCCCGGTCGGAGACATGCAGGGATACCTGAACCTGAAGGGCTATGGCGAATTCGCCAATGAAAATCGGCCAGCAGGCTGGAACGTCTGGCTGACGTTCAATCTTCAGCCCGCGGCGCCAACGCCGCCGACATCCACAAGGCCGAGATTCACGAAATAGCAATAGCGGTGACGCTGCCACCGGTGCCGTGCTGAAGGCTCAATCTGGCGCGGCGGTAGCGACGCAATCAGCCAATGGATACTCCGCGAGCGTGCGGACATGTCCGGGTTGGGGCCCTGGTTGGATTAAAGCAGGCTGAGATTAGATTAGGCTGCGACCGCAAATAGGGCGCGTCCCGTCTCCCGCCTGGCGGCGAGGGGGACGCGGGAGCGATTTCGGAATACTAGAAGAATATCCCTGAGTTGCCCGACGTGTCAAGTTGTCTGGTCGGGCGTGTCTGGTCGGGCGTGCCTGGTCGAACGTTACCTGGTCGAACGTCGGCCGCCGCCGGCTACTTTGCATGGGGTTGTTTTCGATATTTTGGCAGCGCCGCCTGCGGCGGCCCCGTAACTCATCCCGCTTTAGTGCCGCACCACCAGCACCGAGCATTTGGCGTAGCGCACCACGTGCCCGGCATTCGAGCCGAGGAAGTAGGTGCGCATCGCCGGCCGGTGCGAGGTCATCACGATCAGGTCGGCCTTCATGGTCGCGGCCTCTTCGAGGATCTCGTGATAGATGCCGCCCTGGCGGACCACGCCCGAGATGCGGGAGGGTGCGATGCCGGATTCGCGCGCGACGATCGCAAGCGCCTCTTCCGACGTCTCACGCTGCTGGCTGTCGAAATCCGCCGGCACGTATTCGGCGAGCATCACTGGCGTCATCGGCAGCACGTTGAGCAGACGCACCGTCCCGTTCCATGTTTGCGACAATGTTGCAGCTGTTGCGATCGCCGGTTTCGCCAGGTCGGTATCGGCGAGGTCGATCGGAACGAGAATGGACTTGTACATCTGCGCCTCCTGTCCGCGATTGGTCTGGAGCCGTTTGGTCCCTGTGCCCGGGACGCGCGCCTTCTTTTTCTTGAAGTCGGTCTGGTATCGACGCGAACCGGTCCCCCTGTCGCGCAGACGTCAATATAGCATGGCGGCGCGGCGCTGTCCGCTTGCGTCAGCTGCGCGAGGCCTGCTTCAACAGTTTAGGGCTGACGAACAGGACGAGCTTGCCGCGCCGGAACGAGACGTCGTTCCAGTCGTCGGTCGCGAAGTCGAAAACGGCGAGCCCCGAGGTCGGCAGATTGTCGCCGAGCGCGCGCTTTGCGGCCTCGTCGCCGCTGCCGGTCAAGGTCAGCGCGAGCTCGTGCATGCCGGGGTTATGGCCGATCAGCATCAGCCGCTTCGGATCGGTGACCGAAGCCATCCGGATCGCGGTCAGCAATTGCGCCGGATCGGCGCCGTAGAGGTCCGGCACGAATTCGACTTTCGGCGCATGCCCGGCGCCCTTCAGCACCTCGCGCACGATCTCCCAGGTCTGCCTGGTGCGGACCGCCGGCGAGACCAGCGCCAGATTGGGCAGGGGTGGATGACGGGCGATCCAGCCGCCGATCTCCGCCGCGTCGCGGTGGCCGCGCTCGTCGAGACGGCGGTCCTGGTCGTGCCCCGAAGGCGCGTCGTGTTCGGTTTTGGCGTGACGCAGCAGCAGCAAACGGCGCATGGACTTCCATTCTCGATTCGGTCAGGTCGAATTAATTCTACAGGCTCATGCCCTGGACAAGGTGACAAGCGCCGCAGCGGTCCGTAAGAAACGCCATGAGCGAGAGTTCCACAAGTGCGGCGGACGGCCCCGATCAGGCGGCCTCGCCGTTCCGCGACCGTCTGGCGTTCGACCTCGACGTCGACATTTGCGTGGTCGGGGCCGGGCTGGCCGGGCTGACCGTGGCGCGTGAGGCGGCGCGGCTCGGTGCGAGCGTTGCGGTGCTCGAGGGCCGCCAGATCGGCTGGAACGCCTCCGGTCATCATCTCGGCACCGTGATGCCGGGATTCGGCCTGCCGATATCAGATGTGATCGAGCGCGTCGGCCTCGACGATGCCCGCGAATTGTGGGCGCTATCGAAGGAGGGCGCCGATTATGTCCGCGCCACCGCTACCGAGGATTTGATCCCGGGCATCAAGCCGAGCGACGGCGCGCTGGAAGTCTCCAATGTCGATGTCGGCGAGGCGCTGATCGGCCGTCTGCAGACGCTGGGCGAGGATTTCGCGACCGAGGTCGAGGGCTGGCAGGTCGATCGCGTGCGCAGCGTGCTCAGGACCGGCCGCTATTTCCACGGCATCTATTATCCGAAGGCGCTCCAGATCGATGGCCGCAAATATGTGCACGGCCTCGCCGCGCTGGCGACGCGGGCAGGCGTGCGGATCTTCGAGGAGACGCCGGTCGTCAGCATCGATTTTTCGGGCATCCGCAAGCGCATCGTGACGCCGACGGCGCGGCTGCGGGCCAACCATATTGTCCTCGCCGGCAATATCCATCTCGGTGCGCCGTTGAAGCGGCTGTCCGATACGCTGCTGCCGGTGTGGCGCTACGCGGCGTTGACCGAGCCGCTCGGGGAGCGGCTGGCGGAGTCCATCGCCTTTCCCGGCTCGGTCGTCGACAGCGACGGCATCGACCATTTCCGTGTCGTCGATGGCGATCGGCTGTTGTGGGCCAGCCCCGAAACCACCTGGAACGCACGGCCGGAGCGCCTCGGCGCCGCAGTGCAGCGTCGCGTCGCCACGGTGTTTCCGCAACTCGGCAAGGTTCCGGTCGCGGAGATGTTCGGCGGCGCGGTCGGCGTTACCGTGCACGGCATGCCGCAGATCGGCCAGTTGCGCCGAGGCCTGTGGGTGGCGAGCGGCTTCGGCCGGCAGGGACTCAACACCTCGGCGCTCGCCGGGCAGCTGATCGCGCGCAGCATCCTGTGGGGCGACGATCGCTGGCGGCTGTTTTCGCCGTTCGAGCTGGTCTGGGCCGGCGGCGCCACCGGCCGCGTCGCCGGTCATTTCGTCAGCCTGTGGGCGAGGGGGGCCTCGTCCGTGGCGGGTGTTCTGGCGCGCTACCGCGAGGGTGCGCGTGCGAAGGAGCGCCTGCGCGAGGCGCGGCTCGCCGAGGCCAATCTCAGGGCGGGAACCAGGGGACCTGCACCCCGCCGTCCACCCCCGTCGGCCGTGCGGCCGGCGCGGCCGCCCGCGCCCAGGCAGATTGACGACGGTGAGGCGCCGTATCCGGATGCCTCGCAAGAAAGTGAGCGGATCTCCGACGGACGGATGTAACGTCCGCCGGCGGGGTTCGTATCTCTTGACGAACCTCGGGCGCGCCCCCTGAGCCGTCCGCACCGGAGATGATTGATGATCGATCGCCGCATCCTGCTTGCTTCCGTCGCCGGTCTGTTCGGCTTCGCCGCCTTCCGCTGGCTGCGCGCCTCGCCGGCGCAGGCCGCCGAGAAATTCGAGATCGAGAAGACCGACGCCGAATGGCGCGCCCAGCTGACGCCGCAGCAATACGAGATCCTGCGCAACCAGGGCACCGAGCGGCCGGGATCGAGCCCGCTGCTCAAGGAGCACCGCAAGGGCACCTTCGCCTGCGCCGGTTGCGACCTGCTGCTGTTCTCGTCCGAGACCAAGTATGAGAGCGGCACCGGCTGGCCGAGCTTCTACAAGCCGCTGGAGAATGCGGTCGGCACGACGTCGGACCGCACCTTCGGCATGGTGCGCACCGAGGTGCATTGCCGCCGCTGCGGCGGCCATCTCGGCCACGTCTTCGACGACGGCCCGAAACCGACCGGGCTGCGCTACTGCATGGACGGTTTCGCGCTGGTGTTTCACCCGGCGGCGCCATCGGCGACCTGACATTCCTTCCCGGCAATTGTTGCCGCTCCCGGCAAATGTGCCCCGGTCGAACGACCGGGGCATTTTTTTCAAGCGGATGATTTTGTTACGTTTTGTTTCGTGGCACGACCTTTGCGACATGCTGCGCCGATGCGGCCATTCCTGTGATTGCCAGCCGCCGGGAATCGAATTGGAGAACATGTCATGGGTATCTTCGGCGCTCTCACGACGGCTGTCGGTGGCTTGCGCGCAGGGTCGTACGCGCTCGAGAACATCTCCGGCAACATCGCCAACTCGCAGACCACCGCCTTCAAGCGCATCGATACCTCATTCCTTGACCTCGTGCCGCAGACCGCGCTGACCGCGCAACTTGCCGGCGGCGTCACCGCGCAGTCCCGTTCGACCAACTCGGTCCAGGGCGACGTCCAGTCGGCATCGGTCGCGACCTTCATGGCGATCAACGGCAACGGTTTCTTCGCGGTGCAGAAGCCCGGCAGCTTCACCGACGGCGCCCCGGTGTTCGACGGCGTCGACCGCTATACCCGCCGCGGCGATTTCCAGCTCAACAAGGACGGCTATCTCGTCAACGGCGCCGGCTACTATCTCGAGGGCGTGCCGATCGACCCGACCACCGGCAACCCGGCAGGCTCATCGCCGCAGGTGCTGCAATTCAAGAACGACTTCCTGCCGGCGCAGCAGACCACCAAGATCGACTATCGCGCCAACCTCGCGTCCTATCCCTTGACCACGGCGCACGACACCTCGGTTCCCGGTTCCGAGCTGATCCGGCCGGGCGCGTTCAGCAGTGGAAACAATCCGTTGGTGCTGGGCACGCCGGCTGCGCCGTATACCGATTCCGCCATCACCGGCACCGCGCAAAACAACAAGGCGACGCCGTCGGTGGCCATTACCGCCGCGACCCTGCTTTCGGGCGCAGCCGGCACCGATTCGATCAATACCAACTTCAGCGCCGGCTCTGCGGGCCCGCCCGTCGTGCCCGCCGACACGATCACGGTCAACGGCACCGTCATCACCTTTGTGGCGTCGGGGGCGACCGGCAACCAACTCAACGTCACCGATAGCATCGGAACGCTGCTTGCGAAGATCGACGCGATTACCGGTACCACGACGCCATCGACGATCAGCGGCGGCAAGATCACCCTGCACTCCGGCAAATTGGCCGATCTCAACGTGACGAGCTCGAACGCGACCGCCTTTGCGGCGCTCGGCTTCACCGGGTCGGCGGTCGCGGTTCGCGGCGGCGGCGGCACGGTCGGCACCGGCCAGGTTATCGGCAACGACAACTCGACCTTCCTGAACGAATCCGTCTCGGGCGGCGCCGTCACGGCCTACGACGTCTCGGGTGCGCCGGTGAACCTGCAATTCCGCTGGGCCAAGACCGACAGCTCCTCGCTGGGCAGCGGACATACCGACACCTGGAACCTGTTCTATCAGGTCAATCCCAATGCGACCGGCACGCAGGTCTCCTGGCAGAACGTCAACGTCAACTTCACCTTCGCCTCGAACGGCCAGATGTCGCCGGCGATCTCCTCGGTGGCGCTCACCAATGCCGTCGTCAACGGCGTGTCGCTCGGCAGCCCCGTGATCAATTTCGGCTCCGGCGGCGTGACCCAGTTCGCCGACGCCAACGGCAACGTTCAGGTCAACCAGATCCAGCAGGACGGTTTCCCCGCCGGCCAGCTGCAGTCGGTCAGCGTCTCCACCAACGGCCGTATCGTCGGCAACTACACCAACGGCCGCAACATCGACCTCGCCGAAATCTCGGTGGCGACCTTCAACGGCACTAACTTCCTCAAGCGCATCGACGGCGGTGCGTTCGAGGCGACCGACGAGTCCGGTGCGGCGCTGTTCGGCAAGGCCGGCACCATCGTCGGTTCCTCGCTCGAGAGCTCGAACACCGATATCGCCGACGAATTCACCAAGCTGATCGTGACCCAGCAGGCCTATTCGGCAAACACCAAGGTGATCACCACAACCAATTCGATGGTGCAGGATCTCCTGAACGTGGTGCGCTGATCGCATCGTTGCTGCACGTGTGAAGAAGTAAAGGCGAGTACACATCATGGGTTTGAGCCAAGCCCTTTCCACCGCGATGTCGGGCCTGCGCGCCACGCAGGCCTCGCTCTCGCTCGTGTCGTCGAATGTCGCCAACGCGGAGACGCCCGGCTACGTCAGGAAGACGCTCAATCAGGTCACCGGCACCACCGGCCAGTACGGATCGAGCGTCCTCATCACCGGTGTCAACCGCCAGCTCGACGAATTCCTGCAGACCCAGCTTCGCACCGAGACGTCGGGCGCGGCCTATGCCGACGTCCGCTCGGATTTCCTGGCCAATCTGCAGGGCGTGTACGGCAATCCCGACTCCACCGGCACGATCGAGGACGCCTACAACAAGTTCCTGACCGCGCTGCAGGGGCTGTCGACCAGCCCGGAATCGCAGTCGGCCCGCATCGGCGTGATCAATGCCGCGCAATCGATGGCGCAGCAGCTCAACGCGACTTCGCAGGGAATCCAGACGCTGCGCGCCAACGCCGAGGCCGGCATCAGCGACTCCATCAACAGCGCCAACAATGCGTTGCAGCAGATTGCGCGCCTCAATGTCCAGCTGGCGGCCAATGGCGGCACGACCGATGCCTCGACCGCAGCATTGCTCGATCAGCGCGACCGCTACGTCACGCAGCTCTCGCAGCTGATGGACATCCGTACCGTCACCAACAGCCAGAACCAGGTGAGCGTGTTCACCAATTCCGGCGTGCAGCTGGTCGGCACCGAGGCCGCGACGCTCAGCTTCAACGCCCAGGGCACGATGACGCCCAACACGTTGTACAATACCGACCCGACCAAGAGCACGGTCGGCACCATCACCATCACGTTCCCGCATGGCGGCACCTATGACATGGTGTCGACCAACTCGATTCGCTCCGGCAAGATCGCCGCCTATCTCGAGTTGCGCGACAACACGCTGGCGCAGGCCCAGACACAGATCGATCAGTTCGCGGCCGCGATGTCGAGCGCGTTGTCGGACAAGACGACCGCGGGCACCGCGGCGACGGCGGGGGCGCAGTCCGGCTTCGACCTCGATCTCTCGGGGCTGCAGAACGGCAACACCATCCACGTCTCCTACAAGGACAACACCACCGGCCTCACGCATAATCTGTCGATCATGCGCGTCGACGATCCGAGCGTGCTGCCGCTGAGCAATACCGCGACCGTCGATCCGAACGACGAGGTGCTGGGCATCGATTTCTCAGGTGGCATGAGCTCGGTGCTGTCGCAGCTCAACGGCGCGCTCGGCGGAACCGGCCTGCAATTCTCCAACCCATCCGGATCGACGCTGCGCGTGCTCGACGACGGCGCCGCCAACAAGGCCGATGTGACCGCGGCGTCGGTCACCACGACGGTTTCGTCGCTGACCTCGGGCGATCCGCACCTTCCGCTGTTCACCGACAATGGCGGGCTCTACACCGGCGCGACCACCGCGAACGGCTCGCAGACCACCGGCCTTGCCGCGCGCATCAGCGTCAACACCGCCCTGATCGGCGATCCCTCGCGCATGGTCGTGTACTCGACCAATCCGCAGACGCCGGCCGGCGACACCACGCGCGCCAACCTCGTCCTGAACCAGCTGTCGAACGCCTCGTACAGCTATTCGCCGCAGACCGGCCTTGGCACGTCAGGCGCGCCGTTCACCGGTACGCTGCTCAACTTTGCCAAGCAGTTCATCAGCCAGCAGGGCGAGTCGGCGACCGCCGCCAAGCAACTGGCTGACGGCCAGGACGTCGTGCTGAACACGCTGCAGACCAAGATGGACTCGACCTCCGGCGTCAACATGGACGAGGAGATGGCGCATCTGCTTTCGCTGCAGAACGCCTATTCCGCCAATGCGCGCGTGATGTCGTCGATCAAGCAGATGTACGACGCGCTGCTGCAGCTCACGTGAGGGTAACATGTCGATCGACGGCGTAAGCGGCAGAACTTCCTATATCGGCACCACGATCCTCAACCTGCGGAATCAGCTCAATGACCTGACCACGCAGCTTGCGACCGGCAAGGTATCGACGACCTATGCGGGGCAGGGGCTCGATCGCGGTTTCGCGCTCAGCCTGCGCGCGCAGATCAGCGGCATCAACGCATTCTCCGATACCGCCACCAACCTCAACACGCGCCTGAGTGTCGCTAACCTCACCCTGCAGGGCCTGTCCGACGTCGGGACCCAGGTGAAGAACGCCGCGACGACGGCGACGCTGACGCTCAACGACAGCGGCCAGACCTCGGGCCAGATCACGGCGCAGGCGGCCTTCGCCAACGCGGTCGCGATGCTGAACAGCCAGTCGGGCGACCGCTATCTGTTCTCCGGCCGCGCGATGGATACGCCGGCCACGGTGTCCGCCGATACCATGCTCAAGGGCACGGCAACCCAGGCCGGCCTGACGCAGCTCATCAATGAGCGCAAGCAGGCCGATCAGGGCGCCGGCATGATGGGACGCCTGAGCGTCTCGTCGCCGCCGGCGACCACGACGGTCACGAGTATCGCCGAGGACGGCTCGCCGTTCGGCCTGAAGCTCTTGTCGGTGCAGTCGTCGCTGACGGGTGGCGCCACGGTGACGCAGCCGGCCGGCACGCCGAGGACCGCGTCGGCTGATCTCGGCGCCGTCAATCCGAAGGACGGCGACAAGATCAAGTTCAACTTCACGCTGCCCGACGGCACCACCGAAGCGATCGAACTCACGGCGACGACGACGAACCCGCCGCCCGCCGGCTCGTTCCTGATCGGCGCCGACACCGCGGCGACGACGGCCAACCTGCAATCGACGCTGACCTCGTCGATCAAGACGTTGAGCGACACGTCGCTGGTCGCGGCGTCCGCGGTGGCGGCGTCGAACAATTTCTTCAATCCGGTCGCAACCGTCTCGGGTGCGGCGGTCAACAACCAGAACACGCCGCCGGCGCCGATCAGCGGCGCCACGGCGCTGTCGGGGACGGCGGGCACCGACTCGCTGTCGACGAGCTTTGCCGCCGGCGATACCATCACGGTGAACGGCACGCCGATCACCTTCGTGGCCTCGGGCGCCACCGGCAACCAGGTCAACGTCACCGACAGCGTGCAGACGCTGATGGCCAAGATCGACCAGATCAGCGGCACCAAGAACCCGTCGACCATCAGCAACGGCGCGATCACCCTGCACGGCGCCGACGGCGAGAGCCTGTCGATCTCGAGCTACAACACCGCCGCGCTCGGCGCGCTCGGCATCGCCAACAACACCACCGCAGCGCCGGCGCCGCTCAGGGTAGGAGGACCGCCGTTCGACACCGCGACCAACCTGGTCGCGGGCACGCCCGGCAACACCGTCTACTGGTACACCGGCGAGAATGGCCCGGGGTCGGCGCGCGGCACCGCGGTCGCCCAGGTCGATCAGTCGATCACCGTGCAGTATGGCGCGCGCGCCAACGAGCAGGCCTTCCGCTATTTGCTGCAGAACGTCGCGGTGTACGCAGCCGTCACCACCAATGCCAGCAACCCGAATGCGAGCGCGCAGGTGACGGCGCTCGCGCAGCGCGTGAGCGGCAACCTCGCCCCGCAAAACGGTCAGCAGCAGATCCAGGACGTGCAGGCCGAGTTCGCCGGTGCCCAGACCGCGACCAAGGCGGCCACCGATCGGCAGACCCAGCTGAAGGGGATGGCGGAAACGATGCTCGACTCGGTCGAGGGCGTCAATCAGGACGAGGTCGCGACCAAGATCCTGGCGCTGCAAACCAGCTTGCAGGCGTCGTACCAGACCACGTCGATGCTGTATCAGACGACGCTCCTGAAATACCTACCGATCAGCTGATCGCGCGCTCCTCATCTCCAGCCAGCAAAAAGGCCTCCGCGCGGAGGACTTTTTCGTTGAGGCGAGTGGGGCTGGAGCGTTTTCAAGCGAAGCGGACGCCGGTTCGCGCAAAAGAAAACGCGTCAAAACAAGAAGCTCTATGCGCTCTTGCGTGTGTCGTCCTGCTCGGCGTTCTGCTGGTCGCGCGCGGTTTCCAGCAGCTTCTCTTCGTGTGCGATCAGCTTCTTGGATTCCTTCAGCGCGTGATAGAGGTCGCCGTTGAGGATGAAGTTGTTGACGTTTTCGATGAAGGGCCATGCGCTCGGCATCGCGGTGATGATGTCGCGCACCAGACTGAAATAGGTCGGGTGGTGCGCCATCGGGTCCGGCGATAGATACATCAGCTGCACGGCGAGATAGATCAGCTTCGCCGGCGTGTCCGCGGTCTCGGGCGTCAGGATATCCTTCTCGCGCAGGATCGGGATGCGGTCGCCGTCGATCAGCAGGCGGGCACGCTGGTCGGTGTTGGTGATCACGCAATTGCCGACGATGATGCGTTCGTTCGGTTTGAGTTCGACCTTCAGGGCCATGACCGTTCTCCTTTGCCTGCAGTCGCGCGATGTCTTCGCTGGCGGAGCGAAGTGGTTCGGCACTGCTTAGCAGCCGCCGTTGCGGGCAGGGGCCGATGCGACAGCGATCCTTTCCCATGATGGTTAATGCTTGGTGAACGAGGGGCGGGCGCTAGCGTCGTTATCTAGCCGGAATTGTCAGTCGTCTCAGTAGTTTTCGGGGCGAACCTCGCCCAATGGCGACAATTTTATTCTTCGGCCTTTGTCTCAAATACCGTGCCGGAGATTTCTTTTTCCTTCGCGGCCAGACCGCAGGATCGGCCATCCGCCCGATCAGAAAGGATTGGAGCGGCTTTTTCCTCAGTTTCACACCAGAAAGGTATGAAAATGTCCGATATCATTCTCTCCTCCTCCGTTCGCCAGAACCTCCTCTCCCTCCAGTCCACCGCCGATCTGCTCTCCACGACGCAGAACCGCCTTGCCACCGGCAAGAAGGTCAACACGGCGCTCGACAACCCGACCAACTTCTTCACCGCGCAATCGCTCGACAACCGCGCCAGCGACATCAACAACCTGCTCGATGGCATCGGCAACGGCGTGCAGGTGCTGCAGGCCGCCAACACCGGCATCACCTCGCTACAGAAGCTGGTCGATACCGCGAAGTCGATCGCCAACCAGGTGCTGCAGAGCCCGACCGGCTACACCACCAGGTCGCAGGTCGCTTCGACTGCGGCGCTCGGCGGCACGTCTGCCAACCTCGTCGACGGCACCACGATCAAGAGCGGTGACGTGCTGGCGATCGCGGCTTCGGCCGGCCAACCCGCCTTCAGCTTCACCTTCGGGGCCAGCACGTCACTGGCGCAGCTGAACACGTCGCTGGCGGCCAGCAACCTGACGGCGAGCCTCGACAGCTCCAACAAGCTTGTCATCACCACGACCAATGACGCGGCGTCCTCGACGATCGGTGCGGTGACCTTCACCAACACCGGCGGCGGCACCGCGACGTTCAGCGCGGCCGGCACGGCCCCGGTCGCCGACCAGGCCTCGCAGTCGGCGCGTGCCGCTCTGGTGACGCAGTACAACAACACCATCGCGCAGATCACGACCACGGCGCAGGACGCCTCGTTCAACGGCATCAACCTGTTGAACGGCGACAGCCTGAAGCTGACCTTCAACGAGACCGGAAAGTCGACGCTCAGCATCACCGGCGTCACCTTCAATGCCAGCGGCCTCGGACTGAAGGCGCTGACCGCCGGCACCGACTTCCTCGACAACAACTCGGCGAACAGCGTCATCTCGTCGCTGAGCTCGGCGAGCTCCGCGTTGCGCAGCGAAGCCTCGACGCTGGGTTCGAACCTGTCGATCGTGCAGATCCGTCAGGACTTCTCGAAGAACCTGATCAACGTGCTGCAGACCGGTTCGTCCAACCTGACGCTGGCCGACACCAACGAGGAAGCGGCCAACAGCCAGGCGCTGTCGACCCGCCAGTCGATCGCGGTCTCCGCGCTGGCGCTCGCCAACCAGAGCCAGCAGAGCGTGCTGCAGCTGCTCCGCTAAGCGCGCCGGCAAGTGCTTCGAGAACGGCGGGGGAAACCCCGCCGTTTTCTTTTGTCTCCGGGATATTACGGTGTCTGTCCATGCCGTCAGAATGACGCATTTCGTAACGCCTGCTAACCATATTTAAAGGCGCCGGATGCATAAATATCGGGCGCTAGAATTGCGTCTTCGCGGCTCGAGAAATCCGCATCCCATCGAGGTCATTGAATGTCGAATGCAGCCCAGGCCTACGCTCGTACCTCCACGACGACGGCGTCCCCACGTGAAATCGAAGCGCAGGCGCTGTTGAAGGCCGCGCGGCAGCTGCAGGAAGTCCAGACGAACTGGAACGGTCCCGACAAGGCGCTCGATCACGCGTTGCTGTTCAACCGCCGGCTGTGGTCGATCTTTCTCAGTGCCGCGCAGGGCGACGACAATCCGCAGCCGCTCGAGATTCGCCAGAACATCGCCAATATCGGCGTGTTCGTGATGAAGCAGACCGTCGACATCCAGATGAATCCGGATCCGGCGAAACTGAAGTCGCTGATCGATATCAATTGCAATATCGCCGCCGGCCTCTCGGGTCGCGGCTGATCGATCGATTCCTGACGGAGCCCTCGGCATGGCCGACGTGTTGAGCATCCTATCGGCCAACTACAAGGCCGCCGGCCTGACGGTCCCGTCGAAGACGCCCTATGTGGCCGTCGATCCGAACCTCTATGAGGGCAGCTGGAGCGGCAAGTACGCCAACAACAAGTCGTTCAACATCTCGGTGTCGAACGTCGATGGCTTCCGCGCCAAGGTCCACTACCAGAGCGACGGCACCAGCAAGTATCAGGACGTGCTGATCAAGGATGGTGGGTTCCGGATCGGCGATACCAAGTTCGCGCTGGTGCAGCAGGGGACGGCGTTGATCGCCAATGTCGTCACCGATCCGGCCACCGGGGCGACCTATCTCGACAAGGCCTACGCCACGCAGAAGACCTGAGCGGTCGTTGGTCCGCGCCTAGGCGCGGCGATCGGTGGCACGCACCCGCGTCGGCGCGTCCTTGCTGAGATCGAGCGCGTGGAAATAGGCGCGGCGGCGCAATACGGCTTCTTCCGGAAACTGCCTCACCACCAAATTCGTGCGATTGTCGACCACCTGATAGACCACGGCGCGCGCGTCGCGGTCGATGATGACCTGGTCGCTGACCGACGGAGCCTGATTTGAAATCGATGCGTTGACGGCGTCGGGATCGATGGTGACGCGCACGCTCGGCTCCGGAGCGGTGACGGTCTGGCTCGCCGGCAGTTCAGTCTTGACCGCCTTCTGCGCCGTATCGCTCGTGGGAGAGACCATCGGCGCCGCGACCGGTGCCCCCACCGGCTTGATGTTGAAATCTGTACTCATGGCAGCCTCGTAGTGCACAGGCACTAGTTTGCTTGAGTCAAATCCCAACCCCTCACGGTCCGCAACTCTACGGGGAACCTCTCAACAGGCTGTTAGAAAACACGCTGAATGCCGCGCTGCCTGGGCGGCGTCGAATTGAGCTAAATTGTAAGCGTAGGCGTCAGAGCGTGCGGCTGACCGCGATCGGCGTCATGTTGCGGGGGCCCGGCGTGGCGCGCTGTCCGCTCGCGGTATAGGTGTTCGGAATGTTGCGGCGCTGCACCTCGGCATTGACGCCGCGCACGATGCCTTCGGAGACGGCGTGCGCCGTTGCGAGCACGGTCAAATTGACCTGCAGCATGGCGCGGAATGTCTCGTGATGACGGCGCAGTGTCGCGAGCAGCTCGGGATCGGTCTGCGACAGCATCTTCTGCATCGATTTCAGATGCTCCACCGCGAGCATGTAGCGCCGCGACAGCTCGGACTTCTGCGGCTCGAGCCGCATGCTCTCGCGGATCTTGCCGGCGCGGACGAACTCGGTCTCCTGCTCGATCACGGCAAGCAGGCCGCTCATCACTTCGGTCAGCTCGTTGGCGAGACGCGCGACGTCCGGCGGCGTCGACGTCGCGGACCGCGCGGCGGAGGCGGATGCTACTGGCCGCGGCTGCTGTGGACGCTGGTTCATCGCGCTGCTCCTTGAAACCCTAGCTCTTGTTCGCCTGCTGCAGGATCAGCGAGCGGAACACTTCGTTGGAAATGCCGACGCCGCCGGCCTTGGCGAAATTCTTCGAGTATTCGTCGGTCAGCATCGACCGCCACGCGCCGGTGCCGACGGTGTCGCCGTACGGGCCATCGCCCTTCAGGCCGGTCGTCATCTGCGAGAACATCGAATTCAGGAACATCGATTCGAAATCGGTCGCGGTCGCCTTCGCCTTGGCGGCCTGCTGCGGCGTCACCTTCTTCAGCGCGTCCTGCAGTACGGGATCGGGGCGGCCGTTGAACATCGGCATCAACGCCTTGTTCGGCATGCTGCCGGTGGTGCTGTTGATCAGGCTCGCCATCACATCACCTCGATGTCGGCTTCGATCGCGCCGGCGGCCTTGATCGCCTGCAGGATACTGATGAGGTCGCGCGGTCCGATGCCGAGGCCATTGAGGCCGTCGACCAGCTGCTGCAGCGAGACGCCGTCCTTGACCACGGCGAACTTCTTGCCGTCCTCGCTGACGCCGACGCTGGTGCGCGGTGTCACGACTGTTCGGCCGCGCGACAGCGGATTGGGCTGGCTGACCTGCGGACTCTCGGAGATCGAGACGGTGAGATTGCCCTGCGCGACCGCGACGGTGGCGACGCGGACGTCGCGGCCCATCACGATGATGCCGGAACGCTCGTCGATCACGATCTTCGCCACCAGATCGGGATCGACCTGCAGCTGCTCGATCTCGGTCAGGAAGGCGACGACGTTGCCCTTGAACTCCGTCGGGATCGAAAGCTGCACCGTGGAGGGATCGATCGGCTCGGCGGTCTTGACGCCGAGATAGTCGTTGACGGCGGCGGCGATTCGCTTGGCGGTGGTGAAATCGGCGTTGCGCAGCGCGAGGCGCACATTGGGCAGGCGGTTGAGCGCGAATTCGATCTCGCGCTCGATGATGGCGCCGTTGGCGATCCGGCCGACGGTCGGCACGCCGCGCACGACGCTGGCGGCGGCACCTTCGGCCGCGAAGCCGGCGACCGCCACCGATCCCTGCGCCACCGCATAGACATTGCCGTCGGCGCCGAGCAGGGGGGTGACGAGCAGGGTGCCGCCCTGCAGGTTCTTGGCATCGCCGAGCGCCGAGACGGTGACGTCCATGCGCGTGCCCTGGGTGCCGAACGCCGGCAGATTGCCGGTCACCATCACCGCGGCGACGTTGCCGGTGCGGATGGTGGCGCCGCGGATGTTGACGCCCATGCGCTCGAGCATCGCTTGCAGCGATTGCTTGGTGAAGGGGATGTTGTTGAGCGTATCGCCGGTGCCGTTGAGGCCGACCACGAGGCCGTAGCCGATCAGCTGGTTCTGGCGCACGCCCTCGATATTGGCGAGATCCTTGATCCGCGACGTCGCGGCCGCCGGCATGACGGAGGTCGCCAGCGCCAGCAGCGCGGCGCAGGCCACTCCGAACAGATTTGCGATGCGGATGCCGGGCATCCCGATGCTCCCCTCGAACTGAACTCGCGGATCGCGCGACACTCCCATGACGGCGATCCGCCATTAACCATGCGAGCTGCGTGCCACTCTGCTTCGCTTGGGCAATGTGTTGATATATTTATCGAAATTGTCGGGTCGTCATTTTGCTCCGGTTCGCCAGGGAGCGCGAAACTGCCGCGCGGCGGCAGAAATTGCCGGGTCGTTTACGCGCCGTTAACCATAAAACAGCGATGCTCGGCCCATTCAGGCCTGCGGGATCATCACGACGATGCGCATCTACGGACCGAACGGCACCACGCTTGGCACGTCCACCAGCGCCTCGCGGCGCACCTCGTCGAGCGGCTTCTCGCTGCCGGTTGCGACGACCGCGCAGGAGGAGGTCCGCTCCACCGCGGCGCCGAAGGCCGCCGCCAGCCTCGATGCGCTGCTCGCGCTGCAGGGCGTCGAGGACCCGACCGAGCGCCGCAAGCGCTCGGTGGCCCGCGGCAAGGGCGCGCTCGACGTGCTCGATGCGCTCAAGCTCGGTCTGCTGTCCGGCAATTTCGATTCCTCCACGGTGAACCGGCTGCGTGACGCCGCGGCGAGCCTGAAGGAATCTTCCGGCGATCCCGGTCTCGATGCCGTGCTCGGTGAGATCGAACTGCGCGTCGAGGTCGAGCTCGCCAAGGCCGGGCAATACTAGGCTCCTCCCGATCAACTCACCTGTCCGACGCCGCTGGTGCCTGCAGGTGCCTCAGGCCGCCAGCGTCTTGCGCTGCGCGTCGTAGCGGCGCTGCGCGGCCAGCACGTCCTTCAGATTCCGTTCGGCCCAGTCGCGCAGCGGGTCGACGGCTTCGGCGAGCGTCGATCCGAGCGGCGTGATTGAATACTCCACCGTCACCGGCACCGTTGCGATTGCCCGGCGGCGCAGCAGCCCGTCGCGCTCCAGGCTTTTCAGCACCTGCGACAGCATCTTCTGCGAGATGCCTTCGATGGCGCGTCGGAGCTGGTTGAAGCGCATCGGCTCGCTGCGTAGCAGCAGCAGGATCAGCACCGCCCATTTGTCGCCGACCCGGTCGAGGATCTGGCGCGTCGGGCAATTGGCGGCATAGGCGTCCGGCTTGAGGCTCGTGGCTTTCATCGCGGTTACTCCGGCGTGATCAGGTGAGGCGAGAGTGCCTTCTTCACACCTACATCCTTTTCGCTATCTAGTCACCATTGGAAACCATCAATTGGAGACTTGAGATGAAGATCGCCATCGCCGGCGCGTCCGGCCAGGCCGGCTCGCGCATCACCGCGGAACTCTCCCGCCGCGGCCACGCCGTCACCGCCATCGCCCGCAACCCTGAGAAGATCGCCAGCCTGCCCAATGTCGCCGCCCGCAAGGGTGACGCGAACGACCAGGCCGCCCTGGCCGCGCTGTGGGCCGGCCACGATGCCGCGATCAGCTCGATCCATTTCCTGGTCAGCGACCCCGCCAAGCTGATCGGGGCGGCCAAGGCATCCGGGGTCGGCCGCTATCTCGTGGTCGGCGGCGCCGGCAGCCTTGAGGTGGCGCCGGGCGTCCGCCTGGTGACCACCCCCAACTTTCCGCCCCAATACAAGGCCGAGGCCTCCAAGGGGGCTGAATTCCTGGACCTGCTGCGCCAGGAGAAGGACCTGAACTGGACCTTCTTGTCGCCCTCGGCGCTGTTCGTGGCCGGCGAGCGGACCGGCAAGTTCCGCCTCGGAACCGACCAGCTCCTGACCGCCGCCGACGGCAAAAGCTCGATCTCCTTCGAGGATTTCGCAGTTGCACTCGCCGACGAAATCGAGCGCCCGGCCCATATTCGCCGGCGTTTCACGGTCGGCTATTGAGGGGCAGGGGCCGTCCCCGGGCAGGGCGGATAAGTTTGCCTGTGCAAGGCCTTGGGGGCGGCCCGCCTTTCGCGGTGGCAGATATTGTCTGTCACATGACGTGGCTATATAAGGCGCCGCGCGGAGGAGTTGTGTTCCCTCCGCCTGACAGGGACATGGCTGCCTTTGGAAAAGCTGAAGAACTACCGGCCGACTGAAAAAGAGCCTTTCATGAATGAGCGGCAGCGCGATTATTTCCGCGCTAAGCTGCTGGCCTGGAAGGATGAAATCCTCCGCGAATCGAAGGTCACGTTGCAGACGTTGCAGGAAGAGAACGTCAATCATCCCGACCTCGCGGACCGAGCGTCCTCGGAAACCGACCGCGCGATCGAACTTCGTGCCCGCGACCGTCAGCGCAAGCTGATCTCCAAGATCGACGCGGCGCTCCAGCGCATCGAAGACAACACCTACGGCTATTGCGAAGAGACCGGTGAACCGATCTCGCTGAAGCGGCTCGAAGCCCGCCCGATCGCAACGCTGTCGGTGGAGGCGCAGGAACGCCACGAGAAGCGCGAGAAGGTCTATCGCGACGAATAGTGGCGACGGATCGCCACGGATTGCTGCCGGCGCGTACCGGTTGTACGTTCGCGCCGCCATGATGACACGCACTCTCAGCATCGCTTCGGTGTTTTTGCTGGGCTGATCCCGCTTCCTCCTGGAAGCGCTGAGTGGCCCCACGAGCTTTCGCTCCTGGGATTCCAGTGAAACCGAATGAGCCGGTCAGGTTCCGCGCATCGCGGAGCATCGATGGCTGGCGACAGTTTGAGAGACAATCATGACCCATCGAAACGACGCGCGTGCGCTTGACGGCGCGCAGATCGAGCAATTCATCCAACAGGGCTTTGTCCGGATCGACAGCGCCTTTCCCCGGGAACTCGCCGACCGGGGACGCGCCATCATGTGGCGCGACCTGCCATGCAGCGAGCACGACCCTTTGACTTGGACCCAACCGGTGATCCGGTTGCCGGGGTACGGCGGTACGCCGTTTCGCGAAGCGATCAACACGCCGCTACTGCACCGGGCGTTCGATCAGATCGCCGGTCCCGGCCGCTGGCGTCCGCGCGACGACATCGGAACCTTTCCGGTGCGCTTCCCGCATCCGGACGATCCCGGCGATGCTGGCTGGCACATCGACGTCAGCTTCCCCGGCGAGGATTGCGACCCGAACGAGCGCAGCGACTTCTCCGCCTGGCGGGCCAATGTCGTCTCGCGCGGCCGGGCGCTGCTGATGCTGTTCCTGTTCTCCGACGTCGGCGAGGACGACGCGCCGACCCGGATCAGGGTCGGCTCGCATTGGCCGATGGCGCGCCACCTCGCGCCGGCGGGCGAGGCCGGGCGCGCACGCATGGTGCTCGACGATGTCGGCGCCGACTGCGAGGTCGCGCTCGCGACCGGCGAGGCCGGCACGGTCTATCTGTGTCATCCGTTGCTGGTGCATGCCGCGCAGAAGCATCGGGGCACGACGCCGCGCTTCATGGCCCAGCCGTCGCTCGCTGCCGGCGAACCATACCGGCTGGAACGCGCGGATGGCGCGTATTCGCCGGTCGAGATCGCGATCCGAAAGGCGCTTGGCATGGATTGATCGGACGCCGATCTGAAGGCGAGGCGATATTCAGGCCAACCCGGCTCCGAGTATCGCCTCGCTTGCCTCCGCCTGACGGCGCGGGCCGAACGTCTTCGACCATGCCAGCAATTCGCGGAAAGCCGGCGTCAGGCTCCAGGCCGAATCCGTCAGTATTCGACCTGCAGCGGCTTCTCGGCGAGCACCCTGCGCGCCACCAGGCCGTCGCGCTCGAGCTCGCGCAGCTGCGCAGTCAGCATGTGCTGGGTGATCGGCGCGAGCGCGCGGCGCAGCGCGCCGAACCGCACACCGCCATTCATCAGCGTGAACAGGATCTCGAGCTTCCATTTCCCCCCGAGCGCATGGATCGCGTGCTTGAATTCGATCAGCACATTGGGGTCGCTGGGGCAGCTCTCGCATTCACCGCCGTCACACATATCGCTGGTATTGTTTTCCATAGCGGTCTCGAATTTCAGCCTACTTGTCCAAGATCAGATAGTGACCAGATGCGGCCTGTGCAGGGCGGGCAGTGCAATGTTGGGCCCATCCGCCGAACCATGAAGAGGGCAGGGACATGAGCACGGTTTTGGTCACAGGCGGATCGGGATTCATCGGCGTGCATACGATTCTGCAGCTGCTCGCCGACGGGCACGCGGTGCGAACGACGGTGCGCAATCCGGGTCGCAGCAACGACGTGATCGCGATGCTGCGCGAGGGTGGCGCGCTGGCGCCCGACCAGGTCGGCTTCGTCACCGCCGACCTGCTGCGCGACGATGGCTGGCGCGAGGCGGCCACCGGGTGCGACTACGTGCTGCATGTCGCATCACCGCTCGGCGCCTATGTGCCCGAGGACGAGAACGAGCTGATCGTCCCGGCGCGGGAAGGCACGCTGCGGGTGTTGCGCGCCGCGCGCGACGCCGGCGTCAAGCGCGTGGTCGTGACATCGTCGTTCGCGGCAATCGGTTACGGCCATCCGCCGCAGGCGGCGCCGTTCAACGAGACAGTATGGTCCAATCTCGATGGCGAGGGCGTGCAGGCCTATCCGAAATCCAAGACGCTGGCCGAGCGCGCCGCCTGGGATTTCGTGGCGCGCCAAGGCAATGGCCTCGAGCTTGCCGTGGTCAACCCCACCGCGGTGTTCGGCCCGGCGCTCGGTGCCGATTTCTCCGAGTCGATCGGCATCATCAAGGCGCTGCTCGACGGCGCGATGCCGGCGGTGCCGCGGATCCATTTCGGCCTCGTCGACGTCCGCGATGTCGCCGACCTGCATCTGCGCGCCATGATGTCGCCCGAGGCCAGCGGTGAGCGCTTCCTGGCGGTCGCCGGCGAGACCATGTCGATCCTCGGGGTCGCCCGAGTGCTGCGCGCAAAACTCGGCAGCAAGGCGCGGCGCGTGCCGCGGTTCCAGGCGCCGGACTGGATGATGCGGCTCGCCGCACGGCGCAACCCGATGGCCCGTGCCGCGCTGCCGCTGCTCGGCAAGGTGCGCCGCGCGACCAGCGCCAAGGCGCAGCACCTGCTCGGCTGGCGCCCGCGCGGCAATGAGGAGATGATCGTCGCGACCGCCGAGAGCCTGATCCGGCTCGGCCTCGTCAAGGCCTGACGGCAGCTCCCGTGCAGCGTGCTTGCCAGACGCGTCGGCGAGTGCTGAATTGCAGCGAGCAGACGGAGGCGCCACCGCGCCGCCGAGAACACCAGGGAGGCTGCGCAGATGGATCGGGTCCTCGCGGCCGCAAAGGCGATCGCCAGCGCGCGCCGCAGCCGGGCGCCGCTCAAGGCGCTTCCGAAGGACGTGGTGCCGCGCGACGAGGCCGAAGGCTATCAGGTGCAGTACGCGTTGCACGCTCTGATGCAGCCACACGTCGGCAGCCTCGTCGGCTACAAGATCGGCTGCACCAGCGCGGTGATGCAGGAATATATCAACATCCCGCACCCCTGCGTCGGTGGCGTGTTCGAGAAGGTCGTGCATGACAGCGGCGTGCGGCTGCCGGCGGCCGAGTTCGTCCATGTCGGCGTCGAGTGCGAGATCGCGGTGCGGCTCGCCCGCAATCTCGCTCCCAGCGAGGCGCCGTTCACCGCCGAATGGGTCGCGGAAGCGATCGATGCCTACTATCCCGCGATCGAGATCGTCGACGACCGCTACGTCAAATGGGAGACATTGGGCGCGCCGACGCTGATTGCCGACGACTTCTTCGCCGCCGGTTGCGTGCTCGGGGAGGAGGTGCCGCGCATCACCGTGCCCGATTTGCGCGCGGTCGCGGGACGCGCGATCGTCAACGGCAAGGAAGAAGGCCGCGGCACCGGCGCCGACGTGCTCGGGCATCCCCACAACGCGCTCGCCTGGCTCGCCAATCATCTCGCCACTGAAGGCCGTGGCTTGCATGCCGGCCAGATCGTACTGACCGGCAGCCTGGTCAAGACGGTGTGGCTGAACGCGGGCGACACGGTCGTGATGGAGCTCGACGGCCTCGGCAAGGTGGAAGCGGCCTTTACGTGAGGTGACGTTGTGCGAGCCTGCCTCCACATAAGGACGTCGTCCCTGCGAAAGCAGGGACGACACCGAGTGTGTTGCGCGACCTTGACCTGACTTTACTGAATTCACCTGACTTTCAAGTCGCCGGGCGCTTGGCGTCCGTGACCAGTTCGACCTTGCCGTCGGTCAGCCGGTAGACCGCGCCGACCACCTTGAGCTTGCCCTGATCGACCGCGGCGCTGAGGATCGGCGTTGCCGATTTCAGCTTCGCGACGTTGTCGATGACGTTCTGCCTGATGGCGTTGGCGAGCCGGTCGCCTCCCTTGCCTTCGGTCGCCTTCACCGCCGGTGCGATCGCATTGACCAGCGAGGGCAGATGACCGGGCAGGGTGGTGTTGTCCTTCAGCGACTTGATGGCGGCGTCGACTGCCCCGCAGCTGTCGTGGCCGAGCACCATGAACAGCGGCACGTTGAGCACGGCCGATGCATATTCCAGGCTCGCGATGGTCTCGTCGCTGGCAAAATTGCCCGCGATGCGGCAGACGAACAGATCGCCGCGGCCGGTGTCGAAGGCGTATTCCGGTGCGATGCGGGAGTCCGCGCAACTCAGGATGCCGGCGAACGGATTCTGTCCGCCGGCCAGCGCCTCGCGCTCGTGCTTGAAATCATGCCGCCGCGAGACGCCTTCGACATAGCGCAGATTGCCCTTCACCAGCCGCTCCAGCGCCGCGTCCGGCGCCAGCACATTCTGCGGCTTCGGCGGCGATTTGGTTTCCCTGGCGGAAACCGGCGGGGCAAGGGCGAGGCTGGCGGCGGTGCAGGCCGCGGCAGCGAGGAAGCGGCGCCGGGAGGTCTGGGTGGGAGCTGGGATTTCGCAAAGCTGGCACATCAAAAATCTCCGTAAAATTATCCGAGACTAGCAATCGTGTCCGTGCAAAGGTTGTAGATCATGCGCAGTGCCACCGCAACGACACGGTTTCATGCTCGGTCCCTGCTCCCATGTGCAATTGCGCACAAGGCAGGGATGACGGTGAGGACGAGTCGCAATTCAAGATGTCAAACAGCGCGGTGTGATGACCCGCTAAAGCGAAAGCGGGTGATCCAGTATTGCAGAGACGGCTGTGCTTGAGCCGAGCGGCCGCGGCGTACTGGATCGCCCGGTCCCGTCTTCGCCAAGGCTTCGACGAGGCCGTGCATCCTTGGCGCGCCGAAGCTTCAGCGGAGGCGGCGAGCCGGGTGATGACAGAGCGGATTCCACACACACACACGATCGTCGTCCTGGCGAAAGCCAGGATCCATAACCACCGCACTTGATGATGAGCGGGATCGTGGCCCCAGCATCGCGCAACAACTCTCATTTGGGGTAATGGGTTCTGGCTTTCGCCAGGACGACATGGAATGTGTTGCGCGATCTGTGAGTCAAACTTCCGCATTCTCGCGACATGATTTGCCCGAGCTTTGCTCTTCGTTCCGCCCTGAGTTGCCCGACGGGCCGATCGGTGCCACCGGATAACCTGCGGGTTATGAAAGGCGCGGGCGGTCTTGGTGTGCCATCGCGCCGGAAAGCCTCAGGTGGCGCGGCCGCTGTCGAGCCGCCGAAGTTTGCGATTGACTCATCCATAGCTGGTTGGTTATACGTCAATCCATAACCAATGGGTTATTGATCGCAAATGCCTGACGCTCACGACATCCTGTTTCGAACCCTTGCAGACCCGACCCGCCGGGCCATCTTCGAGCGCCTGTGCCGCGAGGGCGAGCAGACCGTCGGCGCGCTGACGGCCCGCGCCAGGATCTCGCAGCCGGCGGTGTCGAAGCATCTCGGCGTGCTGAAGCAGGCCGGGCTGGTGCGCGACCGCCATGAAGGCAGGCAGACCCATTACAGCGCGCAACTCGGCGCGCTGGCGCCGCTGATCGACTGGACCAGCCAGATGGCGGGCTTCTGGCAGAACCGGTTCGACCACCTCGAAGATCTCCTCAAAAGGATGGACCAATGAACAAGACCACCGCTGAAACGCGTTCCGCGATCGTCGAGCGTGAATTTCCTCATCCGCCGGAAAAGCTCTGGCGCGCGCTGACCCAACCGCATCTGATGGAGGAGTGGCTGATGAAGAACGACTTCAAGCCCGAGGTCGGGCACAGCTTCAACCTGCGCGGCGAGTGGGGCGGCGTGCTGGACTGCAAGGTGCTCGCTGTGGAGCCGCACAGGACGCTGTCCTACACCTGGAATTTCGTGCATGCGGATGCCGCCTACAATCTCGAGAGCGTTGTGGTCTTCACGCTGACGCCGACGGCGACCGGCACCCATCTGCGCGTCGAGCAGTCCGGCTTCCAGCCGCATCAGAAGCAGGCCTATGGCGGCGCTCATGCCGGATGGAAGCAGTTCCTCGAGAATCTCGATCAGCTGATGGCGCGGCAAGGTTGACGGTCTCTCTCTCTCGTCATTGCGAGCCAACGGGTCGGCGCATAGCGCCGCCCGATGACAGGCTCCGCGAAGCAATCCATCGTGCCGCATACACGGATAGATGGATTGCTTCGTCGCTTCAGCGCAAAATTGCTCTGCAATTTGTCGCGAGCTCCCCGCAATGCCGCTGGATCATTCACTCACCAACAGGAGGTCACATTGAACTGGAACAACTGGATCCGGCAATCGCACCGCTGGCTCTCGATCGCCTTCACGGTCGCCGTCATCATCAACATCGTCGCCATGGTCCTGCAGCAGCAGGCGGTCTGGATCGGCTTGCTAGCGCTGTTCCCGCTGATCTTCATGCTGCTCAGCGGCCTTTATCTGTTCGCGTTGCCATATCTGTCGCCGCGGCGTCAGCATGGGGGATCGACGTCCGCGTCCCAAGTGTGATTGCATGACGTGACGACTTGACGTGACGACTTGGGGCGGATGAGGCGCGAGAGACAGCAATGACGGCATCGGAACGTATCGACCGGATGATCGAGGACCTCACCGACTGGCGCGGCAAGACGCTCGCCAGCCTGCGCAAGAGCATCCTCGCCGCCGATCCTGAGATCATCGAGGAGTGGAAGTGGATGGGCAGCCCGGTGTGGTCGCGCGACGGCATCATTGCGGTCGGCAACGCCCACAAGGGCAAGGTCAAGCTGACCTTCATGTATGGCGCGCAGCTGCCCGACCCCGACAAGCTGTTCAACACCGGCTTCGAGGGCAATGCGCGGCGCGCGATCGATCTGTTCGAGGGCGACAAGATCAACGCCCCTGCGCTGAAGACGCTCATTCGTGCTGCGATCGAACTCAACCAGGCCAAATCCAGGAAATCTGCGAAGAAGCCGGCAAAGAAGGCCGCAGGTACCCGCGCGACCGCAAAGAAGAAGGCGTGAGCTGCGCCGCCATGGTGCTCGCGATCCATCCGCGATGATCAAGACCAGGCTCGCCACATTGTCCGATGCGGACGCCATCTCCGCGCTGTTGACGGCCAACAACGGGGAGCACGGTGGCATGCTGCTCGGGCAATGGCCGCGCGACGTGATCGAGACGCGCATTGCAAGCGGGCAATCGATCGTCGTCGCGACCGACGATGAGGGCAGACTGCTCGGCGCGCTCCTGACGTCGGAGAAGGGATATGGCGAGGCGCCGCCGGTGCAGGCCATGCTGAAGGCCTGGCCGGGGCGGGCAGATGCGTATGTTTATGGTCCGGTGTGCGTCTCGCGGGACGCGCGCGGCCTTGGCGTGCTGGATGCGTTGTACGCGAAGCTTCAGGCGACGTTCCCCGGCCGCGAGGCAATCCTGTTCATCAGGGAAGACAACCCGCGTTCGCTCAAGGCGCATCTGCGGCTCGGCATGCGCGAGGTCGCGCGATACGACTTCGGCGGCAAGGTCTTCATTGTCCTGAGCGACAGGCCCGACGCGTGAATGCGGCCGTCGCGCTCCCGCGCAGGCAAGCTAGGCCGAGATGTCGACCGCCTGGCCGGCCTTGCCGGCGTTCTTCTGGAACGCCTGCTCGATCAGCTCCTTGATCTTCTGCTCGACCGCGGCGCGCTGATCCGGCGTCATGTTCTTGAGATCTTCTTCCGACATGCCCATGCTTTTGAGGATGTTCGCGCGCATCCGGTCCATCGGGCTCATCTGCGCATATTTGAGAAACTTCTGCTCGACGGTGTCGCCGAGCGAGCTGCCGCCGGTGGCGTCGGCGGTCAGCGGTTTCTTCAATGTGCCAGTCGTCATGCTGGCGGTGACCGATCCAAGGGCCGAGATCGACGTCATCTGCGCGCGCAGTCCCCATTGCAATGCTGCAATCGTGGAGCAAATGGCGTGCCATCCGTTGCAGCCGTGATTTCAACGGGATCGCGACGCCGCCACGCGCGCACGACGCGCAGCCGGCAGCTTTTGCCGGGCGAAGTTTGCCGGTTGCGGCCTTCAGGCTATGGTATGCACGATCACTGGACCCGCAACCCGGTTGCGGCCGTTATGCCTTGGTATGCACGATCACCGGACCCGCAACCCGGTTGCGGCCGTTATGCCTTGGTATGCACGATCACTGGACCCGCAACCGCGGTGGCCTGGCCGACCAGCAATGGGCCGAGATTGTCATCGATCCAGGCCAGCGCGCGGCGGTTGGCCTCTTCGGCGCCGGCATGGTTGTTGAAGACGCTGATCGCGGTGACGGTATCGTCGCCGGCATAGACCACGTAATAGGCCATGAAGCCTTCAACGTCGCTGATGATCGGGATTGCGCCTTCCTTGATCCGGCGCGCGAGTTCCTCGGCGCTACCAGTCTTCGCCTTGGCGTGACGGATGGCGGCATACATGCGTTCCTCCTTCCGGCTGCATCGATCGGGCTGCGCTTCGCGCATGCGCGATCGTACGCCGGACCGGGTGGCGACGCCATCGGGATTGCGGACGGATTAGCTGAAACGCCTGCTCACGACCGTCGTGCGCCGGCCGGGGAGCTTCGGCAGCCTCGCCACACCCGCGCGTGTTGTCGTGGTCCTTGGGCCGGGGGCGGGCTCCGGCTCCTGTTGCTGCAGAAACAGGGTGGCTTCGAACAGCACGCCGGGGGCCTGCTTGGCCGTGCCCGAGCACACCGCCCGGTTGCCGTTGAACGAGCCGGTCAGCTGCGCCTCGACCTCGTCGCATCCGAACACGGTGGTGAACGGGCCGTCGGCATAGCGGTGCGTCGTCAGCGTCGCCGTGAAGCGGTCCTGATCGAGTTGATAGGTGCCGCCATAAATGAACATGGCGTCGCCGCCCGAGATCCTGCCATTTGCAAGCTGGACTATTCCGGTGCCTTCGCCCCGCGGCGTCCGGAACCACGCCGCATATCGTCCGTCTCTTTGCATGACCGTCATACAAACAGAAAACCCTGCGTTGTCGTCTCCCTACGTTGCAAGCGCCGGGACTTCTACTGCGCGCTGCTGCGAGGGTTAACGAACCGACAAGGCGATGGCGGGACTTTCGTAAAGCGGTATCGGACTGGTGCACGGCGATCGCGCCGGCGCACGCCACCGGTCACAAAAAGCCACGACCCTCGCCAGGGGAGCTAGCGAGGGCCGTGTTGGTACACCGCGCCGCGCCTAGGTTCGCGACGAGATGTGGGAGCTCGTAAAAGTCCTACTCAGGCATGGTCCGTTTCCGAAAACCGGTTTCCACTCTTGGATCATGCCGTTAGAAGGGCAGCAGCACGTCGAGAACCTGCTGTCCGTAGCGCGGCTGTTGCACGTCGGTGATCTGGCCGCGGCCGCCATAGGCGATGCGGGCCTGGGCGATCTTCGAGGAATCGATGGTGTTGTCGCTCTGGATGTCCTCCGGGCGCACGATGCCGGCCACGATCAGCTCGCGGATTTCGAAGTTGACGCGGATCTCCTGCTTGCCTTCGACCACGAGATTGCCGTTCGGCAGCACCTGGGTGACGACCGCGGCGACGTTGGTCTGCAACGCTTCCTGGCGGTTCACCGAGCCCTTGCCGTCGCTGGAGGCGGTGGAGTCGGCGGTCAGGATGCGGCCGGGCAGGATCTTGTTCGGCTGCGTGATGGTCTGCGAGCCCAGGAAGTTGGTGACGCCCGAATCCTCGGAGTTGGTGCGGCTGCGCTGGGTCTCGTTGGCGATCGCGGCCTTGTCGGTGAAGTTCACCGTGATGGTCAGGATGTCGCCGACGCGCGCGGCGCGCTGGTCCTTGAAGAAGGCGCGGGAGCCGCTGCGCCACAGCGAGTTCGGGCTGTAGGAGGCGACCTCGGGCTTCGGCATCGGCATCTGCACCGGCTTGTAGCCGGGCTGGGTGGTCGGATTGTCGATCGACGACAGCTTCGGCTGCTCGCCGATCTGGGAGAGACGGTCGATCGACGAGCAACCGCTGGCGATCGTTCCGAGCGCGAGCAGTGCACCGGTCAGGACGAGGCGGTTGATGCGGTACTGGGACATGAACTTTACTCGGCGTTTGGTGCGACTGAACTCAGCTTGACGGAAGCGGAATTGGATTCGGTGGCGTCGGCGGTCGGCGCCGGGCGCGGGGTCGCGACCGAGATTGAGACCTCGCCGCGGCCGGTGACGACGCCGGAAACGGCGCGCTTCGACTGCATATTCATCACGCTGACGGTGTCGCCCTCGGCGCCGCCATCCATCGCCTTGCCGCGGATCGTCAGGTAGAGGCCGGCGGTGCGATAGATCAGCGTGACGTTCTGGTCGCGGGTGACGAGATCGGGCTTCGCGAGGTCGGCAACGCGCAGCGCCTGGCCGGGGCGGAGCTGGCGGCGGACCTGCATGCCGACGGCGCTGTCGCGCACCGCCGCGTCGTTGCCGATCTCGGCTTTCGGACGGCGCTCGACGATCACGTCGGAGGCCTTCAGCACGTCGCCGCGCTCC
Source organism: Bradyrhizobium sp. 33ap4 (assembly GCF_032654765.1). Lineage (NCBI taxonomy): Bacteria > Pseudomonadati > Pseudomonadota > Alphaproteobacteria > Hyphomicrobiales > Nitrobacteraceae > Bradyrhizobium > Bradyrhizobium sp. 33ap4. The sequence continues at coordinate 51,370 of NZ_JAUMTJ010000034.1, read as the reverse complement.
ACATTGCGCGTCAGCACGGCGGCCTCGATGGTTTCGATCGCGGTTCCGGTGAAGCGCAGCTTCGACGGCGCGGCGCCGGCGTCGTTGCCGATCTCGAAGGTCAGGTCGAAACGCGTCGAGCGCGGGTCGTAGCGCACGGCGATCGGCTGCATCGCGCCGGTATTGGTGGCCTCGAGGCGGATGTCGCCGGGATCGCGGTCGAAGGTCAGCGCGATGTTGCCGGCCCTGCCGAGCCCGTGGCGGCCCTCCAGCGCGCGCGACACCTGCTGCTCGATCTCCTTGCTGTCGATGGTGCGCGCCAGCCGGGTGACGGTGATCTCCTTCAGCTCGCGGGTATCGACGCCGATCACCTGGTGCGAGCGCAACACGTTGAGCACTTGCGCGACCGGCAGCGTGCCTGTCGTGCCGAGGTCCGGCGCGCGGTAGACCGCGACGCTGCCGGCGCTGCCGGCGTTGTCGATGAGGTCGCCGACCCGCACGATGTCGTCGGCGACCGTGATGCTGGCGCGCAGCGTCGGCACCGCGATGGTCTCGCGGCGGCTTTGCGCGGCCGACGGCGCCACGGTGACCGCGAGGAGCGCGGCTGCGATCAGGAGGGAGCGGGCGATCATCGACATCATCCTCAGCGGAACAGGTTGGAGGTCGACTGCATCATCTGATCGGCGGCGGAGACCACCTTCGAGTTCATCTCATAGGCGCGCTGCGCGGCGATCAGGTCGGAGATTTCCGAGACCACCTCGACATTGGCCTGTTCGAGGTTGCTCTGCTGCATGTCGCCATAGCCGTCGGTGTTGGCGGTGCCGTCCTGCGGCTGGCCGGAGGCCGGCGTTTCCTGGAACAGATTGTCGCCGATCGGCATCAGGCCGGCCTTGTTGATGAATCGGGTCAGGCCGATCTGGCCGATGTTGGTCGATGCGGTCTGGCCCGGCAGGGTCACCGAGACCTGGCCTTGCGCATTGATGGTGAGGCCGGACGCGTTCTGCGGGATCGTGATCGTCGGCTGCAGCAAATTGCCCTGCGCATTGACGATGCGGCCCTGATTGTCCATCTGGAACGAGCCGTCGCGGGTGTAGGTGAAGGTGCCGTCCGGCATCAGGATCTTGAAGAAGCCTTCGCCGCGGATCGCGATGTCGAGATCGTTGCCGGTCGGCGACAGCGTGCCCTGGGTCATCATGCGCGGCGTGCCGACGGTCTTGACGCCGCCGCCGAGGTCGATGCCCATCGGCATGATGGTGTTCTGGTCGGAGGCCTGCGCGCCGACCCGGCGCACATGGTCGTAGATCAGGTCCTGGAACGCGGCGCGCTGCTTCTTGTAGCCGGTGGTGCGCAGGTTCGCGATGTTGTTGGAGATCACCTGAACGCTGAGTTCCTGTGCCGCCATTCCGGTCGCAGCTGTATAAAGTGCGCGCATCGGTCAATCCCCTGGATCAGTTCGGCACGTCGGCGAGTTTCTCGATCGCCGATTTGTGCAGGTCGCTCTGCTGCTGCAGCAGCGAGGCGATTTGGGTGTAGGTCCGCGTGATCTCGATCATGCGGCTCATCTCGACGACGGAATTGACGTTCGACTTCTCGATGAAGCCCTGGCGGATCTGGGCCTTGGTGTCCGGCAGCGCCTGCGTGCCTTCGCCCGGCGCGTAGAGGTTGGAGCCTTCCTTCAGCAGGCGCTGGGCCTGCGCGAACGAGACGAGGCGCAGCTTGCCGCGGATCGAGTCGAGACGGGAGGTGCCCTCGAGCACGGTGATGTTGCCGTCGGCGGCGATCGAGACGTCGTGGTCGGTCTGCTGGAAGGTGATCGGGCCGGCGGTGCCGAGCACCTGGTAGCCCGAAGCGGTGACCAACTGGCCGCGATTGTTGATCTGCAGGCTGCCTTCGCGGGTGTAGCGCTCGCCGCCCGGCGTCTGCACCACCAGGAAGGCATTGCCGTCAATCGCGACGTCGAGCGGGTTCTTGGTCTCTTCGGTCGGACCCTGCGCGAAATCGTGGAAGGTCGCGCGGTCCTGCACGAAGGAGACGCGGCGGTCGGAGGAGGCGAAATTGTCCTCATGCGCGTTCGAGGACAGATATTCCTGGAACAGCGACCGGTCGGCCTTGTAGCCGTTGGTGTTCATGTTCGCGATGTTGTTGGAGACGACATCCATCTGCCGTTCCAGCACCATCTGCTTCGATAGGCCGACCAGAAGCGTATTCTGCATCGGTGGTTCTCCCCTGTGAGGCGATCCGAATGCAGGTTCTCCCAAACCTTCACGCCGGACCCGTCGGTAACCATTGGGTTCTCCCAAACCCTCAGGTTACGCCGTCCTCTCAGCGAAAGCCGTGCCAACTTGGAATGGCGTGTTATTTGAACGGCTTAGATGTTTGGCCGTGGCGCGCAAGGGGCGGCAGAAAGGTCTTGTTGACCATGTTTGCCCGGCAGTTTTTTCCTAGTGGATGGTAAATCCTAAGCTTCCGTTAACCATTATGACCCCAGTGTTGCCGGCATTGGGGCGCGTGTGCGCCGGCGGCATTTGTATCGCGTCTTCAGGCCAAGGCTGGGGCAAATCGCGTTCGCATCCTTCAGAGTGAAGCGAGCGGACGATGGCGGACGAGGAAAAGACGGACAGCGGCGAGGGCGCGGCCGCACCGAAGGAGGGCAAGCTCAAGCTGATCATTGCCGTCGTTGGCTTCCTCGTCGTGCTCGGCGCGGGCGCCGGCGGCTGGTTCTTCTTCATGCGCGGCCACGGCGAGGAGCAGCACGCCGAAGCGCCGCCGCCGAAGCCGCCGAGCTTCGTCGACGTGCCGGACATGCTGGTCAACCTGGTCGGCGCGCCCGGCGAGCGCGTGCAATATCTCAAGCTGAAGCTCGTGCTCGAGGTCAAGGAAGAGAAGCAGGTCGAGGCGATCAAGCCGGCGCTGCCGCGCGTCACCGACCTGTTCCAGACCTACATGCGCGAGCTGCGCCCGAGCGACCTCAACGGCTCGGCCGGCCTGTTCCGCCTCAAGGAAGAACTGACCAAGCGCGTCAACCTTGCGCTGGCACCCAACCAGGTCAACGCGGTGCTGTTCAAGGAAGTCGTGATCCAGTGACGGGGTGGATGTAAAGCCATGGCCGGCAACGACCAGATGGACCAGGACGCCATTGCGGCCCAGTGGGAAGCCTCGCTCGATTCCGAGGATCCCGCGGCGGCCACGGCGGAAGCCGCCAAGAACGAGCTCACCGAGAACATGGCGCTGCAATGGGCCGCCATGGTCGAGGACGGCAGCCGCGACTTCGGCAGCAAGAGCACCAATGGCGAGCGCGTGCTGTCGCAGGAGGAGATCGACAATCTCCTCGGCTTCACGGTCGGCGACGTTAGCCTCGACGACCATTCCGGCATCCGCGCCATCATCGATTCCGCGATGGTGTCCTACGAGCGTCTGCCGATGCTCGAAATCGTGTTCGACCGCCTGGTGCGGTTGATGACGACCAGTTTGCGCAATTTCACCTCCGACAACGTCGAGGTCTCGCTCGACCGCATCACCTCGGTGCGCTTCGGCGACTACATGAATTCGATCCCGTTGCCGGCGGTGCTCTCGGTGTTCAAGGCGGAGGAGTGGGAGAACTTCGGGCTCGCTACCGTCGATTCCAGCCTGATCTATTCGATGATCGACGTGCTGCTCGGCGGCCGCCGCGGCCAGACCCAGCTGCGCATCGAGGGCCGGCCCTACACCACGATCGAGACCAACCTCGTCAAGCGCCTGGTCGAGGTGGTGCTGTCGGATGCCGAGCAGGCGTTCCGGCCGCTGTCGCCGGTGACCTTCACGATCGACCGGCTCGAGACCAACCCGCGCTTTGCCGCGATCAGCCGTCCGGCCAATGCCGCGATCCTGGTGCGTCTGCGCATCGACATGGAAGACCGCGGCGGCAATGTCGAATTGCTGCTGCCCTACGCCACCATCGAACCGATCCGCAACGTGCTGTTGCAGATGTTCATGGGCGAAAAATTCGGTCGCGACCCGATCTGGGAAGGCCATTTCGCCACCGAAGTGGCGCAGGCCGAGATCTCGGTCGACGCGGTGCTCTATGAAGCGGACATTCCGCTGAAGGAGCTGATGAAGCTCAAGGTCGGAGACACCCTGCCGCTGGATATCCGCTCCGACGCGCTGGTCTCGGTGCGCTGCGGCAACGTCACCCTGACGGAAGGGCGCATGGGCCGGGTCGGCGACCGTGTCGCGATCCGCGTCACCAAGAATTTGCGTAAACCCCAAACCACCTTCGCGATGTTCGAGAAGGCGGACGAGCGGACCAAGATGATGGAGGCACCATGAGTCATGTGCTTGGACTAGCAATCGAGAGTCTGGTAGCCGTGCTGCTGATGCTGACGATCGGCTATTGCTGGCTGCTCAACAGGCGGCTGCAGCGGCTGAAGGCCGACGAACATTCGCTGAAGGCGACGATCGCCGAACTGATCACCGCGACCGAGATCGCCGAGCGGGCGATCGGCGGGTTGAAGCACGCGGTGCGCGACGTCAACGAGAACCTCGGCAATCAGCTCGATGCGGCGACGCAGATGTCGGCGCTGCTGAAGAATCAGCTGGCGGAGGGTGACCACGTGGTGCGCCGCCTGTCCAAGATCGCGATGGCCGCGCGGCCGTCCGAGCCCGCGCAGGCACCGGTGCAAGCAGCCGCGCCGGTGGCGCCGGCGCCCAGGGTCTCGGCCGCGCACGCGGTTGCCGCGGCGGCTGAAGCCTTCACCGAGCGCAGGAGGGCCGGCGGTCTCGCTGCATGAAGTTGCTTCGTGACATCAGAGTGATGCCCGTGGTGCTGGTCGCGATCTTCGGCCTGATGGTGCTGAAGGTCGCCGGCCTCGTGCTCGATGGCGGTTACGTGTTCGCCGACGATACGCCGCCGGCCGGCCCGGCTGGCCCATCTTGGGCGCAACAGAATTTCAACTTCCCCGGCGCCGGCAAGGCGGTGGTGGACAGCAAGATCAAGGCCGATCCCGGCGACATCACGGGATCGGTCGAGCACAAGGACGCCAAGAAGGACGAGGCGCCGAAGCCGGCCGCACCGGCCGCGGAGCCGTCCAAGCCCGATGGCGTTGTCGTCAACCTGGATGCCCCGGCGCCAGTGTCGGCGTCGGAGCGCGCGATCCTGGAGCGGCTGCAGTCGCGCCGCCAGGAGCTCGAGACGCGCGCGCGCGAGGTCGAGATCCGCGAAAGCCTGCTGAAGGCAGCCGAGAAGCGCATCGAGGCCAAGGTCGAGGAGGCCAAGGCCAATGACGCCAAGACGAATGCCGATGCCGCGGCAAAGGCGGAAGCCGATGCCGCGCGCTTCAAGGGCATCGTCACCATGTACGAGAACATGAAGCCGAAGGACGCCGCGAAGGTGTTCGATCGTCTGGAAATGAACGTGCTCTACCAGATCGCCTCGCAGATCCAGCCGCGCAAGATGTCCGATATCCTCGGCCTGATGCAGCCGGAAGCCGCCGAACGGCTCACGGTCGAACTCGCCCGCCGTGCCGGCGGCGACAAGTCGGCCTCGACCGACGATCTTCCCAAGATCGAAGGCAAGATGCTCACGCCGAAGACGAATTGATGGGAGCTATCTGAGAGTCCGTCAATTGGCGGTGGCCCCTCAGCCGTAAGCCAGATCCGACTTAACACCGGGTTGCCTGCATCGCATCCATATCATCGCGATGAGGGTCGCGCACATGAACGGACCGACGGGCACGAGCGCGACCGGGTAGGTAAACCCCGCCAGGACAAGCACGCCGAACCCGATCCGTAGTTCGGAGCGATTCGAGAGAAGCGCGCCATGTTCGGCCATGGGCGCGTTCATGAGAAAGATGAGCGCGAGAGCCAGTAGCGCCGTATCGTAGATCGCGAAGTAGGGAGAGACGAGCAGGGTCGCGACGAGCAGGCACGCGGCCTTGACGGCGAAGCTGACGTTGCGGCGCCATATGATCAGCGTCCACGTCGCGGCTGCCGCAGCGACCGCGACGTGCAGTGCCATGGCCGATCCATAGCCAAAACCGGCAAACCGAAGCACGCCGTAGACGCTCTGCAGTTTGTACCAAGCCAGCGTGCCGGTGAGATGGAACTGCGTCGTTGCGAAGACGGCGGCCTCACGGAACCCCTCAAAAGTGTCCCAGCCGAAGGTAAGCCCGGTAAGCAGCAAGAGCACCGGTGTCACCAAACTGGCTGTGATGAAGACGGTCCAGCGTCCAGTAGCTATCAAAACGAGCGGAAGCAGGACGCCATATTGCGGCTTGAAGATCAGCAGCGCGATCAGGAAGCCGCTGACGATCGGACGCCGGTCCAGCGTCAGCAGAATCGCGCCGAGCAGCGATGCCGCCAGCAAGGAGCTTTGGCCGACGATGAAATCGTACAGGACGGCCGGCACGGCGAATGCCAGCAGCAGTACGGCGAAGCGCGGCCGGATGGCGGAAACAACGAGCGCCCAGCACAGCAGCTTTGCGGTGCTCCAGATCCAGAACGCGGTCGGAAACGGCAATAGTGCCAGCAGTGCCGCCGCAAAGAGAAAAAACGGCGGGTAGAAAAACGGTATCGGCACCTCGTAAACGGGGAACGGAGCGTCGTTCAAGCTGGGATGTATTTGAATGATCGCTTGCCGCAACCGCGGCCAATCGTAGGCGGTGGCGGCATGGCCATCGAGGGCCATTCTCCCCGCGCTCCAAAAGCACGAAAAGTCGAGCCCGGTCGCGCCGGTACCGTCAACGACTTTCGGTAACACGCAGTACAGGGTAAAGCCCAACACGATGAGGCAGGCGATGGCCAATGCACGGTCGTATCCGCTGCGCTCCGCACGGGCGCGCACCATTCCAAATCCGTTCATGAAACTGCCAGAAACTAAGAATTGCTTGAAATGTAAGCGGTTGTATACCGCAACTGGCGGTGGCGCAAGCGAGTGGCCGATCTCCCTGCGGCGTTGGGTTAATCGCTGGAAGTTCCGCGGATGCCCGGTGGATCGAGGTTAATCCTCTCGTGCAAAGGCCGAAGCCGGCGCCGTCCGGTAGGCGCTGCAGCGCCATGTGCCGGCTGGCAGACGCGGATGTTCGCCGCCTCCGGTGGTGTGGGCTCGACGAGGTCTCCGCGAAGCCAAACGCCTATCGACGCCGAGAAGTGTACGCCGGTTATGGTAGCCTTAAACGGTAGCGTTAAGTTGCAACCGATTTGTCATTCTGGAATTGAAGTCGCTATGTCTCAAGGTGGTGTTTCAGGAATTGCCAATGCTGAAAGACATGCCATGGCTCACCGCGCCGCGCGCCCGATTATACGTGAGTGGCATCGCAATTGTGCTGGTGCTGACCCTTGCGAGGTCGCTTTTGCTGTTTTACCGCGATGGCGGCTATGGCGCGAATAACTTTCTGCTCGGCTCGGACTTTTTGACCTTCTGGGCCGCGTCGCTCCAGGTGTTGGCCGGGCATCCCGCCGAGGTTTATGTGCCCGAATTGCATCTGCTCGCGGAAGCTCCATACCTGCGAGAGGGCTACGAGGCGTTCTTCTATCCGCCGACGATGCTGCTTTTGTGCGTGCCGCTCGCGCTCGCGCCGTATTTCGCCTCGCTGTTCGTGTTCATTGGTATGACGGCGGCGTCGTTCGCCGCGGTGATCTGGCGTATCTTGCGAACGCCTTGGTGCCTGGTCGCGATCCTTGCCTATGCGCCGGTCTATCTTAATGCCGTGGCGGGGCAGAACGCCTTTCTGACGGCATCGATCCTTGGGTGCGGTCTCAACATCATGGACCGGAGGCCGAAGCTCGCGGGCGCGATCCTCGGGCTGATGGTGATCAAGCCGCATTTGGCGCTGGCCGTGCCGATCGCCCTGATCGTCACAGGTCGCTGGCGCACGCTGATCTGGGCAGGCCTGTCGTCGATTTCGCTCGTCGTGCTGTCCGCGCTGCTGTTCGGCCTCGATACATGGCTCAACTTCCTCGACGTCTCTCACTCGGCCCGTCAGGCTCTGGAGAACGGCGACGTCGAGTTTTCATTGCTGCAGAGCGTGTACGCGACAGCGCGCCTGCTCGGCGCCGGCGTCAACACGGCCTTTATCATTCACGGCCTCGTGGCGCTGGGCATGACGTGTGTGCTGGTCTGGATGTTGCGTCAGAAGATCAGTGCTGCGACTGAACGCTCGATCATCGTGCTCACCTGCCTCCTGATTACGCCGTTCTGCCTGTTCTACGACATGCTCATCATGGCGCTGCCGCTGGCCTGGATGCTCAGCGAATGGTTGAGGGTCGGCTTTCCGGCCTGGTCGAAAATGGTCCTTGGCGTGACGTTTCTCGCGCCGATGGTCTTCTACCTACCTGTCCTCTATCAGCTGTCGGTCGTGAAGCCGCTGCCTTTTGGTTCTCCGGTGATCATCTTGTTCTGCTGGTTGCTGGTCCGGGAGAGCATGCAGACGCGGCAAGCGGCGCATGGCGAACGAGAGGTCGCGACGGTCTGAGCTCGGAGTACCTCACTCGGACCTCCGTAACATCGCGGGGAGTGTCCAGCGCTGGGCTGCTGGGCTTTGATCCGGCGGAGCATCCACCGCCGCGATAAATCAGTCGCGTTGCCATTGGCGCGGGAGCAAGGGCGAAGAACAAAGCTGGCGGCGCCAAGGCCATTGCAACCGGGCCATCGCGGACATTGCCAAAGTGCTTGATGCGGGTCTAGCATTGGCGTGAGGAAGGTCAGCGTGACTTCGCTGTTTTGGAGCCTTCCGCGATTGCGATCGCATGGACCGCCGCTTGAGTTGATTGATTGAATGCTCTTGTGCCGGGCGCGAAGCTGCGCCCGATCAGAAATTGAATTTTTCATCACCAAGAAATTTCGAGGAAACCGATATGCGTAGCCTGTTCATGATGCTTGTCGTCATCGCCACCACCAATCTGGCATGGGCCCAATCCGAACTCGTCAAGCGGGGCGATTACCTTGTCAACGGCATTCTGGCTTGCGGCAATTGCCACACGCCCAAGGGACCGAACGGCGATGTTTTGGAGAAGGCGTTCTCGGGCGGGGGATACTGGGACGAGCCGCCGTTCACAGTGCATGCCGCCAACATCACGTAAGACAAGGAAACAGGCATCGGAAGCTGGAGCGACGCCGATATCAAGAAACTGCTGCGCACCGGGCAAACCCCAAAGGGCGTGCATACCGCGATGATCATGCCGACCAGCTTCTATCACATCCTGACGGAAAATGATCTCGACGCGGTCGTCGCATATTTGCGTACGATCACGCCGGTCCACAACAAGGTGCCCGATCCGATCTACAAGGTGCCTCAAGTCGAGAACGTTCCGCCGGGCGGCGAGAACCCATTCGCCGAACCGATGATGAGCGACAAGGTGCAGAAGGAATTCTATCTCGTCACGATCGCGCATTGCATGGCGTGCCATACGCCGATTGGACCGAGGGGACGAGAATACAAGAGCAGTCTTGGCGCGGGTGGCGTCAAATTCTCCGGGCCGTGGGGTATCTCGGTTTCACGCAACATCACGCAGAACAAGACCAATGGGATCGGCGCATGGAGTGACGACGAGATCAAGCGTGCGATCACCGACGGTGTCAGCCGCGACGGCAGCCGTCTCGGTCGACCGATGGGATACCACTACTACGCCCGGATCAGTTCAGATGACCTCGATGCCATCGTGGCGTATTTGCGCACGGTACCCGGCAGCGCGGAGTAAGGCTCGTTGCAAGGCCAATTCCTGTCCGGTCACAGCCGCGCAGCGGGCCCCTGGCTGACTCCAATTCTGCGAGGATAGCGCGCGCCGCTATCTGCGCAGCTAGGCGGCGCTCGGAACAAGCTTCAGCTTCAAACCGAGCGCTTTTGTCGCCTTGTTCAGGGTTTCAATAGTCGGATTGCCGCCGGGCCGGAATGACTTGTAGATCACTTCGCGGCTCAAGCCAGTTTCGCGCGAAAACTGCGATACGCCGCGAGCTCTGGCGATGTCGCCGATAGCTGTCGCGATGAACGAGGGATCGTCCTCTTCCAGCGCCGCTTCGAGATAGGCGATCTGCTGCTCTAGCGTCTTCAGATGATCCTTGATGTCGAACTTGGTGGTCTTGAGCGGCATCTCAAATCTCCTTCACCATCTTCTGGGCCGCCTTGACGTCCTTGCTTTGGGTTCGCTTGTCGCCACCGCAGAGCAGGAGCACGATGGTTTTGCCTCGACGCGTGAAATATACCCGGTAGCCGGGGCCGTAATCGATCCGCATCTCGCTCACGCCTTCGCCCACCGATTTCACATCGCCTGGATTTCCGAGTTCGAGACACCGGATGCGTGCGCCGATCCGGGCGACCGCTTTCATGTCGGCTAGCGAGTTGAGCCAGTGCGCAAAAGTGTCGGTCTGAACGACCTGGATCATGTGTATTATCATACACGACGCGGTCGATTTGTCAACTATAGTACACAGTCATTCCGTGGCAGGGGCCGGTCCGAAACAATCCGTTGACGTTAACAGCTCCTTAACGCCGCCCGATCCAACATCGGGAAGCGTGGGCGAGGGCGCTTCGCGCTTGGTATGGCTGGGGTCCCGAGAAAACGTTTCGAGATGGCGCGAACGGCTGCCGCTGGAACATGGTCGCTAGGCCGCGCCTGGGCGCGGACCGCGCGTCTGTGCCTGCTTGCCACCGCCCTTGCGCTTACAACCCTTACCTATCCGACTGCGGCGCGGGCCGAAGACGCGGTGCCAGGTGAGGCGACATTCTCCGCCGCGAACGGCTATGCCCGGCTGGTGCTGAAGCTGAAGGAGGATGTCGAGTCGGAGGTCACGACCGCCGGCTCGATCATCGTGATCCGCTTCAAACGTCCGGTCGATATCCCCGTCGAGAAACTGCAGGATGCGGTGCCCGATTATGTCGGCGCCGCGCGCCGCGATCCCGACGGCTCGGCGATCCGTCTGTCGCTGGCGCGCCGCGTCTCCGTCAACACCATGACCGCCGGCGAGCGCATCTTCATCGACTTCCTGCCCGACAGCTGGACCGGCCCGCCGCCGTCGCTGCCGCAGGAGGTGATCCGCGAGCTTGCCGAGCGCGCCCGCGCCGCCGAGCGCCTGCTGCGCATGCAGCGTGCCGCCGACGCCGCCAGGAAGAAGCCGCCGGTGCGGGTTCGCGCGCTGGTGCAACCCACCTTCGTCCGTTTCGTGTTCGAGGTGCCCGACGGGGTCAGCGTCTCCTCGGTGCTGAACGAGCAGAAGTTGACACTGTCCTTCAACTCGGTCCTGACCTTCGACCTTGCCGATGCCAAGGTCGCCGCCCCACCGAATGTCGCGTCGATCAGCGCGCGCGCCGACACGGACACGTCGGCAGTCGACGTGTCGCTGATGGGCGATGTCGACGTGCATTCGTTCCGCGACGAGAAGAACTACATCGTCGACGTCGCCTTCCAGCAGAACGAGCAGCAGGCGGCAAAGCCCTCGCTGAGCTCATTGTTGCCGACGCGGGGCAAACCGAAAGGCGCCGCGGCGATCGCGCCGGTGACGTCGGAAAGCATCGCCCAGCAGGCCAAGATCGAGATCAAGCCTGAACAGTCCAAAACCGAACCGCCGAAGTCCGAGCCTGCCAAGTCCGAACCGCCGCGCTCCGAGCCGCTCAAGCCGGAGCAAGCCACGAGCGAGCAACCGGCGGCCGCGCCCGCCAAAACGGAGCAGCCCCGATCGGAACCGTCCGATCCCGAGCTGCCGAAAATCGCGGCGGCAACTGCGGCCAACGCCGAGAACGCTGCTGTGCCGACCCCGCCGCACGAGGGTGGCGCCGGCTCTGTGGCGGAACAGAACGCGGCGCCGTTGACCGATGCGCCGAAGTCGGTGCCCGCTGTCGCCGCCGCGCCGGCGACGGAAGCGCCGAAGGCGGCTGCGGCGCCATCGCCGCCTGCTGCCGAGGCCCGTGCCGGCGGCAAGCCCGCGGTCGAGGCCCAGCGGGATAGCGACGGCTTGCGCGTGACGTTCTCATTCCCCGGCGCGACGCCGGCGGCGCTGTTCCGCCGCGCCGACACGGTTTGGATGGTGTTCGACACGGCTGAGGCAATCGACGTCGATCCGGTCCGCGCCAAGGCCGGCTCGCTGATATCAGATGTCAGCCGGATCGCGCTGGAGAAGGGCCAGGCGGTGCGCTTCCGCCTCAACCGGCCGCAGATGCCGTCGCTCGAAAGCGACGACCGCTCGCGCGGCGTGAGCTGGACGCTGACCTTTGCCGACCGCGTGCAGAAGCCGCCATTGCCGCTCACCGTGGTGCGCAACATCTCGGAGCCCTCGCTCGCCAACGTCAGCGTACCGCTCGCCAATCCCGGCCAGCTGCACAGACTGGTCGATCCCGACGCCGGCGATACGCTCTGGGTGGTGACCGCGCCGCCGCCGACCCGCGGCATCATCAAGCGGCAGGATTTCGTCGAGCTCTCGCTACTGGAGTCGATCCACGGCGTCGTGGTTCATCCGAACGCGGACGACGTCAAGGCCGAGGTCGGCGCCGACAAGGTGATGCTGGGCCGGCCGGGCGGCCTGACGCTGTCATCGGCCGACGTCGCCGCCGAGCGCGCGACCGCGGCGGTGAAGCCGTTGTTCGATCCGGACGAGTGGCGCAAGAACCAGTCAGACACGTTCCTCAAGCAGCTCGACGGTCTGATTGCGGCGACCGCGTCGGCCAATGCCGAGCAGCTGCCGCAGGCGCGGCTCGATCTCGCCGACTTCTACATGGCGCGCGGCATGTACCAGGAAGCCCATGGTGTCGCCAATCTGATCCTGTCCGAGAGCAAGCGCGGCAGCGAGACGGCGTCGGTGGTGATGGTGCACGCGGTCGCCAGCATCCTGATCGGGCACCCGGCGCAGGGCCTCAAGGATCTCGCCAATCCCGTGATCGGCAACGGCTACGATTCCCAATTGTGGAAGGGGCTCGCCTTCGCCCGCGAGGGCAAATGGGCCGAGGCGCGCGAGAAGTTCAAGAACGCCGAATTCGCGGTGGCGACGCTGCCGCCCGATTTGCAGCGCATCGTCACCATGGACTCGATGAAGGCCTCGCTTGAGGTCAAGGACTATGCCGGCGCCGCGCGGCGCAAGAGCGATCTCGACGTGGTCGGCGTTCCCGGCGAGCTGAAGCCCGCGGTTGCGGTGCTGCGCGGCCGGCTCGCCGAGGCCCTCGGCCAGGAGAAGGATGCGCTCGACGCCTATCGCTTCGCCGCCAATTCGGCCGATCGCCAGGCTGCCGCCGAAGGCAGGTTGCTGGAGACGCTGCTCAAGCAGAAGCGCGGCGAGATCGGCCGCGACGATGTGCTGAAGGAGCTCGAGCTGCTGTCGATGCTGTGGCGCGGCGACAATATCGAGCTGAAGACGCTGTATGTGCTGTCGAAGATCTACGCCGAGACGGCGCGCTATGCCGACGCCTTCGCGGTGACGCGTGCCGCGACCCGGCTGCAGCCGAATGCGCCGGAATCGCGCCAGGCGCAGGATGCCGCCTCGGCCTTGTTCGTGCAGCTCTACCTCGGCCCCAGGGGCGACGAGATGTCGCCGATCGATGCGCTCGGCACCTTCTACGAATATCGCGAACTGACGCCGATCGGCCGCCGCGGCGACGAGATGATCCGCCGTCTCGCCGACCGCCTGGTCGGTGTCGATCTGCTCGACCAGGCCGCCGACCTCCTGCAATACCAGGTCGACAAGCGGCTTGAAGGCGCGGCCCGCGCCCAGGTCGCGGCGCGCCTTGCGATGGTCTATCTGATGAACCGCAAGCCCGACCGCGCCATTGCCGCGCTGCGCTCGACCCGGATCGCGGATCTCTCCGGCGAGCTGCGCCAGCAGCGGCTGCTGCTCGAGGCGCGCGCGCAGAGCGACGTCGGCCGGCACGATCTCGCGCTCGACATCATCTCGAACATCACCGGCCGTGAGGCAATCCGGCTGCGCTCCGACATCTATTGGGCGTCGCGGCACTGGCGCGAGGCGTCCGAGCAGATCGAGCTCTATTATGGCGACCGCTGGCGCGACTTCACCCCGCTCAATCCGGGCGAGAAGGCCGATATCATCCGCGCCGTGGTCGGCTACGCGCTTGCCGAGGACGCCATCGGGCTGTCCCGGTTCCGCGAGAAATACGCGCCGCTGATGTCCGGCGATGCCGACAAGCTCGCCTTCGACTCGGCCAGCAAGCCGGTGGCGACGTCCAGCGCCGAATTCGCCCAGATCGCGCGAATGGCCGCCAGCGTCGACACGCTCGACGGCTTCATCCGCGAGATGAAGACCCGCTTCCCCGACGCCACCGCCCGCGCGCCATTGCCCGATCCGGTCGCGACCGGATCGGTGACTGACAAGCCGAAGGTCGCGCCGGTGAGCGCGCTGCCGGCGATCAAGGGCGAGCGCCGCGCCAGCGCGGCGCCGTAGCCGCGCTGGCGCTCACGGCCCGGCAGACACCCACGCGGTCGAAATGATCCCGGTGGCGTCGAGCGCGATCCGCCAATGCGAGGCGCCGTTGGCGTGCCGCACACTGTAGACATCCTCGCCCTGCGCGCCGACGCCGAGGAAGCGGGTGGCTTCGATCGCGCCGAGGTCGGCGAGGAAAGGCTGCAGGTGTGGCAATTGCTCGCGGGTCGCCGCGGCGAGCGCGGGGGCCATGTCCGCATAGTCGGGCTGTCCCGATGCGACCCCCTCGATCAGGCGGCGGAGCGCGGCCTCGGTTCCTGGAGCCGGCGACTGTTTCTTCACACGCTCTGCGGTGCGATCCGCAATCTGTTTCGCGCTTGCAGCGTCAATGCGCGGCATCGGCTTGTCGCCATTTTGATGCAGGATCAGTGACGTCGCCTGACCGTCAGCCGCGATGACAAAGCTGATCTGCGCGTCGACCTCCCTGGCGAAAAACCCGGTCTGGCTCTCCGCAAAGAACGGTACGGCCCGCTGCCCGGTGAGCTGTACAGCCAAGTGGTGATCCTCGCGCATCACACTGAGGACGGCCTGCTCGCTGAGCTGATAGAAGCCGGCATAGCGGTCGAGCACCGCGGCAGCGACTGCGATCTCTTGCCGCACGACGTCCGGCGGCGATCGCGGAGCGGAAGCCGGCACATCGGCGGATCCGCCGGCGGTCTGTATCCGTGCCGCCAGCGTGTTCCAGTCGCGCTGGCCGAACAGTTTGGCGATCAGCTCCAGGCTGTCGCTGTGGGTGAGGGGGATCGATTTGGCGCCGAGCGCTTCGCGCAGCGTCTGCGCCATGGCCTTGGCATCACGAAAGTCGCGCATGGGATCAACCTTTGCATCGACGAACGGAGAGCGTCAGGGGCTTGCGTTGCTGACCCGTTCGTGCGGGCAAAGGAAGCCTGAAACATGGCTTGATACCTTCACCGTCCCCGGGTGGGGTGCAAGCGGCGGGTGGTATCGACCCTGCCAAATGTTCGCCGGGGACGAGCATTTTGTCAATTGCAACTGGTTGTGATCGCACGCGTGCTCTCGACATCCTGCCGTCAAATCGGCAACCATGGCGTCCGTTGCACAGCGCCGGGAGGACGTCGTTACATGAGCAAGCCGATCAAGACCGAAGCCGAACTGATCGCGATGGCGCGGGCAGAGCTGAAGGCCCATGCCGACTGCCCCGACGGCATCGACATCTCCGTGCTGCACGACGGCGACAGCTGGGAGTTTCGCGCCAGCGCCGATGACGCCACGGTGGCGAGGCCCGGCTATCCCGAATGCGTCGCGATGCTGGTGCAGATCGGCGACCATCTCAGCAAGCAGTATGACGTGAAGGAGTAACGGCGACCGCGAAGCGGGGGGATCGATGGACCGCATCGACGCCATGAAGGTCTTCGTTGCGGCGGTCGACGAGGGCAGCCTCGCCGGTGCCGGGCGGAAACTGCGGCGCTCGCCGGCGGCGGTCAGCCGGGCGATCGCTTTCCTTGAGCATCATGTCGGCGCCGAGCTGCTACATCGCACGACGCGCTCGCTGAAGCTGAGCGATGCCGGCCAGCGCTATGCGGCCGCATGCCGTCGTATCCTCGGCGAGCTCGAGGAAGCCGATATCTCGGCGGGCGGCGAGCGGTCAGTGCCGCGCGGCACGCTGACCGTCACCGCGCCCGTCGTGGTCGGCGAGGATTTGCTGCGGCCGGTGCTCGATGCCTTCATGACGGACTACCCGGCGGTGTCGGTGCGGCTCGTGATGCTCGACCGCACCGTCAATCTGATCGACGAGGGGATCGACGTCGCGCTGCGCATCGCCCATCTCGCCGATTCCAGTTTCATCGCGATCAAGCTCGGCGAGGTACGCCGCGTGGTCGCGGCATCGCCCGGCTATCTCGCGCAGCATCCGCTGATCGCCGAGCCGGCTGATCTGGCGAAGCACCAGATCATCGCCATGACGCATTTCGGGCTCGACTCCTGGAGCTTCCCGCCGGCCGCGAAGTCGAAGATCGCGCGCGCGGTCCAGTTCATGCCGCGGCTGGTCGTCAACACCGTGCGCGCGGCGGTGGCCTCCGCCAGCGAAGGACACGGCGTCACCCGGCTGTTCTCGTATCACATCGCCGAGGAAATCCGTGACGGGCGGTTGCAGATCCTGCTCGCCGGCGACGAGCATCCGCCGCTGCCGGTGCATCTTTTGGCGCCGCAGGGTCGCTTCGACGTGCCCAAGGTGCGCGCCTTCGTCGATTTCGCGACGCCGCGGCTGAAACGCTATTTCGAGCGGCTGTCGCGCGAGGCCAGCAGGGCTGGCGCCATTCGTTCGCGTCGCGGAAGAGAGTCTGCCGAATAGCGGGCATTCGCGCGGAAAGCGGATGTAAATAGCTTGCTCTCCATCGAAGCGGCGTTGGGTCGCTTCAGCAACAGATGGAGAGAGATCATGGGTGCAGAGCAGAAGGTTGCCATCGTCACCGGTGCGTCGCAGGGCCTCGGCGAGGCCATCGTCAAGGGCTATCGCGACCGCAACTGGCGCGTCGTCGCCAATTCCCGCAGCATCAAGCCGTCGACCGACAGCGACGTTCTGACCGTCCCCGGCGACATCGGCGATCCCGAAGTTGCCGACCGCATCGTCAAGCAGGCGCTCGGGCGCTTCGGCCGCATCGACACGCTGGTCAACAATGCCGGCATCTTCCTTGCCAAGCCGTTCACCGACTACACCGACCAGGACTACGCGCAGGTGCTCGCGACCAATCTCAACGGCTTCTTCTACATCACCCGCCGCGCCGCCAGGGAGATGGAGAAGCAGGGATCCGGGCACATCGTGCAGATCACGACCAGCCTCGTCGATCACGCCAACAGCAACGTTCCCTCGGTGCTGGCCTCGCTGACCAAGGGCGGCCTGAACGCCGCCACCAAGTCGCTCGCGATCGAATATGCCGCCAAGGGTATCCGCGTGAACGCGGTGGCGCCCGGTGTGATCAAGACCCTGATGCACGCGCCGGCGACGCACGACTTCCTCGCCAAGCTGCATCCGGTCGGACGAATGGGTGAAGCCAAGGACATCGTCGACGCCGTGCTGTTCCTGGAAGGCGCGGGCTTCGTCACCGGCGAGATCCTGCATGTCGACGGCGGCCAGAGCGCCGGTCATTAACGAGCACGATCCGGAGAGTGCCATGCCTATCGTCACCATCCAGGTCACGCGTGAGGGGACGGCGCCGGGGGCGTTGTCTACCACGCCGGAGCAGAAGGCGGCATTGATCAAGGGCGCCAGCGAGCTGCTGCGCGACGTGCTTGGCAAGCCGATGGAGTCGACCTTCGTCATCATCGAAGAAGTCGATACCGATAATTGGGGCTGGGGCGGGCTGCCCGCGCTGGACTATCGCAAGAAGCTCGCTGCCGCTGCGGCGTCCAAATCTTCCCGCTGAAGGCTTTCCCCAAACCGAATGTGCACCTCTCCCGATCGGGAGAGGTGAGCCGTGATCGCTGCGAGCGATTGCTGCGATCGCAACTAATCATTTTTCATGAACGGCCGGAGGGCCTACTGCGATGTCCATGTCAGCCAATGTCGATCATCACAGGCGCCATCATCACGCCGCGCCGGATCGCGATGCGGGCGGGCCGCTGTGGCTGTCCGCGGCCGCGGGGCTCTGCGCCTCGCTGGTCGGGCTCGGACTGGCGCGCTTCGCCTACACACCGTTGATCCCGGCTTTGATCGCCGCAAAGTGGTTCACGCCGGCGGAAGCGGTCTATCTCGGTGCCGCCAACCTTGCCGGCTATCTCGCCGGCGCGCTGCTCGCCCGCGATCTCGGCGCGCGCATCGGCTCGGTGTGGGCGCTGCGCGGCATGATGGTGCTGGCCGCGATCACCTGCTTTGCCTGCGCGGTGCCGATCTCCTTCATCTGGTTCTTCGGTTTTCGCTTTCTCGCCGGCGTCAGTGGCGGCGTGATCATGGTGCTGGCGGCAACGGCGATCCTGCCGCATACCGCACCCAGCAAGCGCGGCCTGATCGGCGGTGTGATCTTCGCCGGTGTTGGCCTCGGCGTCGCCGCGTCCGGAACACTGGTGCCGCTGTTGCTGCAACAGGGCGTCAAGCAGGCCTGGTACGGCCTTGGCGTCCTGTCGGCGGTGCTGACACTGGTCAGCTGGAAGGCGTGGCCCGCCGAAGCTCCCGCCGCACGTGGCGTGGTCGAGCAGCCCGTCGCGTCGCATGGCCTGCGCTCGCCGCTGGTGATCGCGCTCTGCCTGGAATACGGCCTCAACGCGCTGGCGCTGGTGCCGCACATGGTGTTCCTGGTCGATTTCGTCGCCCGCGGGCTTGGGCAGGGGATCGCGGCGGGATCGCATTACTGGGTGCTGTACGGCATTGGCGCCGTGGTCGGACCGTTGCTCACGGGACACCTCGCCGATCGCGCCGGCTTCGCCGCGGCGCTCCGCGCGGCGTTCCTGATCGAGGCGGTTGCGGTGGCGCTGCCGGCCGTGACGACGTCACCGGCAGTGCTGATCGTGTCGAGCCTGATCGTCGGCGGCTTCACGCCCGGCATCGTGCCGCTGGTGATCGGCCGCATCCACGAGCTGATCCCGCATTCCGCGGCGAGCCAGCGTTCAGCCTGGGCGCAGGCCACCACGACCTTCGCACTGTTCCAGGCGGCGGGTGCCTACGGCCTGTCGTATCTGTTCGCGCACAGCGGCGGCGCCTATGCGCTGCTGTTCGTGATCGGCGCGGCCGGAGTGGCCGTCGCGTTAGCGATCGAACTGTTCGGCGTCGTCGGACTGCGGCACAAGTCCGGCTAACCGCGCAGCGCTTTGGTCAAGACCGCGACGAGGCGATCGACATCGGCCTCGTCGTTGAAAACGTGCGGCGAGATCCGCATCCGGCCGAGCCGCAGCGCGACATGGATGTTCTCGGCGGCGAGCCGCGCGATCAGCTCCTTCGGGATGCCGCCGGCCATGCCGAGGCTCAGGATGTGCGGCGCACGTAGGTCGCGCGCCAGCATATCGAGCTTGAGATCACGCACGCCGCCCGCGATCCGCTCGTTGAGCATCGCGAGCCGCGCGCTGACGGCAGCGGCGCCCCATTCCGCCATCATCTCCATGCCGATCGAGGCCATCTCCAGCGTGATGAAATGATCGCGCTCGCCCATGTCGTAACGCGTGGCGTTGTCGACATAGGCGAGATCGCCGAAATAGACCGGATTCTCGGAGTTCACGTTGCGGCGGCCGCTGGAGGTCTGCTCCAGCGGCACGCCGTTCTGGTGGCGTTTTGCAATATAGAGGAAGGCGCGCCCGTAGGGGCCGATCAGCCATTTGTAGGTCGGAAACATCACGGCGTCGGGGTCGAGCCTCGTCACGTCCATCGCCACGACACCCGCACTCTGCGTCGCGTCGATGACGAACATTGCGCCGTGCCGCCGCAGCGCGGCCTGCACCTTGTCGACGTCGATCATGCCGCCGTCCGACCAGTGCACCGAGGAGATCGAGGCGAGGCCGACCGGCGGCGCGCCTGACCGCTCGATCGTTGCCAGCACTGCCGATGTCCAGTCGC
The DNA here is from genome assembly GCF_032654765.1 of Bradyrhizobium sp. 33ap4. Taxonomy (NCBI): domain Bacteria; kingdom Pseudomonadati; phylum Pseudomonadota; class Alphaproteobacteria; order Hyphomicrobiales; family Nitrobacteraceae; genus Bradyrhizobium; species Bradyrhizobium sp. 33ap4. Next base: position 31,502 of record NZ_JAUMTJ010000034.1, on the reverse strand, counting down.
CGTCGGCGGGCTGGCGTACGGTGTCGACGACGAACCCCTGCGCCTCGGCGCGGGCGTGCCATTCCAGCACCGGCGAGGAATGGTCGTTCTCCAGCACGATGACGCGTGAGCCGCGCGGAATGCTCAGCGCCTTCGCCACCGACGCGACGCCGTAGCTGATCGCGGGGATCAGCGCGACATCGTCGGGCGCGGCCTTGATCAGGCGGGCGGCCGCGCTACGGGCGCGCTCATGCTGACGGCCGGCAAAGCCTGCATCGATCGTCCAGGGCTGGCCTTTGCGTCCCACCGCCGCGCGGCCGGCCTCGAGCGTCTTCAGCGGCAGCGGGCTGTAGGACGCCGAATTCAGGTAGCAGACCTCGCGTGGAACATCGAACAGATGGCGCTGGGAGGGAAGCATGTCGTCTCGTTTGCTGGAATTTGCGGATCATGACGTGACGCCGAAGAGCGCGCGCTCAGCCGTCATACTGGTCCGGCCCCATCGCCCACGGCGCCTGGTCGTAGCCGTTGGCGAAGGTGCGGTTGGTCTGCGCCGGATTGCGATTGACCAGTGGCCGCAGATACATCGGGTGGGTAGCGCTGCGCACCTCGTGCTCGACGGTGAACAGATGCCGGCCGTCGGCCGGATCGACGATGTCGCAGAAGCGGTACTGGTATTGATTGTCCTCGCGTGAGACCAGATTGCGTTCGCGCAGTCGCCGGTAGGGGCCCGAGAAGTCCGTGATGTAGATCTGGATGTGATGGCCGTCGAATTCGCCCTGCGCAGTGTCGCTCTCGCGGAATTGCAGATACTGATCCTTGCCGACTTTTGCGCGCGCGACGACGTCGTCGCCGTTCACGACGCTGGCGGGGATGCCCATGATCTCAGGATAGAACCGGCTGATCGCCTCAGCCGTGCCGCGCGGCACCTCGAACTCGACATAGGGCATGCCGAGCGCGATGCGCCCGAACCGTTCGGCGTCCGGTTCGAAGCAGCGTAGCCGGTTGCCCCAGGGGCAGGTGGCCTCGACGTGATCGTTGCGCTCGCGATAGCTGAACGCGGTGCCCTCGAGCTTGGGCGCGACCGCGGCGAGCCGCTGCAGCAGGGCCTGCCGCCCGGCGATCACGATGCCGGTGTGGCCGCGCAGCACCTGCTGGCGGCCGCTCGGCAGGTGAAACTGGCTGCGGCCGACATTCACCCACATGTTGCTGTCGGAGACCATCAGATAGGGATCGCGCGTCAGCCCGATGCCGGCGACGTAGAACAGCGTGGCGAGGCGCTGGTCCGGCACCTGCACGTTGACATGTTCGAGATGGATGGCGTTGCCGAGATCTTCTGCGGCGCGGTCGAATGGCTGCTGCACGGCGCGGCTCCCTGGATGCGGTGCCGCGCATGATAGTGCAACGGTGTGGCCGATCCAGCTGACGGGCCATGAATGTTTCGCAGGGCGCTACCCGCCGTAACTCTGCACCAGGCTGCCGGCGACCAGGGCCCAGCCGTCGACCAGCACGAAGAAGATCAGCTTGAACGGCAGCGAGACCACTACCGGCGGCAGCATCATCATGCCCATCGACATCAGGACCGAGGCGACCACGAGGTCGATGATCAAAAACGGCAGGAACAGCAGGAAGCCGATCTCGAAGGCGCGTTTCAGCTCGGAGATCATGAAGGCCGGCACCAGGATGCGCAGCGACATCTCCTCCGGCGTCGCCGGCGGCGGCTCGCCCGAGAGGTCCATGAACAGCTTCAAATCCTTCTCGCGGACGTTCTTCTGCATGAAGCCGCGCAAGGGGACCGAGGCGCGCTGCAACGCGTCCTCAACGCCGATCTGGTTGGCGACCAGCGGCTTGATGCCGTCGTCATAGGATTTCTGCAGCACCGGCCCCATCACGAAGGCGGTGAGGAACATCGCAAGCGCGATCATCACCGAGTTCGGCGGCGCGGTGGCGGTGCCGAGCGCGGTGCGCAGCAGCGACAGCACGACCACGATGCGCGTGAACGACGTCATCATGATCAGGATCGACGGCGCGATCGACAGCACCGTCAGCAGCGCAATCAGCTGGATCGCGCGCTCGGTCACGCCGCCATTGCCGCCGCCGAGATTGATGCTGATATCCTGCGCCACCGCCGGATCAGCGAGGGATCCGGCGGCGATCAGGACAGCGATGAAAAAAACTCTACGCGGGACTGCCCCTGGCCTCACGAAGGATTCTTCGGTCGGCCGAGCAGCGAGGCCATCTCGTCCTCGAGATTTTCGAACCCGCTCTTCTGTCCGCTGGCGGGCGGGGCGGGCGGCTCGCTGCGCTGCGGGCGCGCCGGCGGCGCCTCGGGCGCAACCGGCGGCGCGACGGTCTCGCCGGCGCCGGCCGGGCGGCGCAGCGCCGCTTCGAGCCGTTGCGCCATCTCGGCGAGATTGGCGTCGGCGTTCGATGGAGGCGGCGGAGCCGGAGGCGCCTGCGTTGCAGCCGGCGGCGGTGCCTGGGGAGGCGGTGGCGGCGGCGTCACGGCGCGCTCGGTTGTGCGCAGCGGTGGCGGCGCCTTCGGCGGCTCGGCGGTGCCGCGCGGCGGACGCGGGACGACCGGCTCGGAGCGCGGCGGCAGGCGTGGCGGCATCGGATCGGGCCGCGGCTCGCCGCGTTCGGGCGTGAAGCCCGCGAGCGGATCGCTGCGACGCTCGGCGATCGGCGGCGCGGGCCGGCGCAGCTCGTCGGCGAAGGAGGGCCGTGTCTGACGCGGCGGCAGCTCCGGCTCGGGAAGGTCGAAATTGTCGGAGCGGGCGGCTTCGCTCTCGTTCCAGGCTGCATCCGGAAGCGGCGCCACGCGCGGCGGCGCGGCATCGGCTGCGACCGCGGGGCGGGTCGACATTTGATCGCGCGCGGGCATCGCGCGGACGATATTCGGCTCGACGACGATATCGGTGGGGCCGCCGATCATCAGGAGATGCTCGATGTTGTCGCGGCGGACCAGCACCAGGCGGCGGCGCCCGTCAACGGCGGCAGCGTCGATCACCGCCAGGCGCGGCATGCGCCCGCGGTTGGCGTTGGCCCCGAGGCGGTTTCCGGCGAAGCGGCGGACGAGCCATGCGGTCACGCCGATCAGCGCCAGCACGACAACGAATGCCAAGACGAATGTAATGACCTGCATATTGGAGTCCCCGGCCATCTTGGCCTTCCTCAGCTTTCGCCATCAACGGGCGCGGATTGATAGGTGCGGTTTGCGCAGCGAATCGCGCCCGAGATTCGCCTTATTTCTTAATTCCCAGCGGCTTGCAGCCCACTGTTCTATTAATAAACCAAGAATCGCTTGTCCCAAAACGACTTCTCAGCGCCCCACGCTGTCTTGGTTTGTGCTGGTTAACGCAGCATTCGTGGCGAAAATGCGCTCGCAGGCCGCAGTTGCGGCGTTCTCCACGGATCCGTCCGGCATTTTAACCACCCGTTAACCATACACCGGGCAAATTCTGCCTACCTCGGAAGAGCCCTGAGGTTAACGGAGCCGCGGCGATGGCCATGAACGATCTCCCGATCCTGTCGGCGTTGCGCACCAAGATGCAGTGGCACCAGGAGCGCCAGCGGGTGCTCGCCGAGAACATTTCCAATTCCGACACGCCGAACTTCCGGCCGCGGGACCTGGCCGAGCCGAAGTTCGACCGGGCCGGCGCCACGGTTGGCGGCGGCGTGGGGACGCTGCCGATGATGCAGACCAGCGCTACCCACATGGCGGCGTCCGGCGCGCCCGACAGCTTCGACAACGATCGCGGCAAGAGCGGGTTCCAGACCCGTCCGGCCGGCAACGCGGTCAATCTCGAGGAGCAGATGCTGAAAGTGTCGGCCAACCAGATGGACTATGCGGCCGTCACCTCGCTCTACAGCCGCAGCCTGCATCTGCTGAAGACTGCGATCGGCAAGGGCTAGAGCAAGGGTTAGCCCGCCTGACGGCGGCAGGAGGATCCCATGGCAGATGGAACAAGCGATTTCGCCCGCTCGATGAGCATCGCGACCTCAGGCCTGCGGGCGCAGGCGGGGCGCATGCGGGTGATCTCGGAAAATATCGCCAATGCCGATTCGACGGCGCAGACCGCGGGCGGCGACCCTTACCGCCGCAAGGTGCCGACCTTCTCCTCCACGCTCGATCGCACACTCGACGCCCAGGTCGTGGCGCTGGGCCGGATCCGCCCCGACCAGTCTTCGTTCCGGGTCAAGCACGAGCCGGGCAATCCGGCGGCGGACGCCTCGGGCAACGTCAAATATCCGAACGTCAATGCGATGGTCGAAATGACCGACATGCGCGACGCCCAGCGCTCCTACGAGGCCAACCTCAACATCATCAGCGCGACGCGGCGGATGATCCAGCGCACGCTCGACATCCTCAAGTCCTGACGCAACAAGAACAGGGAACGTAAATCATGGCTTCACCGACAGTCGCCGCCAACGCCTACGCCAATCTCGCCAAGATGATGGAGCGCGGCGGCGCCGAGAAGGCCGGGCAGGCCGTCGCCGGCCCATCCTTCAGCGCGCTGCTGAAGGACTCCGTCGGCAGCGTCCTGGAGGCGGGCAAGAAGTCCGACGCGCAGACCATGGCGATGACCTCGGGCAAGGCGAACGTGATGGATGTGGTGACGGCGGTCGCCGACACCGACGTTGCGGTGTCGACGCTGGTCTCGGTGCGCGACCGCGTGATCCAGGCCTATGAAGACATCATGAAGATGCCGATCTGACGTCGCTTGCGACGTCATCCCGGGGCGATGCGCAGCATCGAGCCTCAGATGTGCAATTGCACATCAAAGATCTCGAGGTTCCGGGTTCGATGCTTTGCATCGCCCCGGAACGACGGTGCAAACAACTGACAGCGAGAACTCAACAATGACCGGCCCCGAAACCCTCGACGTGGCGCGCGATGCGATCTGGACCATCGTGGTGGTGTCGTCGCCCCTGATGGTGGTCGGCCTCGTGGTCGGCGTCGTGGTGTCGCTGTTCCAGGCGCTGACGCAGATCCAGGAGCAGACCCTGATTTTCGTGCCGAAGATCCTCGCGATCTTCGTCACATTGCTGCTGGCGCTGCCGTTCATGGCGGACTCGCTCAGTAGCCACATGATGCGGATTTCATCGCGAATCATCGGCGGTTGATGCACTAATGCCGCAGTCATGCGCATCGATGTCTCCCTGCTGCCGGCGCTGGCCGCGATCTTCGTGCTGGTCTTCGCGCGCGTGGGCGCGATGGTGATGCTGCTGCCCGGTTTCGGCGAGAGCAACATCCCGGCGCGGGTCAAGCTGTCGATCGCGCTATTGCTGACGCTGATCATCCTCCCCCTGCATCGCAACGCCTATCATGTCGACCTGACGTCGATCTCCTCGCTCGGCGTCCTGATGGTGCATGAGCTCATCATCGGCATCGTGCTCGGCGCGACCGCGCGGGTGACGCTGTCGGCGCTCAACGTCGCGGGCTCCGTGATCGCGCAGCAGCTCGGCCTCGGCTTCGTCACCGCGGTCGATCCGACCCAGGGGCAGCAGGGCCAGATTATCGGCAACTTCCTCACCATCCTCGGCCTCACGCTGCTGTTTGCGACCGACAGCCACTATCTCGTCATTGCGGCGCTGAGCGAGAGCTACCGCATTTTCTCGCCGGGCGAGATCATGCCGACCGGCGATGTCGCAGCGCTTGCGACCTCGGCCTTCTCCGCCGCCTTCAAGATCGGCCTGCAGCTGTCCGCGCCGTTCCTGGTGTTCGGCCTGGTCTTCAACATCGGGCTTGGCGTGCTGGCGCGGCTGATGCCGCAGATGCAGGTCTATTTCGTCGGCGTGCCGCTCTCGATCATGGTCGGGTTCCTGATCTTCGGCGTCGTGCTCGCCGCGATGATGAACACCTATCTCGACTATTTCCTCGGCGTCATGCGCCAGCTCGCTCCGATGAATTAGGGGGAGAAGCAGTGGCGGACGATACCGAAGACAAAACAGAAGACCCTACGCAAAAACGTCTCGATGAAGCCCTCGAGAAAGGTGACGTTGCCAAGAGCCAGGAGGTCAATACCTGGTTCGTGATCGCCGGCGGCACCTTGGTGCTGTCGACCTTCTCGGGCTCGATCGGCAGCGGCATCTTGATGCCGCTGCGCAACCTGATCGCTAGTTCATGGATGATCCGCACCGACGGCGCCGGCCTGCTGGCGCTGACCCAGTCGCTCGGCTACGCGGTGGTCGCCGCGATCGGCGTGCCGTTCCTGTTGCTGGCGCTGGCCGCGATCGCGGGCAACATGGTGCAGCATCAGCTGGTGTGGTCGGGCGAGCAGCTGAAGCCGAAATTCTCCAAGATCTCGCCGGCTGCCGGCTTCAAGCGGCTGTTCGGCAAGCAGGCGGTGGCGAATTTCCTGAAGGGCCTGTTCAAGCTGATTGCGCTCGGCGCCGTGATGGTCGCGGTGCTGTGGCCCGACCGGATGCGGATGGAATCCTTCCTGCGGGTCGATCCGGCCGAGCTACTGCCCGCCATCACCGGCATGACGGTGCACCTGTTGGCGGCGGTGGTCGCCATCCTCGCTGCGGTCGCGATCGCCGATTACTTCTTCCAGTACCGGACCTGGTACGAGCGTCACAAGATGTCGCTGCAGGAGATGAAGGAGGAGTTCAAGCAGTCGGAAGGCGACCCGCACGTCAAGGGCAGGATCAAGCAATTGCGGGTCCAGCGCGCCAAGAAGCGCATGATGGCCCAGGTTCCGAAGGCCTCGGTGATCATCACCAACCCGACCCACTATTCGGTGGCGCTGGCCTACGACCGCAGCATGTCGGCGCCGATCTGCGTCGCCAAGGGCGTCGACAATCTTGCCTTCAAGATCCGGGAGATCGCCAAGGAGCACGACATTCCGATCGTGGAGAACGTGGCGCTGGCCCGGGCGCTCTATGCGACGGTCGAGCTCGACCGGGAGATCCCGGTCGAGCACTATCACGCGGTTGCCGAAATCATCGGCTACGTGATGCGGCTGAGGCGCGGCCTGTCCGGCCTGCGGCAGTAAGGGGCGGAAAACCCGCTTGAAATGCGCGTAACTTGCGAAATTGCCGCCTGTTGGACTTGCGTTTTCGGGTCCGATTCAGGCACTCAGGGGCGAGGTGGCCGGCCGGTCGCCTTCGTGATGCAGACGAGCCATGTCTCTCCAGATGACCGCCGATAGCAACGATCCTTCCGTGACCGAGCCTTTCGTGGCCCACGGGCCAGCGCGGCGGAACGGCAGCATCCTGCTGGTGGTCCTGATCGCCGCCGGCATCGTCGCGGTGGCGGTCTGGCTGATGACCATCGGCCGCACCGAGGCGCAGCCCTATATTCTCGGCGTGCTGGCGCTGCTCGCCACCGTCGGGCTGTTCAACCTGTTCGCCCTTGCCGCCGGCATCATCCGCTTCTCCGACCGCGCCACCGATGATCCGGTGATGGCGCGGATCGCCGACCAGGCCCAGGAAGGGCTCGTCGTCACCGACTCCCGCGGCCACGTGGTCTATTCCAACGCCGCCTATCTCACGCTGACCGGCGCGGCCGGGCCGCAGGAGGTCCGTCCGGTCGAGCGCGTCTTCATCGGCAACCCCGACGTCTCCGAGGCCGTGTTCCGCCTTTTGAAGGCTGCGCGCGAGGGCAAGCGGCAGCAGGAGGAGGTCCGCCTCGCCGGTCACGAGGCCGGCCAGGGCCGCTGGCTGCGCCTGCGGGTACGCCCGCTCGGCGAGGGCAAGCGCGATGCGAAATATGCGGTTTGGTCGATCGCCGACGTCACCCGCGACCGCGAGCGCCAGGAAGACGTGTTCCAGGAGCTGCGGCACGCGATCGAATATCTCGATCACGCGCCATGCGGCTTCTTCTCGGTCAATCCGGCCGGCGAGATCGCCTATGTCAACGCCACGCTGGCCAACTGGCTGGACTACGATCTGGCCGAGATCGGCTCGGGCGGCCTGAAACTGACCGACATCGTCTCGGGCGACGGCGCGGCGCTGTTGACCTCGATTGCGGCGGTGCCGGGCGAGGTCAAGACCGAGGTGTTCGACATCGACCTGCGGATGCGCGGCGGCAAGACCGTGCCGGTGCGGCTCTATCACAAGCTCGCTTTCGGCTCCGACGGCGCGGCGGGCGCCTCGCGCACGCTGGTAATTAGCCGCGCCCGCGACGAGCATTCCGATCCGGAGCGCGCCGCCGAGGTGCGCTTCATGCGCTTCTTCGACCATACGCCGATGGCGATCGCGACCGTCGATCGCGGCGGCAATGTGGTCGGCGCCAATGCGCGCTATGCCAAGCTGGCGCAGGGCCTGAACGGCGACGGCGGCGCCGCCAAGTCGATCTTCCGCGCCGTCAATCCGCGCGACCGCGGCCTGCTGATCGCCGCGATCAACCAGGCGGCCGAGGGCCAGGGCGACATCGCGCCGGTCGAGGTGATGCTCGACGGGCCCAAGGAGCGCTTTGCCCAGTTCTTCGTCACCACCGTCGAGAAGGACGAGCGCGACGCCGAGACCGCGATCGTCTACATGCTCGAAACCACCGAGCGGCGCGCGCTGGAAAACCAGATCAACCAGTCGCAGAAGATGGAGATGGTCGGCCAGCTCGCCGGCGGCATCGCGCACGACTTCAACAACGTGCTGTCGGCCATCATGATGGCCAACGACTTCCTGCTGAACGCGCACAAGCCGACCGACCCGTCGTTCCAGGACATCATGCAGATCAAGCAGAACGCCACCCGCGCCGCGACGCTGGTGCGGCAGCTGCTTGCATTCTCGCGCCGCCAGACGCTGCGGCCGCAGGTGCTCGATCTCGGCGATGCATTGAGCGACCTCACCATGCTGCTGCGCCGGCTGATCGGCGAGAAGGTCAAGCTCGACCTCGTGCATGGCCGCGACCTGTGGCCGGTGAAGGTCGACGTCTCGCAGTTCGAGCAGGTGGTGGTCAATCTCGCGGTCAACGCGCGCGATGCGATGCCCGACGGCGGCAAGCTGATCATCCGCACCGCCAATGTACCGACCGAGGAGGCCGCCCAGCTCGCCAACAAGGGCATGCCGGCGGCGGACTATGTGAAGATCGAGATCGCCGACACCGGCACCGGCATTCCGGCCGAGATCATCGACAAGATCTTCGAGCCGTTCTTCTCGACCAAGGAAGTCGGCAAGGGCACCGGCCTCGGCCTGTCCACGGTCTACGGCATCGTCAAGCAGACCGGCGGCTTCGTCTATGTCGATTCCGTGCCGGCCGGCGGCACCACGTTCCGGATCTATTTGCCGCGGCATCGCCAGGAGCAGGAGGTCGCACCTGAGGCCCAGGCCGGCAACGGTGCGGCCATGGAAACCGCCGCCGCCACGGAAGCCGCCAAGCCGAAGCCGGATCTGACCGGGCAGGGCACCATCCTGCTGGTCGAGGACGAGGACGGCCTGCGCTCGCTCAATGCGCGCGGCCTGCGTTCGCGCGGCTACAGCGTGATCGAGGCGGCGAACGGCGTCGAGGCGCTGGAAGCGTTCGAGGAGAAGAACGGCGCTGTCGATCTCGTCGTCTCCGACGTCGTGATGCCGGAGATGGACGGCCCGACGCTGCTGAAGGAAATGCGCAGCCGCAACGCGGAGCTGAAGATCATCTTCGTCTCAGGCTATGCCGAGGACGCCTTCGAGAAGAGCCTGCCGGAGAACCAGCAGTTCGCGTTCCTGCCGAAACCCTTCACGTTGACGCAGCTGGTCGCCGCGGTGAAGGAAACCATGACGGCGAACTAGCCGGTTGCCGCGGCAACCGGCTTTACTTCTCGCAAGTGCGAGGCGAAATTCCGCGGTAACTGTGGTTGAAACCGGGCCTCATCCCGCGGTAGGACGCGCCGTCGCATCCATAAGGACCATAGTGTCACATCTCCGCGACCGAGGGCCGCAGCCGCGGTTCCCGTTTCCCGCTTCACTTTTAACCGTCCCTGCCCATCTTAGGGGCGTTTCCCCATGCCGGGGAATCCTTTGAGGAAACCAACATGAATTTCTCGCAACGCACGCGTGGAATTGTTCGGGCGATCGCCGTCGCGATGGCACTGGCGCTGCCCGTGATGATGACCGTTTCGGCGGCCGACGCCCGCGTTGGCGGCGGCGGCTCGCGCGGCTCGCGGACATTCTCCGCGCCGCCCTCGACCAACACGGCGCCGGGCTCGGTTGCGCCGATGAACCGCACCTTCAGCCAGCCCGGTAGCCCGAACATGGGCTCGCCGGCGGCGGCAAATTCCGGCGGCCTGTTTGGTCGCGGCGGAATGGGCCGCGGCCTGCTCGGCGGCCTGGCCGCGGGCTTCCTTGGCGCCGGCCTGTTCGGCATGCTGTTCGGTGGCGGGTTGTTCTCGGGTCTCGGCGGCTTGTCGTCGATGCTCGGCCTCTTGCTGCAGATCGGTCTGATCGTGCTCGTGGTTCGCCTTGCGATGTCGTGGTGGCAGCGCCGCAACACGCCGGCGGCCGCCTATGCCGGTGGCCCCGACGTCGGCCCCGGTCCGCAGGCGAACGCCCGCTCGGGCTTCGGCTTCGGCCTTGGCGGCGGATCGAATGCGCCGGTCGAGATCGCGCCTGGCGACTATGAGACGTTCGAACGGCTGCTCGGCGACATCCAGACCGCGTGGTCGAACGAGGACATCGCGAAGCTGCACACGCTCGCGACGCCGGAGATGGTGTCGTACTTCTCGAAGGATCTCGAGGAGAACAAGGCGCGCAACGTCACCAACAAGGTGACCAATGTGAAGCTGCTGCAGGGCGATCTGGCGGAAGCCTGGCGCGAAGGCGACAGCGAGTATGCGACGGTCGCGATGCGCTACTCGCTGGTCGACACCACGCTCGAGCGCGGCACCGGCCGTCAGGTCGGCGGCAGCACGCAGCCGGAGGAGGTCACTGAGGTCTGGACCTTCGTACGCCAGCGCGGCGGCAATTGGGAGCTTTCGGCGATCCAGCAGACCAACTGATCGGTTGCCGGAGAATGACAGATACAAGGCGCCGCGGCCTCGTCCGCGGCGCCTTTGTTTTGTGCCTTCATTCACATGTCGCGGCGCCGGAATATCCGGAGGGCCTGCGGGTTGATCTCAGCGGACCATAACAACCATCGGGAGGATTGAGATGAAGATCGTTGCGCAGATCGCGGTTCCGGCCTGTCTTGCGTTCGTCGTCGTGGCGGCGCCGCCGGCGGCGGCGCAGACCGCCGACACCAGCTTCTTCCTGACCAGCAACGGCATCGGCAACGGCGGCAATCTCGGCGGGCTCGCCGGCGCCGACAATCATTGCCAGACGCTGGCGCAGGCCGCCGGCTTCGGCGCGCCGAAGACCTGGCGCGCCTATCTCTCGACTCAGGCGGCCGATGGCAAGGCAGCGGAGAATGCGCGCGATCGTATCGGCAAGGGACCTTGGAAGAATGTAAAGGGGGTCGTGGTCGCCAAGGACGTCGCCGACCTGCACAGCGCCGGCAACAATCTCACCAAGCAGACCGCGCTGTCCGAGAAGGGCGAGGTCGTCAACGGTGCCGGCGACACGCCGAACCGCCACGACGTGCTGACGGGCTCGCAAGCAGACGGTACGGCATTTGCGGCCGGCGAGGACCGCACCTGCAAGAACTGGACAAGCAGCACACAAGGCGCCGCCATGCTCGGGCATTTCGACCGCAAGGGCCTGCGCGACGACGAGCCCTCAAAATCCTGGAACACGTCGCATCCCTCGCGCGGTCCCGACGGCGGTTGCTCCCAGGCTGACCTGAAGAGCACCGGCGGCGACGGCCTGCTGTACTGCTTCGCGGCGAACTGAGAGAGCGCATCTGCTTCGTCATTGCGAGCGCACCGACGCAATCCATCCTGCCGTACGCACGGAGCGATGGATTGCTTCGTCGCCTCGCGCCTCGCAATGACGGGATAGTGCGATCGCGCTCAGCTCTTCCTGCGCTTGACGGTCTTCTTTGCGGTCTTCTTCGCAGCCTTCTTTTTCTTCGCGGTTTTTTTCTTGGCCGCGAAATAGGCTTCGACCTTCTTCGAGGAATGTCCGACGGCTGCGACCGCGGTCTTGAGCCGGGCAGGGGTCACCTTGAACTTCTTCGACCAGTAGCGGACCTCGTAGGGCTCGCTGATCGCGATCCGCGCGCGGTCGGCGGCCTTGTGGCGCTGCTCCTTGAAATAGGCTTCCATCTTCTTGGCCGAATGCCCGACCTTCTTGACGGCAGCTTTCAGCTTCGCCGGCGTGACCTTGAACTTCTTGGACCAGTACGCAACTTCGTAGGACTCGCTCAACGCGATCAGAGCGCGATCTGCCGCGCCCCGCTTCTTCTTGCTGTCCGCCATAAGATGATCCCTCATCGAAAGATTCGACGTTGGAACCTTAGCAGCCTCGGTGCGGTTCGCACAGGCAGCGATGCGCGATGGACGATCTGACCGCGGCGTGGCTACGATCGAGGTGAAGCGAACCGATGCGGCGAAGTTTTCGGAGGTAAGTGCATGCACTATCAGCTTTACTACTGGCCGATGATCCAGGGCCGCGGCGAGTATGTCCGCCTCGCGCTCGAGGATGCGGGCGCCGGCTACACCGATGTCGCGCGCGCCAAGGGCGGCATGGGTGCCATGACGAAGATGATGGAGGCACACAAGGGCGCGCCGCCCTTCGCGCCGCCGTTCCTCAAGGCCGGCAGTCTCACGATCGGGCAGACCGCCAATATCCTGCTCTATCTCGGCGCGCGCCACGGCCTGGCGCCGAAGGCGGAGGGCGGAAAGCTCTGGGTGCACCAGCTGCAGCTGACGATCGCGGACTTCGTGGTGGAGATCCACGATACCCATCATCCGCTCGGGCCATCGCTGTATTACGAAGACCAGAAGGCTCCGGCGAAGAAGCGCGCCGAGGAGTTCTGGGATTCGCGGGTGCCGAAATATCTCGGCTATTTCGAGGATCTCGTGCAGGCCAACCGCGGTGCGTTCGTCACCGGCCGTCGGCTGACCTACGCCGACCTGTCGCTGTTCCAGATCGTGGACGGCCTGCGCTACGCGTTTCCGAAGCGGATGGCGACGTTCGAGAAAAAGATCCCGCGGCTGATCGCGCTGCGCGATCGCGTCGCCGAGCGGCCGAACATCCAGACGTATCTGGCCAGCGAGCGGCGGATTCCTTTCAACGAAGAGGGCATTTTCCGGCGCTACAAGGCGCTGGATTTGTGATCGCCGTCATTCCGGGGCGCGAAGCGAACCCGGAATCTCGCGCCACAATCTCTGGATTCCGGGTTCACGCTCCGCGTGCCCCGGAATGACGGCGTGGAAGGCTACCGGCTCCGCCCATCCACCGGCGTCATCGCGATCTTCGACAGATCGATGCCATCGATGCAGCTGACATTCAGCGCCACGATGTCGGTGCCGTCGGGCTTCTTGCCGCGCGCGAACACGTCGACGCCGCAATCGACGCAAAGTTGATGGCGGATCGCATGGCGGTTGAAGAGATATTCCTTGAGGTTCTCGGCGCCGGCGCGAAGCTGGAAGCTCGACGGCGGCATGAACACGAAGTGCAGGCCCTTCTTGGTGCAGATCGAGCAGTTGCAGGCCGTCACCATGGCCATATCGGTGGTGCATTCGAAGCGGACCTGTCCGCAATGGCAACCGCCGGTGTAGGTCTTCTCCGCCATGATGATCCCTCACCACAGCCCGGGCACGAGGCGGTAGCGCACCCGTGCCGTATAATCGGCGTAGCCTGACAATCCCGTCACCAGCGTGCGCTCCTCAATCCGGGTGCGGATCGCAAACATCACGAAGAACACCGGCACGAAGGCGAGGCCCCACCAGGAGCCGAGCGTCAGCGGCACGCCGATGAAGAACAGCATCACGCTCGTATACATCGGATGGCGGACCAGCGCGTAGGGACCGGTCGAGATGACGTGATGGTCGCGCTCGGTCTGCACCTTCACGACTGGCGCGGCGAACGAGTTGGTGCGGAACACCCACAGGATCGCCACGGTCGAGACCAGATACAGCACAAGGCCGAGCACGATCAGCGGCACGCCGTCATTGACGCCGCCAAAGCGCCGCTCGAGCCCCATCGCGACGAACCACAGCACGGCAACGACCAGGAACACCAGCATGAACCGCTTGTCCTCGGTGGGCTGGCCTTCACGCGCGGTGAGGCGCATGCGCTCGGCCAGCAGCCCGGGATCGACCTTGGCGAGCCAGAGCCCGCAGGCCGGGCCGATCACGGCCGAGGCGATCAGATAGACCCACGCGCCGGGCCAGTGCAGCGTACCTGCGAAGGCAAACAGCAGCACGGCCATGGTGATGACGAAGAAGGTATTCTGCAGAAGGAGCTTTGCGATCATGAGCGGCTCCGCGCGATTCCAGTCGTTATTATCGCACCCTTTTCCCGGCAAACATGCGACCGCAGCGATCAACTTTCGGAGCAGGCGAGACGTTCCAGCGTCGCGACTGTATTGACAATCATATAAGCAATTGCTTATATATTTTCATGCCCGCCGCCACGCAGCTGACCGATGTGTTGAAGACCCTCGCGGACCCGACGCGGCGGGCAGTGTTCGAGCGGATTGCGCGGGAAGGCGAGATCGCCGCGACCGGCCTGGTGCAGGGTTCAAAGGTGTCGCAGCCGGCGGTGTCGCAACATCTGCGCGCGCTGCGCGATGCCGGGCTGGTCGCCGAGCGGCGCGAGGGCCGGCATATCCATTATCGCATCGCGCCGAAGGGGCTCGGTCCGCTGATCGACTGGCTCGGCCACTACGAGACGTTCTGGGTCGAGCGCTTCGCAAATCTGGAACGGCTGTTGAAGGAGAGTGAGTGATGGGTGAGACGCACGCGATCACGGTCGAGAAGGTGCTGCCCTACGCGGCCGAGAAGATCTGGCGAACGCTGACGACGAGCGATCGGATCGCGAAATGGCTGATGCCGAACGATTTCGTGCCGGCCGTTGGCCATCGCTTCAATTTCCACACCAAGCCGATGGGCGACTGGGACGGTGTCGTGCATTGCGAGGTGCTGGATTGCGATCCGCCGCGCCTGTTGCGCTACTCCTGGAAGGGCGGTGCTGATACCAATCCGGAATACGGCTCGAAGCTCGACACGATCGTCACCTGGACGCTGACGCCGGTCGAGGGCGGCACCCATCTGCGGATGGTGCATGACGGCTTCGTGCTGCCGGGCAACCGCTTCGCCTTCGACATGATGAGCCCGGGATGGGGCCGGGTGCTCGACGCCATCGCGCGCATCACCAGCGAAGGCTGATCACTCGTTGTTGCCGCGGCGAACCGTGATCGAAGCGTCGGTCTTGTTGCGGGTGCATTCGAGGTTGAGGCGGCGATAGCGCATCGTGATGGTGTTGCCGCGCAAGATGCCCATGCGCTTCAGGCAGCGCGAGGTGCCGGTGACGGCGTCGTCCTTCGGCACGGTGAAGATCAGCGCGGTGGCGGAGCCGACCAGGTTGAAGAACTCCGGCTTCATCTTGCGATCGGTCTTGGCGTAGAGCTCGATCGAATAATCCTTGCCGCGGCAGCCGAGCGACAATTCCTTTGCCGCCGGATGCGTGAGGTAGGTGATGTTGGCGGCGCTGAAATTGACCTTCAGTCCGTCGATCTGGCCGGCGAGCTGCTTGGCGATATCAACGCAGGGATCGGCATGCGCGGTCGCTGCGACGAAAACCGTCGCCAGCGCGATCAGCGCGGCCGGCAGAGTGGAGCGGATGCTCAAAGGCAAGCGTCGGCGCAACGATGCTGTCACGAAATACCCCCCGCGGTATGAAAGTACGCGAAGCTACATGCAGGCTCCCGCGGAGCGCGTCAATATGGCCACGTCAGGACGCGCACCTGCCGTCCTGCGCTTTGGAAGCCCCGGCGGCCCGGCGCTCGCAATCATTGCCATAGGTCTTGCCGTCGCAGCCGCATACGGGCTTGAAGATCTTGTTGCAGATCGTCGGGCGGAACGCGCAGGTGCCGGTCTGGTCGAAGCGGCCGCAGGTCCCGGGCTTGAACTGGCAGAACTGGCCGCGACTGCCGCATTGCAGTCCGGCAAGGCCGCCGCAGGGCCTGCCGAGGCGGGCGGCATCGGCGCCGGTCGGGATCGCGATCAACAAGGCCAGCGCCGCGAACCAGACGAAAAGCGCTGTCTTCATGAAGGTCTCCTGATGGCTTCCTGATGGTTTCCTTGGCCGTTCCGCGGCTTGCCGGCGTTGTGGCAACTTGGGATTACGATGGCATGAAACATAGCACGTGGATTGCCGGTCCCGCGCATGGCTGGAAGGCGGCCCGCTTCCCTTTCCTTTGTCGGAAAAAGGCTTAGAACGGCTCTACATTGCCGGCGGCCTCGCGGCCGGCACCGGCCTTTCGAAACCGACGAGCAGCTCATGAACGCCCCCTCAGCTTTTCCCGACCAGCAGAAGCCCGTTCCGCCCTACAAGCACACGCCTCTGTTCCCGCTTGGTGCCGACACCACGCCCTACAAGAAGGTCACGAGCGAGGGCGTCCGGGTCGAGAAGGTGTTGGGCAAGGACATGCTTGTGGTGTCGCGGGAGGCGCTGCGGGCGCTTTCCGAGGCCGCCTTCGGCGACATCAACCACTATCTGCGGCCGGGCCACCTGAAGCAGCTCCGCTCGATCCTCGAGGACAAGGAAGCCAGCGACAACGACAAGTTCGTCGCCTTCGACTTCCTGAAGAATGCCAACATCGCGGCCGGCGGCGTGCTGCCGATGTGCCAGGACACCGGCACCGCGATCATCATGGGCAAGAAGGGATGCAACGTCATCACCGACGGCGACGACGAGGCCGCGCTGTCCGAAGGCGCGCGCGATGCCTATCTGCGCCGCAATCTGCGCTACTCGCAGGTAGCTCCCTTGTCGATGTATGAGGAGAAGAACACCGCCAACAACATGCCGGCGCAGTGCGAGATTTACGCCGAGGGCGATGATGCCTACAAGTTCATGTTCATGGCCAAGGGCGGCGGAAGCGCCAACAAGAGCTTCCTGTTCCAGGCGACGCCCTCGGTGCTGACCAAGGACCGGCTGCTGGCCTTCCTGAAGGAGAAGGTGCTGACGCTCGGCACCGCGGCGTGTCCCCCGTACCACCTTGCGATCGTGATCGGCGGCACCTCGGCCGAGCTCTGCATGAAGACCGTGAAGCTCGCCTCGGCGCGCTATCTCGACGCGCTGCCGACCCACGGCTCGGCCGACGGCAATGCGTTCCGCGATCTCGAGATGGAGCAGGAAATCCTCAAGATGACGCAGTCGCTCGGCGTCGGCGCGCAGTTCGGCGGCAAGTATTTCTGCCATGACGTGCGCGTGATCCGGATGCCGCGTCACGGCGCCTCGCTGCCGATTGGGCTTGGCGTGTCCTGTTCGGCGGACCGCCAGGTGCTCGGCAAGATCACCAGGGACGGCGTCTATCTCGAGGAGCTCGAGCACAACCCGGCGCAGTATCTGCCCGCGGTGGAGCAGTCGCTCGGCGGTGAGGTCGTCAAGATCGACCTCAACAAGCCGATGAAGGAGATCCTCGCAACGCTGTCGCAATATCCGATCAAGACCCGCGTCTCGATGACCGGCACCATGATCGTGGCGCGCGACTCGGCGCACGCCAAGCTGCGCGAGCGGCTGGAGAAGGGCGAGCCGTTGCCGGATTATTTCAAGAACCATCCGGTCTATTACGCCGGTCCCGCCAAGACGCCCGATGGCTACGCCTCCGGTGCGTTCGGCCCGACCACGGCGGGACGCATGGACTCCTTCGTCGACCAGTTCCAGGCGGCCGGCGGCTCGATGGTGATGGTTGCCAAGGGCAACCGCGCGGTCGCTGTGCGCGAGGCTTGCAAGAAGCATGGCGGCTTCTACCTCGGCTCGATCGGCGGCGCCGCGGCGAACCTCGCCGAGCACTGCATCAAGAAGGTCGAGGTGGTCGAGTATCCCGAGCTCGGCATGGAAGCGATCTGGCGCATCGAAGTGGTCGACTTCCCGGCCTTCATCATCATCGACGACAAGGGCAACGACTTCTTCAAGGAATTGAATCTCGGTTGAGGATCGGGGTTGATTGCGGTCGGCCTCGACGGGTTCTCCAAGGGCTGGGTCGCCGTCACCATCGACGGCGACCAGCGTACGATTTCCTTTCACAGCGACATTGCGGACGCGCTTTCGCGTCCGTTCGATCGCGCCGGGATCGATATCCCGATCGGTCTGACCGATGACGGCGAGCGCGATTGCGACCTTCTCGCGCGCGTAAGATTGCGCCCGCACAGCTCGCGCGTCTTCACCGGCGCGCGGCGCTGGCTGTGGCAGGAGTTTGATGATCCGGATGCGGCGAACGAGGAAGCGCGGCGCCGCGGCCAGACCCGTGTGTCGCGCCAGCTCTGGCACATTGGGCCGAAGATCATGGAGGTCGATGCGTTCGTGCGCGCGAACGCCACGCGCGATATCCGCGAGGTGCATCCCGAACTGGTGTTCCTGCGGCTGAACGGCGATGCGTCTCTGCCGCGCAAGAAGTCGGAGGAGGGCGATGCGCTCCGACGCAGGCTGCTGAAGCGATCAGGCTTCCGCGAGATCGATCGCTGGCTGACGGAAGTTCGGACCGGCACCGGCGCGAAGCGCGACGATGTGCTGGATGCATGTGCAGTGGCGCTGGCTGCGCGCGAACCATGCGGAAGCGTTCCCGAAGCGCCGCAGCGAGACGCGTACGATCTGCCGATGCAGATCTGGTTCTAGCTGCAGTTCGTCACCTGGTTGGAGCACAGGCTGCGCCACCAGCCGCGCACGCCGTCATGGCTCTCCACCAGCGCCCAGTGCCCGCTGCAGGCGAGGATGCGTTTCGGACCATCGTCGGTATCGAACTCACCGCCGAGCTTGCGCAGCGCCGGCGTCCACTTGGCGTCGACGAAGGGGGCCTGGAACAGCCCGCCCATGCGGGTGTAGCCGTTGGCGTAGCTCGCGCCGACCTTGTTGGCGGCAACCCATCCGCGCCCGGCATAAGGCTTTGGCGCGTTGCGCGGATAGCGCTTGTCATCTTCATAGGCCTTGCCCGGCGGCATCGCGCCTTCGATCAGAAACCAGCCGTCCTTGAAGCCGATGATACGAAACTCGGTGAGCCAGCCGCCCTCCGGCGTGTTCTCGGCCCCGCCCATCTTGAGATGGTAGGGTGGCGGCAGCTTGCCGAGCACGCGTGCCTTCACCGACGGCTCGGCGCGCACGTTGAGGCCTGCGAGGTCCTTGTCCTCCGACCAGGCGCCGAGGTCGCATGGCTCGGTGCCAGCGGGCAGTGCGTTTCGGTTCGCGTCAAGCTCGGCCTGGCGCGCGGCAAAGTCATTGTCCGCCCCGTCGGCATTTCCGGTCGCGATGTCGCTCGGACCGCGCGGCTTCAGTTCAGCCGACAGCGCGCGCGTGCCGTCCTTGCTTAGCGTCACGACCATCATCTGACGCGGCGCGAAGACGCTTGCCGGCGTCTTCGGGTCGTCCGCGCTCGCGGCATAGACCGCGAGGTAGCCGGTGGTACCGGCGGTATCCGTGGTGGAAGAGGTGCCCGCAACATATCCGGTCGGCACCAGCGCGACCGCGCTCGCGCGCCACGCCGGTTCGGCTTCGCTTGCCTGCTGCGCGGAAGCCGTCGTGGCTGATAACGCCATGATGGCAACGGATGCCAGGATGCGCATGCGTGTGCGTGTGCCGCGGTTATGCCCGCGTGCCGGTGAAAGGGAAGCTGCCCATTGGGCCGATGCCCATCTCGCCGGAGATGCCGTCGCCGGAGACCTTGCCGGTGAATTCGAGCGTCAGCGGCATCGGATTGGTGATGGAAACCTTCCAGGCGACGTCGTCGCCGTTCACGGTGCCGTCGAAGATTTCGGTGGAATTGCCCTCGGCGCCCTGCGTGCCGGTGAGCGTGCCGCCGGAGCTTGCCAGCGACAGCGTCGCCTTGCGCTCGCCCATCGGCGTCGTCATCGTGAGATTCCAGTTTCCGTCCACCGCCATTGATGTCTCCCCTCCAGGTAAGGCGCTTTCAAGCGAGATGGCTACCGTTCGCGCGAAGAAAACGCGTGCGCGGGTATAGCCCATCTTGCCTTGCGCGCCTAGTTCGCGGCTGCGGCGATCAGGCGCGGGCGGCGGCGCGCAGCCGGCTTCCGACCAGGACGCGGAAGGCGACATACTGGATCGCGAAGGCGGCGATCTTGGCGCCGACCAGCACCACCGACACGTAGAATGCCCACAGCTTCATGTCGCCGGTCGCCGCGATCGCAATGGTGCCGGCGGCGAGGATGAACATCAGCCCGGCCCAAGCGTAGCCGGCGAGGGTGGCGTATTCCGGAATCGTCTCGGTCACGATCGGCGGCAGATAGCGCAGCATCCAGCCGCGCTTGAGCATGATCGCGCCAATCGCGATGTGGCCGATGGCCGGCTTCGCCAGCACGAAGCGCGGATCGTTGGTGAAAAGCGTCGCGCCGCCGAGCACGATCACCAGCCCAAGGCTCGCCCAGGTCATGTAGCCGAGCGCCTGTCCCTTGACGCGCGCATAGACCACTTGGGCGATCGCGCCCGCGATCGCAACGCCGGTGGCGATCAGGACATTGTCGGTGGCGAAATAGACCACCAGGAAGACGATGGTGGAGAGGAAGTCGCTCGCAAGCCTGGCAAATACGCTCTTCATCGTGGTTTCCGTTTCCTCGGGATAATGGTTGTGATGATGGCAGCGTCTAGCGTGAGGGCAGCGCGCCGGCCGGCGGCGTCGCGTCCTTGACCGCGCGATAGTGCGGATACCAGTGGGTAAAGCCGACCGCGGCATTGCGTGCGGCGAAGGCGATCAAGAGGCCGGTCCACAGCGGCAGCGCCGGCACGTATAGCACCGCAACGTTGCCGATCAGCATGAGCAGCATCGCGACGGTCCAGGCTCCGGTGATAAGGTAGTTGGCATGGAGGAAGCCGGGCAGCTTCGCGGTCTCGGCATCGACCTGCTCCAGCGCATATTGCCGCGTGAAGGGACGGCCGATCATGATCGAGCCGAGCGACACCAGCAGGATGCCGGCATCGACTGCGATCTTCACCGCGGTGTTGCTCAGCGTCGCATCGACGAAGGTGAGGTAGGAGCCGATCGCGGCGAAGATGACGACCGAACCGACGCCGAGGATCTTGATGCTGCGGCCGCGCGCGACATCGAACGCGATGGCAGCGAGGCAGATCAGGGCGGCACTGAGCAGGCTCACCGTGGCCGAGGTCACCAGCATCAGCATGGCGAAGGCGCCGTAGGGAGCGAGGATCAGGAAGATCGTCATGGTGAGCCTCATCGGCTTTATCTTTACAGTGTAAAGATATACTAATGGTGGGCAACGGAGGCGTCAAGCGAAATCTTTACAGTGTCAAAATCGTGAGGTGGCAGAAAAATCCAAGATTTGCCAATAACATAAAGTGGCGACCGCTCGTTTTCGGTCAGCGGCGACAAAGACGTGGATGCCCGGGACAAGCCCGGGCATGACGCGTGGAGAGGCTGGCGCACTGACGTCCGGAGTGGTCGTTGGCTACTCCGCCCCCACCCAATTGCCGTGGAATCCATCCGGCACGCGGTGGCCGAGATGGACCAGCGCGGTCGGGCCCGCTTCAACATCTTGCGCGTTGAACACGGCGAGGTCGCTGCGGTTTTCGCGGGCGCGCCAGACCACCGCGAGCAGCCAGCCGTCGCCTTCTGCGGCGTCAGCGCTGCGCTCGACGAACACAGGCTCGGAGATCGTATCGCCGGCGGGCAGCAGATAGTGGCCGAGCCGCTTGCCACGGCCGTCGACATGTACGATGCCCGACAGCGCGCCGAACATCGGCAGATCGGGGTTGGCGCAGGCGTACCAGCCGTGATTGCTGGCAAATCCGGCGCGGCGATCGTCGACGCGGGGGAATTCGCCGGTGAGGTCGTCGAGATAGGTTTGCGTGAAGCGGTCGGTGTTGCCGGAGAGGTCGAAGGTCCAGCGGCAATAGCGCGCGCGGTTCTTCTGCGGATCGGTCGGCGAGCCGTCGGGATGATTGAACAGCGGCGCTTCCTCGAACTGCATCACGTCGGCGATGATGCGGTTGCCGTCTTCCCACGCGTTCATCACGTGGAAAACGTAGCAGGTCTCGGCGCGGAACCAGACGATGTCCTTTGACGCGCCGCTGCGCCTCATGACGCCGACATAGGCGCCTTTCTCCGGCTCCCAGGCGTAGGGCGCCTGTCCGCGCATCGCGCGCTGCATGCTGCCGGTGATCGGCAGGATCGGAAACAGCACATGATTCTCGGTGACGATGAAGTCGTGCACCATGCTGGCATAGGGCGCCTCGAAGCGTTCGAACCGCGTCACCACGCCGGACGAGCTCACCGCGCCGAACGACAGCGCCGGCGTCAGCGGACCCGCGGCGTTGTAGCCGAAGAACACCATTTCGCCGGTCGCCGGATCGATCTTCGGATGGGCGGTGAAGGGGCCTGTGATCGCGCCCTTGTAGTCGCAATAGCCGAGGCGATTGAGCGTGCCGGGTTCGATCTCGGTCGGCAGATGGCCTTCCTCGAGCGCGAGCAGGCGGCCGCCATGGAAGATGATGTTGGTGTTGGCGACGCCGCCGTCCGTCGTTGTGGTGGCCGGCGCATCCGGCATCTTGCGGCCGAAGCCGCCGAACAGCGCGCGACCGGCATCGTGCTCGGCCTGCCATTTCGGCGTACGGACCCAGCGGTTGCGGTAGCTGGCGCGGCCGTTCTCGAGATGGAAGGCGTGCAGCATGCCGTCGCCGACGAACCAGTGCGCACCCGGCGCCTCGAACTGCGGATTGGGGCCGTTGCGATAGAGCGTGCCGTTCAGCTCGCGCGGCAATTCGCCCGAGATCTTCAGGAACGGCGCGTCGGCTTCGAATGGGATGGGCGCCAGATTGGTGCGCGCCGCGTTGGATGTGACCTGGTCGAGCATTCCGCATCTCCCTGCATTATGATCTTTACATCGTAAAGATATCAGTAAGGATGACGCCGCCGATCGTCAAGCAAAATCTTTACAGTGTAAAAATTGCGACCTATAAGGCCGCATGGCAAGAATCTCCAAAGAAAACAAGGCGACTCCGGCACAGGCTCCGACCCGCCGGGTTGCGCGGACTACGGCAGCTCGTCCGGTCCAACGGCGCCGCGCCAACGACACGCCGTATCATCACGGCGATCTGCATGAGGCACTGTTGAAGGCCGCCGAGCGCGTGCTCGAGCGTGATGGATTGGCGGGGCTGACATTGCGTGCGGTGGCGCGCGAGGCCGGCGTATCGCACGCCGCCCCGACGCATCATTTCGGCGATCTAACCGGTTTGCTCAGCGAACTCGCGGCGATCGGTTTCCGGCAATTCGGCCTGGCAATGGCGGCTGCGGACGCTTCGGCGGCCACGACGCCCGAGAAGGGCGTGGCGAGCGCCAAGGCTTATGTTGCCTATGCCCAGGCACATCCCGGCATGTACGGGCTGATGTTCCGCAGCGAGCGGCTTGATCACTCGCGCCCGTCGCTGCACGAGGCGTCCGAGGCTTCGTTCGCAGGGCTGACCCGCGGCGTCGGCGCTAGCCGGCACGAGCAGATTTCCAAGGAGCAGCTTACGCTGGATCAGGCCGCCGCGATCGCGTCGGCCTGGTCGCTGGTGCATGGTTTCACCATGCTGCTGCTCGACGGACGCCTCAAGACGATTCTGGATCGGTCGCCCGAGGGCACATCCGCGGAAACGCTATTGACCGCGATGCTGCGATTGTCCGCGGGCCGCTCGGCGCGGCAATAACCAGTGCTGCCCCTGGGCTAGTGTCCCGAATCCGAAGTTCGCATCATTTGCCGTACCTTCGGAGCGAACTTCGGATTCGATAAGGACACTAGCAAACTTATGATTCTAGTGTGCTTTATGAATGCGAAGTTCGTGAAAGTGGCTGCCGCGAAATCGCACGAACTTCGCATTCAGCACACTAGCGCCTCACAAGCGACGTGGTCCGGCCGCTCTGTCCGATCGTCTTCACCGTATCCGTGCCGCATTTGAAATCGCGGGCGAAATCATCGGCAGCCTGCCGCGCCAACTCGTTGGCGTTGGGATTGGCCGCGACGTCGACATAGGCGACATGACAGACATCGCCCGGCGGCAGCCGGGTCACGGCGAGCATTGCCCGCGAGACAGGACCGCCGCGCTTGTCCAGTTCGCTGTTGTCGGCGATCTGCCAGCGCTGATGATCGCAAACGGTTTGCCGCCGGCTGCACGCCATTCGACCCTGTCGCCGGTCGAACTGAACGGGCCGAACCAGGCCCGCGCGGCCGGTTCCCTGGCTGCTGCCTCGCGGTTTCGGCCGACCGAGACCACTTCGCGCAGGTCGCCCTCGTTGATCAGCACCACAAGCCCGGATTTTCCCGGACAGACCCTGGTGGTGCTGCCGTCCTCTTCGCTGGGCTTGCCGATCATGCGGCAGGCCTTCGGCGCGGTCGATGAGTAGCTGCTGCTGATCGCCACAGAGCCGGCATGGCCGGGACTTGCGCCGGCAGCCGTCATAAAGACTGTTGCAAAAGCAAGGTATTTCATCGGGGGAAACCTGCGATCCGGACGTTACTTTGTCTCTGACATATGCAATCTGGGGAAGGTTCAATAGACATGCGGGAAACACCTGACAGGCGCGCGGAATCGTCCTAGAAGGGCGGCTTCGCAACTTCTGTCGCGTGCACCTGCGTGCCGTAACCTCGATCGTCATGCCCACGATATCATCCAACAAGCCCTATCGCGTCGGCCGTTCCCGTACCGGTCTTGGCCTTTTCGCCACCAAGCCGATCAAGAAAGGCACCAAGATCATCCGTTATTTCGGGCCGTTGCTCGACTCGAAGAAGAAGGATGAGGACGCGATCGAGAACAAATATCTGTTCGAGCTCACCAACCGCTGGACCATCGACGGCTCGATCCGCGAAAACGTCGCCCGCTACATCAACCATGCCTGCAGGCCGAACGCGGAATCCGACGTTCGCCCACGCAAGCGCAAGGTGTTCATCCGCGCCATCAAGGACATCGAGCCGGGCGACGAAATCAATTACGACTACGGAACCGACTATTTCAAAGCCTATCTGAAGCCGATCGGCTGCAAGTGCGATGCCTGCGAGAAGAAGCGCAAGAAGAAGCGCGCGGAGGCGAGGGCGGAGCGGGTGCGGCTGAAGGAAAGAGCCGAGCGGAAGGCACAGCGCAAGGCCGAGAAGCTCGCCGAGGAGCGGGCCAGACAGCGGAAGGCGAAGAAGGCTGCCAAAGCAATCGGCAAGCTCGCCAACGGCACGGCGCTGAACGGCAGTCACCTCAATGGCCATAGCCTGATCAACACGGCGGGCAAGAAGGCTGCCTCGTCGAAGCGCGGCACCGCTCGGGCGCTGAACGCCTGATATCCGGGACGAGGTCTCTCTAGCCGCTCGGCCGGTGCGCCGCGCGTGGCAACGGGGAATTGCCGAAATCCAGCGTCGAGCGCTGGATGATCGTGCCGTGCTCGTCGATAACGAGACGGAAACGCTTGCTCCCCGAGAAGAATGTGAGGCGATGGCGCCCCTGATCGGCGTCGAGCCCGCGCTCCGAGCGCGTCGTGATTGCGCCCGAGCGCATCCCGGCCTGCAGCAGCGGAACCGCGATGCCGAGGCCTTCGGCGACGATGTTGGCGTCGACCTCGAACGCGCCGTCCGAGAATGTGATCGTCGTCATGATGCCCTCGCGGGATGGCGGACGGGACGCGGCAGGTAGGCGCATTCGGCGAGCGTCGTACCGTCGAGCTCGCGCATGAAGGCCTCTCGCGCCGCCGCGAGCTTCGCCTTCAGCCGGCAGCGCGGCAGCAGCAGGCAATCTCCGCCATCATCCCTGAAACATTCGACCAGCGCGCTGTCGCCTTCCAGCGCACGCACCACCTGGCCGAGAGTGATGGTCTCCGCCGGCCGCGCCAGCGAGAACCCGCCGCCCGCGCCGCGCTGGGTGGCAATGAAGCCGGCGTCGGCAAGGTCGCGCACCACCTTGGCAAGGTGATTGCGGGAAATGTCGAACTCGGCCGCGATCTCGCTGGTCGCAAACGATCGGTCCGGCTCGCCGGCCAGCCGCATCAGGGCGCGGAGCGCAAAATCCGTGAACGATGTCAGGCGCATGGAAGCCCTTCGAAATCAGCACTTGGCGGATCAGCTATAGCAGGCTAAATAGGCATTTGAAATGCCTATTTAGGGTGTATGCCATGACAGCAGCAGAGCGCCGCGAGCAGATCACCGCCGGGATTGTCGCGCGGACCGGGATCACCGAGGCCATGATCGAGCAGCTGGTGCATGCCTTCTACGCCAAGGTCCGCAAGGACCCGATGATCGGACCGGTGTTCGAGACCAGGATCAGCAATTGGGAGCCGCATCTGGCGCAGATGTGCGCGTTCTGGTCTTCGGTTGCGCTGATGACCGGGCGCTATCACGGCACGCCGATGGTCAAGCATATGCCGCTGCCGATCGACGCCGCGCATTTCGACCGCTGGCTCGAACTGTTCGAGGCGACCGCGGCCGAGCTGTGCCCGCCTGACGCGGCGGCGCATTTCATCGATCGCGCGCGGCGCATCGCCTCGAGCCTCGAGATGGGCGTCGCCGGCGGACAGGGCGTGATGCTGGCGGTCGGCGAGCGTTACAGGCGAAGCGAAGCAGGAGCAGTGCAATGAGGAACAGAGCGAAAGCGATCGCGCGTGCCATCGACGGCGCGTGGTTTCATCAGGATCAGGCCGATCCGTTTGCCGGCAGCAGTCTGGTGCCGATGCTGATCATCGGCCTGGCGCTGACCTTTGCCGGTATGATCGTCGCGGTCGTGCTGAGCTGACGGAAACGGCCGCCGCGTTTGCCGCGACGGCCGCTCGTCACATCCGGCATTCGATTTACGCCGCGACCGTCTCGCCGCTGCGGCGCAGCCCGACATATTGCAGCTCGGCGAACACGCCGGTGGCGATCGCCTGGGCCAGGATCACGAGGGTCCCGAAGAGGTTCGGCGACACCGCGCCCGACAGCAGCAGCGCGATGCTGGCGAGCGTCCAGGCCGCGTTGCCGACGACCACCAGCATCACCAGCAGCTTCGGCACCGACATGCGCGTGCCGAGCCAGCCGACCAGCGCGGTATAGGCGATCAGGAACAGCCCGGTCTCGCGCAGCAGCGCTTCCGGCAGGCCGAGCAGCGATGCCAGCGCGCCGGCGTCGAGCACCATGGCTATGGCGGATACGCCGCTGAAGACGGCGTCGGCAAGCAAGGCGTGGCGCAGCAGCTGGGACGAATGGATCATGGCAGTGTCTCCTCGGGTTGGGATGGGGTGGTCAGCGGAACAGCGACTGCAGCTGACGCCACAGCCGGAGCGGACACAGCGCCTTGCCGACCCTCATCTCGGCCGCATAGACGTGCGCGAACACGAACACGCCGGTCGCGTGCACGAGCGGCTGCGGCATGTTGAGCGAGCGCGCCAGCAGCCAGGTGGCCAGATGGACCAGCCACGGCAGCAGGACGGCGAGGGCGCGGACAAGGGATAGCATCAGCATGGTCATCTCCTGTGCCGTGGAGGATGAGCCGGCCAGCGCGCCAATTCGATTACCTCAGGCGTAATGGAACGGGCGAATTCCGCATGGTAGGTTTCGCATCATGAACGCACATGCATCCATGGCGCGGGCCGAGCCCGCAAAACCCGTTCCGATCGGCGAACACCTGCGCGAGTGGCGGCAGCGCCGTCATCTCAGCCAGCTCGACCTTGCCGTCGATGCCGAGATCTCGGCGCGGCATTTGAGCTTCGTCGAGACCGGCCGCTCGGCACCGTCGCGTGACATGGTCCTCAAACTGGCGGAGCGCCTCGACGTGCCCCTACGCGAACGCAACGTGCTGCTGGTCGCCGCGGGTTTCGCGCCCGCATTCCCGCAACGCTCGCTGGATGATCCGGCGCTGAAATCGGCGCGCGAGGCCATCAACCTGGTGCTGAAGGCGCACGAGCCCAATCCGGCGCTGGCCTATGACCGGCACTGGAATCTGGTCTCCGCGAATCGCATGGTGGCGCCGCTGCTCGAGGGCGTGCCGCAGCGGCTGCTCGGCCAGCCCTTCAACATCCTGCGGCTTGCCTTCCACCCCGAGGGCCTCGCCCCGCGCACCGTGAACCTCGCGGAATGGGCCGCGCATCTTCTGGAGCGGCTGCATCGGCAATGCGAGGCAACGGCCGATCCGGAGCTGCTCAAGCTCTATCAGGACCTCAAGTCCTATCCGATCCCGGCGCGGTCGGCCCCGATCACCACCGACAACAACGTCGCGCTCCCCTTCAAGCTCCGCCTCAATGGCGAGATCCTGAGCTTCATCTCGACCACCATGGTGTTCGGCACGCCGGTCGACATCACGCTGCAGGAACTGGCGCTGGAGACCTTCTTCCCGGCCGATGAGCTGACCGCCGAGCGGATGCGGCAGATGGCAGCCAGTATGAAATAGCGGCTTGTCTCGGAGCGCTTTCGGCCTACCTTTGGGGTTCCATTTCTGCCGGGAACCCGCCATGAGCGATCTGAAGCCACTTCGCCTCGACATCGTCTCCGATGTCGTTTGCCCCTGGTGCTATATCGGCAAGCATCGGATCGAGGATGCGCTCAAGCTGGTGCCCGATGTACCGGTCGAGGTGCATTGGCGGCCGTTCTTCCTCAACAACTGGGTGCCGCGCGAAGGCATCAGCCGCGAGGAATATCTCACCGCCAAGTTCGGCTCGGTCGAGGCCTACAAGGGCATTGCCGGCCGCGTGGTCGCCGCCGCCAATGAGGAGGGGCTCACCTACCATCCCGAGCTCGTCAAGCGGCAGCCCAACACGATCGACTGCCATCGCCTGATCCACTGGGCCGAGGCCAGGGGCAAGGCGGCCGAGATGAAGCAGCGGCTGATGGAGCTGTATTTCCGCGACGGCGGCGATCTCACCGACAGCAACGTGCTGGTGCAGGCGGCAAGCGATGTCGGGCTCGATGTCGACGACGTGCGCAAGCGTCTTGCCACCGACGAGGATGTCGCCCTGGTCTCGGCGCAGGCCCAGGAGGCCGCCGAGAAGGGTATTTCCGGCGTGCCGACCTTCGTGTTCGCGCAGAAATACGCGGTGTCCGGCGCCCAGCCGGCCGAGCAGCTCGCCCGCGCCATCCGCCAGGTCTCGGCCGAGATCAACACAGAGGCTGCGGAGTAGTCCACAATCCCTATCGAAAGCCCGGCTCATGCCGGGCTTTTTCGTTTGCCCACATCATCCATCGGAAACAATCAGGGGAGACCACCATGATCTATGAGCTGCGCACCTATACGGTCCGTCCAGGCGCCGTCGGCGAGATGGTGAAGGCGGCGAGCACGATCTCGCGCGATATCCGCGCCGACAATTTCGGCAAGCTGGAAGGCTACTGGATCACGGAGATCGGTCCGCTCAATCAGGTCATGCACATGTGGAGCTACGCCGATCTCAACGAGCGGACGCGGCTGCGCGCCGAGCTCGCCAAGAACCCGCGCTGGACCGGCGAGTATATTCCGGTGATCCGTCCGCTGCTGGTGCGGCAGGAGGTGCGGCTGCTCAATCCAATCATCCCGCCGGTGGCGCCGGCGACATCAGGCAACATCTACGAATTCCGCAACTATCGTGCCAAGCCGGTCGGCGGCGCCAAGCAATGGCTCGATCTGATCACCGGCGTGATGCCGGAGCGCGAGAAATACTCCAAGATCGTCGGCCTCTGGACCACCGAGGCCGGGCAGCCCAACGAAGTCTGCCACATCTGGGCCTATCCCGATCTCAACGCCCGCGCCGCCGCACGCGGCAACGCGATGAAGGATCCGGCCTGGCTGGAATTTTTGAGCAAGGGCACGCAGGTGCTCGAGGAGATGCACTCGACCATCATGCTGCCGGCACCGCACTCGCCGTTGCAGTAAGGGGAGGCGCTGGTCGCGCCGCGTTTCCCAATGATGCGCCGAGCGCGAGACAGAGAGGCCGCCGGTTGAGGCGGCCTTTTCGTTTGCCGTCAGGATGTCGCGAGCGCCGGCAAAAAGCCCCATCCGATGTTTCCATCAGATGAGGCTTTCGAAGCAAGGGCGCGCGCCGTCTGAGAACCAGCGCGCCGCAACGCTAGTCGGGCCAGCTGACACCAACCTGACGGCAGCAGTCACTTGTTTCCCGATGTGTCTGCATGCCTACGAAAGGGTAAACCGCATTATCCGGGCTTGCCGCGCCGGCTGCGGATGAAGCGGACGGCGCCGCGCGCCGCTTCGTAGGCGAAGTTGTTCAGGGTCAGCGCGGCGTGAATGGCCGGCACCAGCGGATCGCGGCGCCGCAGCGGCAGCAAGACGTCGCCGATCGCGAAGCGGCCGCGCCAGATCGGGTCGATCATGGGGTGGCCGGGCGCCGCGGTGGAATCGGCCGAATTGATCGCGGGATCGGCGCAGAGATGGCGCGTCAGCTCCAGCGTCAACTGCGTGCCGGGCGAATGTTTCGCAAAGCGCTCATCGACGCCGATCTTGAAGAAGAAGGCGCGGTCCTGGTGACGCACCACGATGCCGCCCGCGACCGGCGTGTCGCCCGCATGCAGCGTGATGATCTCGCAGCGGCCGGCTTCGG
Source organism: Bradyrhizobium sp. 33ap4 (assembly GCF_032654765.1). Taxonomy (NCBI): domain Bacteria; kingdom Pseudomonadati; phylum Pseudomonadota; class Alphaproteobacteria; order Hyphomicrobiales; family Nitrobacteraceae; genus Bradyrhizobium; species Bradyrhizobium sp. 33ap4. Next base: position 1,030 of record NZ_JAUMTJ010000034.1, on the reverse strand, counting down.
CCATTGCCGACGTCGCGCGGCGGATGAAGGCTGCATCGCCGGCATGCTGGCTCAGCGCCGTGCCGCGCTTTCCCTTCCAGCCACCGGCTTCGAGGACAAGGAAAGTCTCGAGCGCCGTCGCAACCTCGCGCGGCGTGCAGGCGACATCGAAGCGCACCGCGCCGTGGTCGGACAGGCGATGATGCTGGCGGCGCAGCTCCTTCAGCTTCTTGGGCCCCAGCGCGTCGCGCAACAATTCGTCGGCATCGCGCGTCGCATCCAGCTGGGCGCGCTGGTAGGCGCTCACTATTCGCGGCTGCAACCCGTCTCGTGCCAGCACCGCGCGGATCGCCGCCATGGCCGGCCCCTCGAGCGACATGGTGCGCAGGATCAGCGCATGCGCGCCCGCATTGCGCGCCTGCCGCAGCATCTTGTCGACCGCTTCCTCGGCGGCGTCGCGGTCGAGCAGCGGCGTGCACAGCGTGCCATAAGGTTCGGCGCCGACCAAAGCGGGCAGGGGAATCCGGTAGATCCGCCGCATCGGAACGACCGGCAACAGCCCGATCAGTTGCCCGGCATCGCCGGCGGCACTGAGCAGCGCCGCGCCGGTGCGGCCGCGCGCGGAGGCATCGACCGCCAATTCCCAGTCCGCCTGATAGTAGCCATTGGCCTCGATCGCGCGCGCGGCAAGCGCGCGCCATGCATTGAGCGGCGCGGCCGACAGCGGCGGCAAGGTGCGATCGTCCGTGGCATCCTTGCGCGATGCACGGTGGATCATTGCCCGGTCAGCAATATCGGCCACGTCCCTGTTTCCCCACTCCGCGAAGCTGATTGGCCTTGCGTTCGTCAGGGCAACGCTAGCGGAAAGAAATGGAAAATGCCGTTGAGGCCACCGCGCAATTTGAACGGTCGTGTTAACGGACCGTTCAGCATACCCGGTGCGCAGCGGCTTGGCCGGCTCGCCGGTTCAAGCGCTAGGTGGTGTGGACACTAGCGCATCCATAGAACAATGGCAGCGAGAGTGACGACGGCCCGGTAATTCCGGGCCGTT
>NZ_JAUMTJ010000033.1:0-100911 GCF_032654765.1 Bradyrhizobium sp. 33ap4 | reverse complement strand
CCGAGCCTTCTTCGAGACCGTCCCGGCTCGAAACACCGCTTAAGCCGGGCGCCGGCGCCAGTTCTTCACGAACGACTCAGTCCCCGCCGAGGAACTTCGCAGCGGCGCTCTGGGAGAAGAAGAAGCGGCCATGAGATCCCGAGGCCATGACGAATGCCGCGCGTCCAAACAGCTGGGGCTGACCGCGCATCACCGAGCGCAGCGCTGCCTCGGCAGCATCGCGCTCCCCCTGCTCGAAAAGGCAGGTGGCGAGGTGGGCGCGGGTTGAGCGATCATCCGGGTATTGCGCGAGCACGCGGCGGAACGCATCCGCGGCTGCGGCGTAGTCGCCACGGAGGATCAGGACCCGCCCGAGCTGGTTGAGAATGTCGGGGCGTCCCGGCGCAGCATCACGTGCCGCCGTCAGGACGCTTGCAGCCCGCGCGACGTCATTGGTCTCCTGCAACAGGCGCCCGAGAGCGAGCTTCAGGTCGGCGCTCTCAGGGGCCAGCGCGAGACCGGCCTCGATCGTGCTGATCGCTTCGTCGTGTTGACCGGCCTTGGCAAGCTGCCCGGCGAGTTCCTGAAAGGACGGAAAATATGGCGGGCGGCGTGCCGCCGTGCGCCGAAGCTGTGCGATGCCGTCGGCGACGCGGCCCGCGCCGCACATCAGCGCGCCGAGCAAAGTCTCGACCTCTCCATCGTCGGTGCGACGCGCAACCCGCTCGAGCGTTGCGATCGCCTCGCCGCCCCGGTTCTGCCCCATCAGGGCATGCGCCAGAAGAAGCGCGGCGTGTCTGTCCGTGCGGTTTGATTTCAGGAGGTTCGTCGCAATCTGCTCGGCCTGAGCAAACTGCTGCGCCCGCAACGCCAAGGCGCCTTGTTGCAGCGCCTGAGCGAGGAAATTGTTCTGCCTGCCACTCACGAGAGGTTTCTGGAGGATCCGAGAGAATGTTGAGGGCCCTAGCCCCGCCATCGCGGGGCGTCCAGCAACAGTCTCGTTAAAACGCGACATGAGGTCAACAGCAGCGCCCCGCCCACCTTCTGGCCTACCCAACGGCCTGATGTCGTCGAGCCCATGGCGATCACATCAATTCGCATCGAAATCGCGAAACGGAACCCGTCAATTCGGGACAAGCGTCGGATAAATCCTGTAGTGTCGGAGTTGATCGGCGTGCCGCCGAGCGAATCTGGCACCATGTGGCTCAGATCGGAGAACAGGGATGGCACAGTGTATCGTCGTCGTTCAATTCGACCTTCCGAAACGAACTGAAGAACAGGCCATCAGGGGTGGCATGGGCACCGCCCCCATTTACCGAAAGCTCGCAACAAAGGGGCTGATCCGCAAAGACTATCTCAATGGAGAGGCCGGTACCGGCGGCGTCTATCTCTGGGAGAGCCGAGAGGCGGCCGAGGCATGGTTTACCGAGGCCAAGATCGTCGAGCTCACCGGACGGTTCGGAGTCCGGCCGCGGCTGACCTGGTACGACACACACGTCACCGTCGACAATCTCAAGGGCGAGACGCGGGTGAGCCAAACCGCGCTGATTTCAGCAGCGGAATGAAATCGACCTGAGGTCAGCGTCGAGCGCCCGCATCTGAGCACAGTGCGGGCGCTGTAACGCGGCCGTTTTCGACCGGGGCCTTTGGCCCGACGCCTACTCCCCGCCTCCGGCAATCCCGCCGGGGCTCGGTTGCAGCTTGCCGCGCGCCTGCGCCGATGACGCTTCGCTGTCCATCGCCTCCGGCCGCAATGCCTCCAGCGGACGCTTGCGGGTCTCGATGCCGAGCACCGCAACCGCGATCGCCTGCACCACCAGGAGCCCGGCCACCACAGAGACGACGCCGGTGACGCCGAACCTGATGAACAGCTCGACCACGATGAACGGCGTCACGATCGACATCAGGCGACCGGCGGTGTTGCAGATGCCGGATCCGCGCATCCTGAGCTCGGTCGGGAACAGTTCGGGGATGTAAAGCCCCCAGGCCAGCGCCAGCATCACCGCCACCGTGAACACGAGCAGGAAGCCGATCACGACGAAGGCGACCGGGTTGATGAACATCGGATAGATCAGCCCGAGCCCGGCCGCGGCGAGCGACAGCACGATCAGCGACGGCTTGCGGTCGATCTTCTCGCCGATCCACATGCCCGACAGCGTGCCGAGCGGGCTGCCGAGCGTCATCAGCATGGTGTAGCCGAGCGATGACGACAGGTTGATGCCCTGCTTGACGAAGAAGGTCGGGATCCAGGCGATGAAGCCGTAGACCGCGGTGTTGAGCCCGATCAGGATCAGGCAGCCGACGGTGGTCCGCGCGATCAGTGCGCGCGAGAACAGGCGCGTAAAGCGAACGTCCGGCTGTACCGGCGCCGGCTGATAGGCCGGGGTCGGCAGGGTCCTACCCTTGCCGACCTCCTGCTCGATCGCCGCCAGCACCGCCTCCGCCTCGGCGCTCTTGCCCTGCGTCTCGAGCCAACGTGGCGATTCCGGCAGCGAGCGCCGCAGGAACCAGACGATCATCGCGCCAATGCCGCACAGCGCAAACATCCAGCGCCAGCCGAGGTGCGGAATGACGACCCAGCCGACCAGCGTCGCGACGAACAGCGCACCATTGGTGCAGGTCGCGAGCGCCGCGCCCCAGCGGCCGCGCTGCTGCGGCGGGATGAATTCGCTGAGCACGACATAGCCGACGACGATCTCGGCGCCGAGCCCGAGGCCCATCACGAAGCGGGCCCCGATCAGCCAGCTCATCGACGGCGCGAGCGTTGCCGCCAGCGCGCTGAGGCCGAAGATCAGGAGGTTGGCCTGATAGGCGAACTTGCGGCCGAAGCGGTCGCCGGCGACGCCCGCCAGCCAGGCACCGATCAGCATCCCTACAAAGGTCGCCGAGATGAAGCGCGCATTCTGCGCGAGGTCCGAATAGCCGGACTGAACCAGTGCGCCGAGAATGCTGCCGGCGAGGAAGATCTCGAAGCCGTCGACGAACAGCCCGGCTCCGATCAGCGCGAAGATCCGGTAGTGAAACCTTGAGATCGGCAATCTGTCGAGCCGGCCCCCCGCGTTAACGCCCTTGGTCACTTCAGCCTCCCTGATTTTGATTTTGTTTTGATCGTTGTCCGCGCCGATTTTTGTGCCCGCGCTATCCGGTCGAGACGCGCGCCTCCTCGTCTGCGCTCGCATGCATGGCTTGCGGCCGCGGCAGGCCGAGGTTCTCGCGCAACGTGTCGCCCTGATACTCGCGCTGGAACAGGCCGCGCCGTTGCAGCTCGGGCACGACGAGGCGCACGAAGTCCTGGTAGGTTCCGGGCACATGGGTGGCGGCGACGACAAAGCCGTCGCAGCCGCCTTCGCAGAACCAGCGCTCCATCTGATCGGCGACCGCCTTGGGCGAGCCGACGAAGGTCGGTAGTTCAGCGAGCGTCCCGCGCCCGCTGAACTGCACGAAGTCCCGCGGTGTCGGATTGGGCTTGCCGCTGAGATTCATCACGCGGTCGCGGATTGCTTGCAGCCCGCTGATCGAGGCCAGCTCATCCGACGTGAACGGCTCGTCCATCGGCTTGGCCGCGAAATCGTAGTTCAACACCTCCGACAACAGCGTCAGCGCATCGATCGGCTTGGCGAGCCGGCTGATCGCCGCGAACTTGTCCTCGGCCTCGGCCTGGGTCTCGGCGACGACAGGATAGACCGCCGGCGCGATGCTGATGTCCCTGCCCGTCTTGGCGAGCGTCCCCTTCAAGTCGGCATACTGCTTCTTCGCGATGTCGAGATTGGGATAGATCACGAAGATCAATTCGCCCCAGCGCGCCGCGAAGGTCTTGCCGCGGCCGCTCTGGCCGGCCTGAATGATCACCGGATGGCCCTGCGGCGAGCGCGGCACCGTGAACGGGCCGCGCGAGCGGAAGAACTGCCCGTGATGGTCGAGCCGGTGCACCTTGGCCGGGTCGGCGAACAGCCCGCTCTCGCGGTCGAAGCTGACGGCGCCGTCCTTCCAGCTGTTCCAGTGGCCGAGCACGACCTCCATGAACTCGTCCGCGCGGTCGTAGCGCAGATCGTGGCTGAGATGCTGCGAGGCACCGAAATTCGCCGCCTCGGAGTCGTTCAGCGAGGTCACCACGTTCCAGGCGGCGCGGCCGTTCAGCAGCAGGTCCATCGTCGCGAACACCCGCGCGACGTGGAACGGCTCGTAATAGGTGGTCGAATAGGTCACGCCGATGCCAAGCCGCTCGGTCGCCAATCCCATCGTGAGCGCAACCGAGACGGGATCGAGCTTCGCCGCGCGCACGCCGTGGCGGATGGTCTCACGGAAATCGTCGCCGAAGCGATCGGGGATCGCGAGCCGGTCGTCGAAGAAGGCGAGATGAAACTTGCCGTGCTCCAGCGTGCGCCCGATCTCCTGATAATAGTCGCGCGAGAACCAGTTCGGCTTCGAGTCCGGATGGCGCCAGGAGGCGGGATAGTTCGAGCAATTCTGGGCCTGCAGGAAGCCGATCAATTTCATCTGCCTGGTCATGGCGTGGTTCCTTCGTGGCCGCGGGAGAATTGGGGCATGTCAGATCACCCCGTCGCTGCGCAGCGCGGCGAGCGCCGCCGCGGTTGCGCCGGCAAGTGAGGTCAGGACTTCGTCGGTGTGCGCGCCGAGCGCGACGCCGGCATGCTTGAACTGCGGCGGCGTGCGCGACATTTTTGGGATCGCGCTCGGCACCGCAATCGGCCCGGCGCGCGAGGGCACCTCAGCGATGTTGCCGCGGGCGCGGTATTGCGGGTCGGCGAAGATGTCACTGATGCTGTAGATCGGCCCGCAGGGCACGTCGTAGCGCTCGCACTCGGCAAGCGCCGTCTCCAGCGGCATGGAGCCGATCCAGTCGGCGACCATCCCGTTGACCTCCTCGCGCCGCGCCAGGCGGCCGGCCATGGCCGCATAGCGCGGGTCGGTCGCGAGATCCGGCCGCCGCATCGCCTGCGCCAGGCGCTCGAACATCTTGTCACTCGAACAGGCCAGCGCCACCCATTTGCCGTCGGCGGTCTGGTAATGGCTGTGCGGCACGACATTGACGGTATCGGCACCGAGGCGTTCGCGGACGAAGCCGGTCTTGGCGAACACAGTCGCCATCTCGTCGAGCAGCCGAAACACCGATTCATAGAGCCCGATATCGACCACCTGCCCGTGTCCGGTGGCTTCGGCATGGCGCAGCGCCAGCAGCACGCCGAGCGCGCCCCATAGCCCGGAAATGTAATCGGCGAGCGAGGTCGATCCCGGCATCACCGGCGCCCGTCCGGCCTCGCCGGCAAGATAAGCGAGCCCGCTGAAGCCGTGCGCGATCCGGGCAAAGCCCGGCTTGTCACGCAAAGGGCCGTCCTGCCCATAGGCGCTGATGCGCAGCATCACGAGTTTTGGGTTGATCTCGCGCAATGCCTCGAAGCCGAGCCCCCATTTCTCCAGCGTGCCCGGCCGGAAGTTCTCCAGCACCACGTCGGATTGGCGGACCAGCTCGCGAAACAGCGCCGCGCCCCGCTCGCTGCGCAGATCGAGCGTCACCGACTTCTTGTTGCGGGCCTCGCTGAGCCAGACATAGGTGTCGCCGCATTCGCTCGGCGTGCCGAACCGGCGCAAGGGATCCCCTGTGCCTGGCTGCTCGATCTTGATCACCTCGGCGCCGAAATCGGACAGCACCGTCCCGCAGAACGGCGCCGCCACGAAGGTCGCGATGTCGAGCACGCGAATTCCGGACAGCGGTGGCTCATGCGACATCGCGCGCTCCTTGCCTGCCCGCCGCCTGAATTGCGTCATGGCGGTCGATGATCGCCTGCGCGCGCTTGAGCACCGCAAGATCGATCAACACGCCGTCCTGCCCGTAGGCACCGTCGCCGCCGGCGCTGGCGGACTGGATCTTGGCCGTGATCTCGCGCGCCCAGCCGATCTCGCGTGCGGTCGGCGAGAACACCTCGTTGGCGGTTTCGAGCTGCGAGGGATGGATCGCCCATTTGCCCTCGAAGCCGAGCGCGGCCGCCCGCGCCGCACTGGCGCGAAAGCCTGCGGCATCGCCGAAATTGGCATAGGGGCCGTCGATGGCACGCAGGCCGTGGGCGCGGCAGGCATTGGCGATGCGGGCGAGCGCGAAGTGCCACTGGTCGTTCCAGTGCATCCGGCGCGCGCCTCCCTCGTCCGCATCGGTGAGCACGGCATAGCGCGGATCGGAGGCGCCGATGATCTCGCCGCAGGTACGCAGGTCGATCGAGTAATCGCCGATGCCGAAGATGACCGCTTCCAGCCGTTCCGACGCCTGCACGATGTCCTCGACATTGGCGAGTCCAAGCGTGGTCTCGATCAGGATCTCGATGCCCAGCGGCCTTGCGCGCGGGAACTCGCGCTCGAGCCCCGCCAGCAGCGCGTCGACGAAACGGACGTCGAACGCGGTGCCGACCTTCGGCACCATGACGAGGTCGAGGCGCGGCGCGCGGCTGACGATCTCGATGATGTCGCGATGCGCCCATTCGGTATCGAGGCCATTGATGCGCACCGCCAGCGTCTTGTTGCCCCAGTCGATCCGGTTCAGCGCCTCGATCGCGATCTCGCGCGCCTCGGGCTTTCGCGGCGGCGCAACCGCGTCCTCCAGATCCAGGAAGATGAAATCGGCCGCGCTACTCGCTGCGCGTTCGAAGAAATGGGTCGAGGTCGCGGGAACCGCGAGTTCGGAACGCTGGACGCGGCGCGTGCGCGGCTTGGTGACGGTGAAGGACATTGGAGCATCTTTTCTGCATCGCGCCGCAGGATCGTCTCCCGCGGCCAACAACAATCATGCTAGATGTCCGACACTGATCTTTCTAACGAGATTATCTTAAGAACTGTTCAGTTCTCCGGGACAATCGTCTGCAGGGCAAAACGATGTCGCAGATCAATTTCAAGCTGCTGCACATGTTCATCGCGGTCGCGGAGAACAAGAGCTTTCGCCAGGCCTCCGAGCAGCTCAACCGCTCGCAATCCGCGGTCAGCATGCAGATCAAGCTGCTGGAGGATCAGGTCGGCGCCGCGCTGTTTCATCGCACGACGCGGCGCGTCGAGCTGACCGCGGAGGGACTGCAACTGCTGACGCATGCGCGGCGCGCGCTCGGCGAATGGGAGAACGGCCTGCGCGAGATCCGTGAGGTCATCGACATCCAGCGCGGCACGCTGTCGCTGGCCTGCGTCCCGACCATTGCCGCGACCATTCTGCCGCAGGCGCTGCACGCCTTCCAGGCGAGCTATCCCGGCATCAACATCAATCTGCGCGAGCTTGCGGCCGAGGACATGCTGGACTGCCTGCGCCGGCGCGAGGCGGATTTCGGCATCGGGCCGGAGACGGACGGCTCGACCGAGTTTCAGTTCGCGCCGCTGTTCAACGACCCGATCTATGCGCTGGCGACAAGAGCGTTTCCGTTTCGCAAGCGCAGCGCTGTCGACCTAACCGAACTGTCCGCCTATCCGATCCTGCTCAACTCAAAATCGGCGGCGCTGCGCTCGATGCTGGAGCGCGCGCTCGCCACGCGCAATCTGCAGATGAAGATCAAGTTCGAGGTCGAGCACAGCTACACGCTGGCCGCGCTGGCCGGCGCCGGTCTCGGCGTCGGCATCCTGCCGAAGGTCGCCTTGCCGCGGCCGGTCAGGAAGACGATGCAGGCGCTACCGATCGTCAATCCGACGCTGGAGCGCACCGTCTGCATCGTCTCGTTGCGCGGACAATCGTTCTCGCCGGCTGCCGGCGCGCTGACATCAGTGATTCACAAATTCCTCAAGCCGCGCCCTTAGGTCCGCCGGGCCAACCCGCAGAACGCGCCACCAAAATAGATCAGCGGCGTCTCCCCCTCACGCAGATGCATCGCGCGGACCGCGCCGACGAAGATCGAATGCGTGTCGTGCGCATGCTCGTCGATCAGCTCGCAGTCGAGCCCGATCAGCGCATCCTTAAGGATCGGCGCGCCCGTGGCCAGCGACAGCCAGCCGTCGGCGTCGGAAAAGCGATCGTCCCGCTCGATGCCGCGGCGGCCGGCGAACACATTGGCCAGCTCGGCCTGGTCGGCGTGCAGCATGTTGACGCCGAACGCGGCGGTGCGCCGGATCAGGCCATGCGCGCTCGCCGAGAGGTTGACGCAGGCGATCAGCCGCGGCGGCGTGTCCGACAGCGAACAGACCGACGTCGCCGTCATCCCCGTTCTGTCGCCCGGCCCGCCCGCCGACAGGATCGTCACCGCGCCGGCGTGGTGGCGCATCGCCGCGCGATAGGACGCGGGGTCGACGCTCCCGTGAGCCGGAGCGGCGGCGGTCCGTGAAGCGGTCGAAAGCAGGCTGGTCGGTGCGTTCATCTGACTGTTCCGGGCGAGAGGCGACGGTTTCGAATCGTATAGGCCAGCTCGACCGATCGCAGAAACGCAAATATCTAACCAGTTGTTCAGATCATCCGATCAATGCCGTCGGGCGTGTGCAGGCCGGCGAGCCACGGCAGCGCCTGATCGAATGCCGCGCGATGCGCGCGCGCGGCGACATCCATGTCGGCCAGCACCAGCCGCCTAATACTCAATCCCGAACTCGTCATAGAGGCGGCGGAACACGGCGGGCAGCACTTCGGTGAGATCTTCGGCGATCAGGCCGGGGCCCGCCTCGCTCGCGCTCTCGCCGTGCATCCAGACGCCGATGCTGGCGGCCTCGAAGGCCGCGGCGCCCTGCGCCAGGAAACCCGCGATGATGCCCGACAGCACGTCGCCGGCGCCGGCGGTGGCGAGCCACGGCGGCGCATTGGCGGCGACGGTGGCGCGGCCGTCGGGAGACGCGATCACCGTGTCGGCGCCTTTCAGCAGCACCACCGCGCCGGAGCGCTCGGCCGCCGCGCGCACGCGCTCGAGCTTGGAGCGGCCGGGATGCTTGTTGGAAATATCGCTGAACAGCCGCGGAAACTCGCCCTCATGCGGCGTCAGCACCACCTGCTGACCGTCGCTAGCCTTGATCGCCTCGAACAGCCGGTCCGGCGCGCCGGCAAAGCTGGTCAGCGCGTCGGCGTCGAGCACCAGATGCCGCTGCGCCGACAGCGCGGTGTGGACGAAGTCACGGGTCCGCGCGCTGACCCCGGCGCCCGGACCGATCACGCAGGCATTGAGGCGCTTGTCGCCAAGCAGCTCGGCGAACTGGATCGGGTTGTCGACTGCGCGCACCATCACCGCGGTCAGCGCCGCAGCGTTGACGGCAAGCGCATCACGCGGCGAGGCCAGCGTCACGAGGCCGGCGCCGGCGCGCAGCGCCGCGCGCGCGGCGAGCCGTGCCGCCCCGGTCGAGGCGAGATCGCCCGACACCACGACGGCGTGCCCCCGCGCGTATTTGTGGCCGTCGATCCGCGGTACCGGAAACGACCATCGCCAGGCCTCCGGCGCATTCTCCGCGGTCAGCGGCTTGATCTCGTCGAGCACCTGCGCGGCGATACCGATGTCGGCGACGCGCACCCGGCCGCAATACATCCGGCCCGGCAGCAACAGATGCGCGGGCTTCTTGCGGAAGAAGGTGACGGTCTCGGTGGCCTGCACGGCCGCGCCCATCACCGCGCCCGATGTGCCGTTGATGCCGCTCGGCAGGTCGACCGCCAGCACCGGCGTACCGTTGGCATTGATCGCGGCGATCATCTCCAGCGGATCGCCCTTTACCGGCCGGTTGAGGCCGGCACCGAACAGCGCGTCGACGATCAGCGCCGGCTTGCCGAGCGCCTGCGGGTTAAACGGCAGCACCGGATATTTCCAGCCCTTCGCCGCCAGCGCCGCGTCGCCTTGCAGGCTGTCGCGCTCGCAGAGCAGGATCACCGAGACCTCGCGGCCGCGCGCGGCAAGCTCGGCGGCAGCGACAAAGCCGTCGCCGCCATTGTTGCCGCGGCCGGCGACCACCACGATCGGCCCCTCCTCGACCAGGTCCATCGCGGCTTCCGCGACGGCCTGGCCCGCGCTCATCATCAGCGCGAAGCCCGGCGTTCCGGCTGCGATGGTCAGCCGGTCAGCGCGCTCCATCTCGGTCGTGGTCAGAACGTCCATGCCGAATCCTCAATCGCTTCGCCTTTTCGAGAGGCAATTCCTGTGACGTTCGCGGGGTTTCTACTGGCCGACTGCATACGGATTGATCTATTTGCCTATTTATTAGGCTTGGATATCATAGCCCATGTGGTTCGATATCAGCCGATTGCCTGTTAAAAGGCTGATAACATTCTGAAATCGGGGACCTTAACAACTTGGCATAGACCCTGCTTTTGAGGAAGCCGCGCGCAAGGCCGCTTCATGCGACCATTGCGCGTGTTTCCGGCCACCGGCCGGAAGCCTTAAGACCAACCAGACTGCGCCCCACGCGCATCGAACTCGACCCTGCAATCTGCAATGCCCGGGAGGCGCTCAGTGAAGAAGATTGAAGCCATCATCAAGCCCTTCAAGCTCGACGAGGTGAAAGAAGCGCTCCAGGAAGTCGGACTGCAAGGCATCACCGTCACCGAGGCCAAGGGATTTGGCCGCCAGAAGGGCCATGCCGAACTCTATCGCGGTGCGGAATACATCGTCGACTTCCTGCCCAAGGTGAAGATCGAGATCGTGATCGGCGACGACCTGGTCGAGAAGGCGATCGACGCGATCCGCCGCGCGGCGCAGACCGGCCGGATCGGTGACGGCAAGATCTTCGTCTCCAACATCGAGGAAGCCATCCGCATCCGGACCGGCGAATCCGGGCTGGACGCTATTTAAGGGCGGTGCTATCCGGATTTTCCGACGGCAAAAGAGAAAAAAGGCTGCTTCGGCAGCCTGATTTCGTTTGTGTAGTCACACGAACTCGCCAAAAGCGGGAATAACGTCGCTCTCCGCTGGAAACCGACCCGCACATCCATAAGGGGTATTCATGAAGACCGCCAAAGACGTCCTGAAATCGATCAAGGACAACGACGTCAAATACGTCGACCTGCGCTTCACCGATCCGCGCGGCAAGTGGCAGCACGTCACCTTCGACGTCAGCATGATCGACGATGACATCTTCGCCGAGGGAACGATGTTCGACGGCTCGTCGATCGCCGGCTGGAAGGCGATCAATGAATCCGACATGTGCCTGATGCCCGACCCGGTCACCGCGACGATCGACCCGTTCTTCGCCGAGACCACCATGGTCATCACGTGCGACGTGCTCGAGCCGACCACCGGCGAGCCCTACAACCGCGACCCCCGCGGCATCGCCAAGAAGGCCGAGGCGATGGTGAAGTCGATGGGCGTGGGCGACACCGTGTTCGTCGGCCCCGAGGCCGAGTTCTTCGTGTTCGACGACGTGCGCTATTCGGCCGAACCCTACAACACCGGCTTCCGCCTCGACTCCTCCGAGCTGCCGATCAACTCGGCGACCGAATATGAGGGCGGCAACCTCGGCCACCGCATCCGCACCAAGGCCGGCTACTTCCCGGTGCCGCCGCAGGACTCGGTGCAGGACATGCGCTCCGAGATGCTCGGCGCGATGGCCAAGATGGGCGTCAAGGTCGAAAAGCATCACCACGAGGTGGCCTCGGCCCAGCACGAGCTCGGCATGAAGTTCGACACGCTGACGCTGATGGCCGACCATATGCAGATCTACAAGTACTGCATCCACCAGGTCGCCCACATCTACGGCAAGACCGCCACCTTCATGCCAAAGCCGGTCTACGGCGACAACGGCTCGGGCATGCACGTGCATCAGTCCATCTGGAAGGACGGCAAGCCGACCTTCGCCGGCAACAAATACGCCGACCTGTCGGAGACCTGCCTGCACTACATCGGCGGCGTCATCAAGCACGCCAAGGCGATCAACGCGTTCACCAACCCGTCGACCAACTCCTACAAGCGTCTGGTGCCGGGCTATGAAGCCCCCGTGCTGCTCGCCTATTCCGCGCGCAACCGCTCGGCGGCCTGCCGCATCCCCTACACCGCGAACCCGAAGGCCAAGCGCGTCGAGGTGCGTTTCCCCGACCCGATGGCCAACCCCTATCTCGGCTTCGCCGCGATGCTGATGGCCGGTCTTGACGGCATCAAGAACAAGATCGATCCGGGTCCGGCGATGGACAAGGACCTCTACGATCTGCCGAAGGAAGAGCTGAAGCAGATCCCGACCGTCTGCGGCTCGCTCCGCGAGGCGCTCGAGAGCCTCGACAAGGACCGCGCGTTCCTCAAGAACGGCGGCGTGTTCGACGACGACTTCATCGACGCCTATATCGAGCTGAAGATGACCGAGGTCGCGCGTTTCGAAATGACCCCGCACCCGGTGGAATTCGAGATGTACTACTCGCTGTAAATCTTACGGCACCGACGACAAGCGAAAGGCGCTTCCACCGGAAGCGCCTTTTGTTTTTGGGTGAGAACGGTGCGTAGGATGGGTAGAGCGAAGCGAAACCCATCGCACCGGTGCAAGCCTTGAGATGATGGGTTTCGCTTCGCTCTACCCATCCTACGCAGGGCAGTTACACCTTCGCCTTGGCGAGCCGCCGTCCGCCGGCGTCGAGCGCGCCGAAGGTGCCGGCGATCATGTCCGGCGTCGGAATCATGCCGCCGAGCAACCAGCTCGCCGGCTCGCCCTCCTCGATCTTGGCCCAGACGTTGCGGCGGAAGTCCGGGTTACCCTGCGCCTCGATCTCGACCATGAGGTCGGTGACGCGCTCCAGCAGCGCCTGCTTCTGCGCGACATCGAAGATGCCGCGGACGGTGGAAATGGTGACGCAAGGCATGGTCTCTCTCCATTGCTGAGGGTGTGACAACGCAGCGAAGATGGACCGGCACGGCCAAATCAGGCAGTGGCCGATCGGACAGAGATCGGGCAATATCTGCCACCGCCCGATTGCGCTGATCGGCTAGCATGACGGCAAATTCCGGAGGTCCCATGAAGCTTGCGATCCTCGCGCTGGAAGGCTGCATGCAATCGGCGGTCGCCGGCATCGCCGACATCCTCACCCTCGCCAACCACGTGATGCAGCTGCGCGGCGGCAAGGCGCGCTTCAGCTGGCAGACGCTCTCGCTCGACGGCAAGGCGGTGCGCGCCGGCGGCGGCAAGTTGCTCGCCGTCGATGGTGCGGTGGGCAGGCGGACGGCGTGCGACGCGATCATCGTGCCGGGCAGCCTGGTCGATCATCTCACCGCCGAGCGCCTGCAACCGCAATATGACCGTGCCGGCGCCTGGCTGCGCCAGCAGCATGCCAGCGGCCGGCTGATCGGCGCATTCTGCAGCGGCGTGCTGCTGCTCGCCAATGCCGGCCTGCTCGACGGTCGCCGCGCCACCATCACGTGGTGGCTGCAGAGCGAGCTGCGTCGCCGCCATCCCAAGGTTGATCTCGCCGGTGATGCCGTGATCACGCAGGCCGATCGCCTGGTCTGCGCCGCTGGCCCGATGTCGTGGGTCGATCTGTTGCTGCGGCTGATCGAGCTCGTCGAAGGCGCGGAGGTCGCAAAGGTTTGCGCCGACTATGCGGTGATCGACACCGCGCAGCGCACCCAGGCGATCTTCATGCCGCTCGGCTACATGCTCGGCCAGGACCCGCTGCTGATCAAGGCGGACATGCTGGTGCGCCGCACCGGCAAGACCCCGATCACGGTGCGCGGCCTCGCGCATGCGCTCGGCCTCAGCGAACGCACACTGAACCGCCGCTTCCGCGAACTGACCCACGAGCCGCCGCAGGCCTTCATCATGCGCCGCCGCGTCGAGCACGCCCGCACGCTATTGGAAACAACGGCGCAGCCGATCAAGGCGATCGCCCGCGCCACCGGCTATGAGGACGAGAGCAGCTTTCGAAAGGCCTTCCGCAAGCTCACGCTGACATCGCCGCAGGCCTATCGCGCGCAACGATCGATGCGCGCGGCCTGATCGCGGGAAGCCCCGGAAGACTACGGTCAGCAACGCTGACGAACCTGATGACGTGATGCGAACCGCACACAAGGTTGTGTTTCCGGGATCGACAACGCCTGGGCTCGGGTGTTCACTGCCGGCAAGGACCCGAAAGCGGCTTCCGATAAAACACACATTCATTTTTCTGCATGGGGAGAAACGAGATGTCTTTCGTCGCTCGACGAATGGCGGCGCTTTCGACCGCCATCACCATTCTCGCTGTCTGTGCTGGCAGCGCATTCGCCCAGAAGAAATACGACACCGGCGTAACCGATACCGAAATCAAGATCGGCAACATCATGCCCTATAGCGGGCCGGCATCCGCCTACGGCACCAGCGGCCGGGCCCAGGCGGCCTATTTCCGCAAGATCAACGCCGAGGGCGGCATCAATGGCCGCAAGATCAACTTCATCTCCTATGACGACAGCTACAGTCCGCCGAAGACGGTCGAGCAGGCGCGCAAGCTGGTCGAAGGCGACGAGGTCTTGCTGATCTTCGCCTCTCTCGGCACGGCATCCAACGGCGCGATTCAGAAATACATGAACGTGAAGAAGGTGCCGCAGCTGTTCATTCAGACCGGTGCCACCAAGTGGAACGATCCGCAAAGCTTCCCATGGACCATGGGCTGGCAGCCCAGTTATCAGAGCGAGGGACGGATCTACGCCAAGCACATCCTGAAGGAAAAGCCGGGCGGCAGGATCGCGGTCCTCTACCAGAACGACGATTACGGAAAGGACTATCTCAAGGGCCTGAAGGACGGCCTCGGCGACAAGGCGGCGTCGATGATCGTGATCGAGGATGCGTATGAGGTGGCCGAGCCGACGATCGACACGCACATCGTCAAGATGAAATCGATGAATGCCGACGTATTCGTCGACATCGCCACACCGAAATTCGCGGCGCAGGCCATCAAGAAGGCGGCCGAGATCGGTTGGAAACCGCTGCACATCCTCAACTCGGTAGGTTCCTCGCTCGGCGCCGTGATCCAGCCTGCCGGCTTCGAGAACGCACAAGGCATCATCTCGGTGGCCTACCTGATGGATCCGCTCGATCCGCAATGGAAGGACGATCCCGGCATGAAGGCGTTCGACGAATATCTCTCCAAATATTTCCCCGAAGGCAATCGGGCCGACAGCCTGATTGTGACAGGGTACAATGCGGCTCAGACGCTGGTTCAGGTGCTTAAGCAGTGCGGCGACGATCTCACGCGCGCCAACGTCATGAAGCAGGCCGCCAACCTGAAGGCCTTCCGCACCACCAACCTGCTGCCCGGCATCACAATGAACACCAGCCCGATCGATTTCGCGCCGATCAAGCAGATGCAGCTCAGACGACTCAAGGGCGAGCGATGGGAGCTGTTCGGGCCGATGCTCAGCGCGGAAGTGGGAGGTTAGCCGACCGCAGCCCCTCACTGCGCCGCCCGGCGGTCCGAGCGTTATCCGCGTCATTGCGAGGAGTTCGCGACAAAATTGCAAAGCAATTTTGCGCTGAATCGGCGAAGCAATCCACCTCTCCGCGTATCCGGAAAGATGGATTGCTTCGCTTCGCTCGCAATGACGCTAGTAGCCTTGGATCTGTAGGATGGGTAGAGCGCAGCGAAACCCATCATCTCGCCCCCTGAACAAGCGATGGGTTTCGCTTCGCTCTACCCATCCTACGGAGCTTGACCTACACCCGGAACAGCTTCGCGTACCTCGCCTTGATCTCCTCCGACTGCACCTGCACCTGGGCCGGATCGGCCTTGAGCATTTTCAGTTTGTCGAGCGGCACGTGCCCGGCCTTCTCCTTCACCTTGGCGTGGAACGAGCGGTGCGCGAATTCGTCGGCCAGCATCTGCTGCGTCTCGGCGCTGAAGAAGTAGCTCTGGAACAGCCGCGCCGCATTCGGGTTCGGCGCGTTCTTGAAGATGCCGCTCCGGACGATGATCAGCGGCGCGCCCTCGGCGGGATAGACCACCTCGACCGGCTTGCCCTGATCCTTGGCCAGCACGAGGTTGTAGTCGTTGCCATCGGCCATCACCGCGCGCTCGCCGAGCAGAATCTTCTTCGGCGGATCGGCCGCCGACTGCACCTGCATCACGCGCTGCTGCGACAGCTTCTCCAGATACGGCCAGCCGAGGTCGCGTGCCAGCACGAAGGTCGCGGTCATGATCGCGCCGGAATAGCTCGGGTGGCCCTTGACGATTTTGCCGCGCCACTTGGGATCGAGCAGGTCGGCGTAGCTCTTCGGCGCCTCCTCGCGCTTCACCTGCTCGGTGTTGTAGCCGATTACCTCGAACCAGGCGCAGGATGTCGCCGAGGTGCCGTCGGGATCGATCTGGTCGGCCGGAAAATGCCTGGCGACGTCCTCCGGCACATAGGCCGCGAGCCAGTCGTTCTTCTTCCAGTCGAGGTAATGCGCGGGATCGGTGGAATTGGCGACGTCGACGGCGTTGATGCCGCTGCCCTGCTCCTGTGCGATGCGCTGGAAGATACGCTCCGCGCCCGAGCGCTCGACGCGGACGCTGATCCCGGGATATTTCTGCTCGAAGTCACGCGCGAGACGCTCGGCCGTGTTCAGCTCCAGCGCGCTGTAGAACGAGATCTTGCCTTCCTTCTTGGCGGCTGCGATCAGCTCCGGCGTCACGGCTTCCGCCGGCGGCGCCGCCGCGCGCAGCGGCTCCGCGAATACCATGCCGGCGGCGGTGGCCGCCGTCACCTTGAGCCAGTCGCGCCTCGACCATTGGCGGTCCTGCATTCCATACTCCCTGAAATCGGGCCGTTGACCGGCCGCGCCTTTGTCGCGGGAGCTTAGCGCGTAGGAGGGGTAGAGCGAAGCGAAACCCATCAAATAGCGGCCACATCAGGGATGATGGGTTTCGCGCAGTTTATCATCGGGCCGCGCGTTGCGGACCCGTTGGCATCCAGGTCACGCCACGGTCTACGTTTTCGCGGGCGGATTCTCGCGCAGGAAGCGTTCGAGATCGGGCTGCACGGAATAAGGCTGCGGAACCGGATCGCCCTGAAAGTCGACCTGAAGATCGAGGCAGCGCCGCAGCATCCGCGCCAGCTCGCCGCGCCGATAGGGCTTGGTCAGCAGCGGAATGCCGTGACCGCCACGCCCCTGCTGTGCGGGCAGCACGCCGTCGCTGTAACCCGAGGTGAACAGCACCCGCAGTGCCGGGCGCCCGGCCATCAGCGTCTCCGCCAATTGCCGGCCGTTCATGCTGCCGGGCATCACGATATCGGTGAACAGAAGGTCGAACGCGGTGCCGCGTTTGACGATTTCGAGCGCAGCGTCCGCGTTCGCAGCGACCAGCACGTTGTAGCCGAGGCTTTCGAGCTGGCCCGTGACATAGTCTCGGATCGTAGGGTCGTCCTCCACGCACAGGACCGTCTCGTGGCCGCCCCTGACGGGCAGATCGTCCTCCTCCACCGCGCGCTGCGCGGTACCGTCGGCCTTCGGCAGATAGATCCTGAAGATGGTGCCGCGCCCCTGCTCGCTCTTGACCTCGATGCCGCCGCCGCTTTGCTTCACGAAGCCGAACACCATGCTGAGCCCGAGCCCGGCGCCCTGCCCGACCTCCTTGGTGGAAAAGAACGGATCGAAGATCTTCTCCAGATGCGTCGGCGAAATGCCGGTGCCGGTATCGGTCACCTCGATCACGAGATGATCGCCGGCGCGCTCGACGCCGCACGCCACGGCGTCGGGAATCCCGAGCTGGATGTTGCGGGTCGCAAAGCTCAGCGTGCCGCCGTCAGGCATGGCATCGCGCGCATTGATGGCGAGATTGACCAGCGCAGCACCAAGCTGGCTGCGGTCGACGAAGGCGAGCCAGGCGTTGCGGCCGAGCTCCGTCCTGATCTCGGTCTGCGAACCGAGCGTCTGCGACAGCAGCCGGACCACCTCGCCGACCAGGTCGTTGACGTCGGTCTCGCCGGGCTGCAGCGGTTGCTTGCGCGCGAATGCCAGGAGGCTCGAGGTGAGCTGCGCGCCGCGATCGGCGGCATCGCTGATCAGCTTGGCGATTGCGGCGAGTTGCGGGTTGTCCTTGACGCCGTCGGCGAGGATCTCGATCGTGCCGGTGATCACGGTCAGCATGTTGTTGAAGTCGTGCGCGATGCCGCCGGTCAGCCGCCCCAGCGATTCCGACTTCTGCGCCAGGATCAACTGCTCCTCGGCGATCCGGCGCTGGCTGACGTCCCTGACAAAGGAATTGATGATCCAGCCGTCACCGCGGCGCAGCGCGTTGAGGGACACCTCGACATAGAACCGGTGACCGTCGCGGTGCAGGCACGCCGTTTCATAGCGCATGCCCATGCCGCCGGCCGCGGTCTCCTGCAGGAAGCGGGTGATCCGCTGCCGGTGCGCGAGGCGCAGCTCCTCCGGAAACACCAGTTCGACCACCCGATAACCGACCGCCTCGGAGCGCGTCCAGCCGGTCAGCACCTCGGCCTGCGGGCTCCAGTCGAGAATGACGCCGTCCTGGTCGGTCTGGACGAAGGCGTCGAGCGCGGTCCTGACGATGGCTTGCGCCATCTGCTCGCTCTCGACCAGCGCCTGGTGTGCCCGACGCTGCGCGGTGACGTCGTGCAGTACGGCGACCGCGCCCCGCAGATTGCCGGTATCGTCGCGCAGCGGCCGCGCGTTGACGACAAGGAAGACGGCCGGTTGCGGCGGTTGCGGTTTGACGATCAGCTCGAAATCGTCGACGTCATCGCCGCGCAGCGCACGCGCCATCGGCGTGTCCGGGATCGGCATCACGGTGGTGCCGTCGGCATAATAGTTCTGGAAGGTGCGAACGCCGGTCAGGGTATTAAAACCGGGTTCGACACTATACAGCCGTCGCGCCGCGGCGTTGACGATCACGATCATCCCGTGCTCGTCGGCGACCACCACCGGATCGCGGATGCTCTCGACGGTCTTCTCCAGCAGGTGCTGCCTGCTGCCCAGCTGCGCCGACAATTCGGCAAGCGTCGCCGCGAGCTGAGCGGTCTCGCGGTCATCGCTTGAGCCGAGCGAGACCTGCTGGCCGCGCGACAACGCCTCCGCCGCCCGCACCAGCTGGGCGGGCGTCCTGGACAGCGATCTCGCAATCACCTCAGCCGTCATCAATACCACCGCAACCGCGCCACCCGCGAGCAGAACGCCCGGCCAGGTTACGCCATGGATGAAGCCCAGCGCGAGCAGGAGCGCGGCGACGGGAAACAACATCCCCATCGCCAGACGGCCCGACAAATTCATCCCGACCAACCCCTCGTGTCGGCTGCACCCGAAAATGGAAAAGGAAAAGCAGTATTCGGAAAGGGTCGTCGGCGCCGGAGCAAATATCCCTGTTGCTTAGCCGAGTCCGGCGCCGCAATCCGCCACTATCGTATCCGTATTAGTACGGAGGAAGGCCGATTCCGGCGCACGCGCAATACCGGAAGTATAGCTGCGACCTGTCGACCAGCGGTACATCTCGCCGGCAGCACAACTCAACATACCGAGAATTTGCAGGAGGGCCCCGGAGTACATGTTTGGCGCCGTGGTCAGCCGTCGGCCGAACGCGCCAGGCGGGATGCCGACATGGTCGCTCGCCAAACATGGACCACTCCCGCGTTTCTGGGTCCAGCCCAGCCCTCGCCGGCGCTTGGCGACGCTCTCAACGCCGACTTACGACACCTCGAAGTAACGTGCCTCGGCTGCGAGACGCATCGTGAGGCGGCCGAACAGGACCTCGATCCACGAGCTCGAGCGCCCCGTGGCAAGCGGTGTTCCCGATTGCGGACGAACAATATCTCGGCCAAAATCGTCGGGACAGTTCAGGAAGGATGAGCTTACAAAAAGAGAGACGATGTGACGTGCAGGCCGCATCCTCATCCCTCGTAGGCTTAAGCTGCAAATACCGATCTGGGTCCCGTTGAATGTTAGCGCGCCGAAGAGCGGATCTGCTCTCAAGGCGGGTGACCTTGCATTTGCTACGGAGCACAAAATGGATTCCATGCTGAATGACAGGGTCGCGGAAGGGCGGCTCGTGAGCTTGGAAGAGCAGCTTTCGAACCTCGCGCGCGAAGCAGGAGTCAGCCCTTCCGGCCCGCCGACCGGCAAGAAAGCGCTTCACGCGCCGCTAGAAGCGGTTCATCGATTGGCGGATTGGCGCCACCTGGCCATTGTCGGTTCCGTGCTGGCAGCATGCATTGGTGGCGCTGCTTGGTGGTGGTCGTCACCCAGCGATACGGCGATGGTGGCCTCCCCTGGCCACTCCTCACCTCCTGCGCAAACCCCGTCGAAGGACGCCGCGCCGAAAGACGTTGCGCCGACTGCCGCCGCACTTTCTTCCGACTTGGCGCAGCAGCTTCAACCGATGGCGCGCGATCTCGCTGCCTTGAGGCAAGCGGTCGAACAGCTTGAGGCGAGGCAAGAACAATTGGTCCGCGACCATAAAAATGTCGCAAGCCAACTCGAGGCGAGCCAAGCAGAAATGGCACGCAGCAAAGATATCATCGACCAGATCAAGGCGACCCAGGATCAGATGGCTCGCGAAAGCGAGACGGTCACCGAGCGGCTCAACGCAAGCCAGGACCAGCTGGCCGGTGTCATTGCCAACGCCGCAGAGCCGAAGGTGAGCCCCGAACAGCCAAAGGTAAGCCCCGAACAGCCAACGGTAGCCCCGGAAATACCACTGCCGCGTCCGCGGCCGTCGACCGATGTTGCCCAGGCGCGCAAACCGGCGCCAACCCCGACGCGGCCGCACGCCACCAGCAAACCGCAACCGCCGGCATGGCCATGGTCAGTGCGCTAATGCCGTGACGTGCTGCTTCCTGCGTGCCGTCGACGAACTCAGGACGTCACGAACGCAAAGTGTGTTGTCCCCGCAACGTCTCAAGAGTTCCGTTGAGCATCGCACCTGTTGGGACTTCACTGTGTGGCAAATTCCCCGTTTAATAAAGGCGGACCTGAGGCAAAGATTTTACCACCAAGACGTTCATTTAAGATCAGGTTCAAGAGGCCGCTGACCAGCGCCAGCGGCCTCTTCGTGTTGCTTCATTGATCGCAAAGTGCAGGTATCGGCCGTTGCCGCTAGGAACGATCTACTCGCCTGCCGCTCGGCTCCCATCGATTGGCCAAGGAAAGCCCCGCGTCTTTCATGGCTTCCCGAACCGAGGTTCGACAAACCGACCCGACGGACAGGCGACGCCACACCTTTGGTGTCGTCCCTGCGAAGGCAGGGATCCATAACCACCGACGGTCCTTGTTGAGCAGTGCCGCAACGACGAGTCCCCCTCCACAACAACCGCCGCGGAGCATGGGTCCCTGCCTTCGTAGGGATGACAGCGCGTTTTTCGGAGACGACGTCGTGATTAACGCGCAGGGACGGTGGGGGTGAAACCGTCCTACGCCGCCCGCCGCCGTTCGCGCAGCGCGTCGCCGAAGGCTTCGAACAGGGCGCGGTTGATCGGATTGCGCTGCGGATCGTATTCGGCGTGCCACTGCACACCCAGCGCAAAACCCGGCGCATCGGCGATGCGGATCGCCTCGATGGTGCCGTCCTCGGCGATGCCCTCGATCACGACGCGCTTGCCGGGCTCGAGGATGCCCTGACCATGCAGCGAATTGACTCGAATGGTCTCCCGGCCGAGGATTTTTGCGAACGCGCCGCCCGGCGTCAGCGCGACGTCATGACGGTCGGCGAACACAACGGTCGGGTCAGGATGGATCTCGCCGTTCTCCAGCCGCGGCATCCGGTGGTTCATGCGGCCCGGAATCTCGCGGATCTCCGGATGCAGCGAGCCGCCGAAGGCGACGTTCATCTCCTGCAGGCCGCGGCAGATACCGAAGATCGGCACACCGCGCGCGACGCAGGCTTCCGACAGTGCCAGCGCAACGTCGTCGCGGTGGATGTCGTAGGGCTCGTGGGCGGCGCAAGGTTCGGAATTGAAGCGGGTCGGATGAACATTGGCGCGGGCCCCGGTCAGCACCACGCCGTCGACCACGTCGAGCAAGGCACTGACCTCGGTGATTTCGGGGCTGCCGGCGAACATCAGCGGCACCGCGCCCGACACCTCGGCAACCGCGCGAAGGTTGCGCTCCCCGACCATCTGGACTGTGAAACGATTTTCGATGCGATGGGCGTTTCCGATCACGCCGACCACGGGCCGTCTCATTATTGAAGTCTCGCGCAATGATTCTTCTAAGTTTGCGACGTTGCGGAGACGATCATGCCTTCGAGTTCCCGCCGGATCAACTGTCTATATCTGCACAGGGGGGCTTGCAGTCCTGCACAGATTCGCGCCCCTCGGGACCCAAAGCCGGCCAGATGCCCACCGATCGCGCCCGGCCCCGCACCCCGTCAGCGGCGAACCGGCACGGCCCCGCCAGCTTGATCCCGGCGGGGTTTTCGCCAAAGACTGCTCGAAACACCGTCGCGAAGGGGGAATCACCCGTGACAGACTCGGCTGACAATCGCCTGAAGGCCCGCAACGACTTGGCATGGGCGATCGCCGTCGGCGGCATCGGCGTGGTGCTGTTCGCTGCCCTGCTGACCTTCGCCTGGCATTTTGCCGCGACCTTGTTCCTGCTGTTCGCCGGCATGCTGCTCGGGGTCGCCCTCAATGCCATGACCACCCTGCTCGGCCGGCTGACCAAGCTGCCCCACGCGTTGCGGCTTGCGATCGTCTGCCTGGCGATGGCCGGGCTGCTGTCCGGCATCGTGTTCCTCGGCGGCACCACGATCGCGCAGCAGGCCACGGTGCTGAGCAACACGATCAAATCGCAGCTCGGCAGCGTCAAGGACTTCCTCGAACAGCACGGGGTCGACACCAGCTATCTCGATTTCACCAATGCCGCGGGCGAGGCAAAGGGCGAAGGCACCGCCGTGACGACGACGACAACGACGCCCCCATCGTCGCAGTCCCATGGCATCCCCGGCGCCGGCGCGCTGGCCTCAAGCGGCGGCGCCATCATCAGCCAGACGCTGAAGGTGCTACTCGGCACCGTCAGCGTCGTCGGCAACTTCTTCATCGTGCTGTTTCTCGGGCTCGCCTTCGCGGCCCAGCCCAGCATCTACCGCGCCGGGCTGTTGTTCATCGCGCCGGTCAAGTACCGCGCGCAGGCGACCATCATCGTCGACCGCATCGGCGAGACGCTGGAGCGCTGGCTGATCGCGCAGATCATCACGATGACGGCGGTATTCCTCGTCACCTGGATCGGGCTTGCCATCATCGGCATTCCGAGCTCGTTCATCCTCGGCATCCAGGCCGGCCTGCTCGCCTTCATTCCGACGGTCGGCGCGATCCTCGGCGGGCTGATCGTGGTGCTCGCGAGCCTTGCGACCGGATGGATCGCGGCGCTGTCGGCCTTCATCCTGTTCCTCGGCGTCCACGCGCTGGAAAGCTACGTGCTGACGCCGATCATCCAGCGCCAGGCGCTCGACATCCCGCCGGCCACGCTGTTCGCGTTCCAGATCCTGCTCGGCGTCGTGTTCGGCATCTGGGGGCTGGCGCTGGCGCTGCCGCTGATGGCGATCGCCAAGGTGATGATCGACCACTTCAAGACGGAGGATCCGGCGCGGGCCGCGTGACCGCACGTCAGGAGAGCAGCAGCACCGTTCCCGCGACCATCAGCATCACGCCGGCCAGCATCACCATCGGCCAGCGACTCTTCGGCGGCTGGTATCGCCCCTGCGCGCGCCGTTCGGCGATCAGCGCGGTCTCGTATTCATGCGAGTCCGAGAACAGGCAGGCGAAACCGCTGCGCGCCGAAACCGCGGCGGCTTCGAGCGACATCAGGGCTGACTGCGGATTGCGGGTGCGGATCGACTCCATGCCCGAAAGCATGGGATCGAATGGTTAACCACTCGTTACCGCACTCATGCCCGGATGCTCGCCGGCTTTTGCCGCGCCGAAGCCGGCAGGCCCGCGGTCTTGCGCCGCCAGTTCTCCAGCGAGAGCGGCAATTCCTCCGCTGCCTCGACGCGGTTGCGGCCGCCGCGCTTGGCCTGGTAGAGCGCGGTGTCGGCCGAGGCCAACAGCACCTCGAGCTCGGTGCCGGCGGGACCGCCTGCGACGCCGATGCTGACCGTGGTGTCGACCGCGCCTTCCTCGCAGGTGATGTTGCTGTTCTCGAAGGCTTCGCGCACGCGCTCGGCGACCAGCACACCCTCCTCCAGCGAGCACGGCAGCAGCGCCGCGAATTCCTCGCCGCCGATCCGGCCCGACAGATCGCTGATCCTGAGGCTGTTGACCACGACAGCGGAGAACAGCTTCAGGATCTCGTCACCCGCGGGATGGCCGAAGCGGTCGTTGATTGACTTGAAGTGATCGATGTCGAAGATCATCACGGTGACCGGCCGGCCGGCAATGGACTCGCGCTCGATCACCCGCGCGCAGGCCTCGGTGAAGCCGCGGCGGTTGAGCATGCCGCTCAGGGGGTCGATCGACGCGGCCGTCTTGTGCACGGCCACCGCGCGGTCCGACACCATCATAAAGATCACGAACACCGTGCCGATCGCGTACAGCACGAGTTCGATCGAAAACAGCGTGACCCAAAAGCTGGAGACGAAATTCTGGCCGTTCAATCGCAGCAGGTCGCCGACCAGGATCGGCAGCATCAGGACGCAACCGTGCGCGACCGGGATGACGATCGCAAGCCAGCGCCGTTGCATCGCGCGGCGGCGCTCGCTCCACAGTTCTGATGCGGTCAGCGCGGCGTAGATCGCGACGATCCCGGCACCGATCGTCAGGCGCATCGCGGGATCCTCAACCGTCGTCACCGCCCCGATCCATGCGATCGGGCCGAGCACGAGGCCCAGCAAATTGGCCTTGCGGCCGTGGAAAATGCGCGCGGCATTCCAGACCAGGCCGCAGGCGGCGAATCCGATCGCATTGAGGCCCAGCAGAACCATCGGATCGAGCGTCGAACTACCGACCGTCCAGACCGCGACCGAGGCCGCGCCGAGCAGATAGGCGGTGCCCCACCATTTCAGCGCGGAAATGTTCTCCTGCCTGCCGAACAACCACAGCATGGCGCCGAGCATGCCCGCGACCATGGTGGCGAACAAATAAAGTGTCGATGGATCGAACGACATAAACTCACCCCAGCCCGGTGTGATGCAACGTTCGCAGGCGCAAATGAATACGGTGATGCAGCGCCATTGCGAGCCCGCAAGCTAGAAGGTGCGAGTTCCAATTTCGTTTGCACGCACACGCAAGTTTTCATGAAAAACTGCGCTAATTCGCGCCGAAGCATCGCCGGTCGGACGCAGCAAAAAGGGCGCCTCGCGGCGCCCTCTGCAACTCGATGCCCGCGGCAATTGCCGCGAATTTTAGAACTCGAATTAGCGCTTCGAGAACTGGAAGGACTTGCGGGCCTTCGCCTTGCCGTACTTCTTGCGCTCGACCGAGCGGCTGTCGCGGGTCAGGAAGCCGCCCTTCTTGAGGACGCCGCGCAGCTCGGGCTCGAAGTTGGTGAGCGCCTTCGAGATGCCGTGGCGGACAGCACCGGCCTGGCCGGAGAGACCGCCGCCGGCGACGGTGCAGATCACGTCGTACTGGCCGTTACGGGCGGCAGCGACCAGCGGCTGCTGGATCATCATGCGCAGCACCGGGCGGGCGAAGTAGACTTCGAACTCGCGGGTGTTGACCGAGATCTTGCCGGAGCCCGGCTTGACCCAGACGCGGGCGACCGCGTCCTTGCGCTTGCCGGTGGCGTAAGCGCGGTTGTACTTGTCGACCTTCTTGACGTATTTCGGCGCGTCGGGAGCGGCCGGCTTGACCTGCGAGAGCTGGTCGAGGGACTGCAACGTATCGGACATTATGCGGCCCTCGTGTTCTTGCGATTCAGGGAAGCGATATCGACCTTCTCGGGGCTCTGCGCTTCATGCGGATGATCGGCACCCGGATAGACGCGCAGATTGCCCATCTGCATGCGGCCGAGCGGACCACGCGGGATCATGCGCTCGATCGCCTTCTCGACGACGCGCTCGGGGAAGCGACCCTCGAGGATCTGCTTCGCGGTGCGCTCCTTGATGCCACCGATGAAGCCGGTGTGCTTGTAGTAGGTCTTCTGGTCGCGCTTGCGACCGGTCAGCACCACATGCGCGGCGTTGACGATGATGACGTTGTCGCCGCAATCGACATGCGGGGTGTAGGTGGGCAGGTGTTTGCCGCGCAGGCGCATCGCGACGAGCGTGGCGAGACGACCGACGACCAGACCCTTGGCGTCGATCACGACCCACTTCTTCGTCACTTCGGCGGGCTTGGCCGAGAACGTGCTCATGTGTGAAATCCGTGAAAAAGAAATCGGCGCCGTATGCGCCGAACTGGCAGCTTTCTAGAGAAGCCGCGATCGCGCGTCAACGCCCACGCGCTCAAATTACATCAGAAAAAACAATGGCTTGCAATTATGGTGCAATAATACCGTAGAAAAGCCTATTGATTTGGAAT
This sequence comes from Bradyrhizobium sp. 33ap4, assembly GCF_032654765.1. Lineage (NCBI taxonomy): Bacteria > Pseudomonadati > Pseudomonadota > Alphaproteobacteria > Hyphomicrobiales > Nitrobacteraceae > Bradyrhizobium > Bradyrhizobium sp. 33ap4. The sequence continues at coordinate 74,653 of NZ_JAUMTJ010000033.1, read as the reverse complement.
GGAATAGGTCGCCGTGACATGGGCGATGGGATCGGGAGACGAGCCGGACAGCAGGTTGACCTCGCCGACCGCGAGCCGCTTGCCGAGCTTGAGCAGCCTCGCCACCGCAAGTACGTCCTGCCCCGGCTGACCCTTGCGCAGGAAGTTGATGTTGAGGTTGGTGGTCACGGCAAGGCCAACCGGCCCGATCGCCGACAGCAGCACCACGTACATCGCGAAATCCGCCAGCCCCATCAGGGTCGGCCCGGACACCGTACCGCCCGGCCGCAGCATGCGCTCGCTGAAGCGCTGGCGCAGCAGGGCGGTCTCGCCGTCGGCGCTTTCGATCCGGACATCGTCGTAGACGAACGCCTGCGGGAATTCCCTCCGCAGGAACTCCTCCACGTCAGCCACGCTCATTTTCGCAGTCGCCATGCCGTCCCTGCCCTCGCTTCAGCCTGCCTGTTACATTACTTTGATTTGCGATACAAGGCCATAACCTTGAACTCATTGCAAAAATTGATGTTTTGTATCTTGTATGTATGTCACTTCATACGCGTTTTGGGCACTTTTTTGGGCGCGTATCGGGTGTCTGTCGAGTACGACTAATTAACGCTTCGCAACTCAGAGACACACGCCTATACATTCAACCGTTGATTTTGGAATGCTTGAAGTGAAACTTACCAGGGTACTACTCTATACCGCCGTCGCGATCGTGACCGTGGTTCTATACACCGCCCCAGACCGTGCGACTTTCGTTATTCTTGGAATCATCTGCGCGGCGCTTCTCGCGTTGATAATCCAGGCGTGGCGCGATGACTACGACGGTGAATGGCACCCCGTTAAGACCGTGCCTTGGAAGAGCGTCACGCTGATCGACGGCTCTACGGCCCGCGGCGGCAGTGTACTGTTTCGCCGGCGCGAGAAGGGTGCATGGCAATACCGCCGCCCGGACGGCGTCGAGCCGCTGACCGACTATTGGTCGTGGTGACCCCTGACCGAGGATGGACGCTTAGTCTTTCGTCTTATCCGCTTTCTCGCGACGCTTCACTTCCCGCTCAATGGCCTCACGGATGAATTGGGCCATCCCCTGATCGCCAACGAGCGCGCGAATGCGCTCCCGGATTTCCTCCGAGATGCGCACGTTTGTTGATCGAATTCCCAACGGAGGCCGCCCCATACGGCGGGGAATATCCGGTGCCGGAAAAATTGTCAAAACCACCTCCCATAAGCGGTGCCGCTTATTGACACCATAACCGGCACCGCTTATAAAAGCAAGGCCAGCTATGGAGGCAGTAAAATGGTTGTCGTTAATTATCCAAAGGCCCCGCATGGACCTCGCAACCTCAAGGCAGGCGGCTTCACCAATGGCCTATGGAGACTTCAAGAGCGTAGAGACGCCCTGTTGGCTAAGCTTCGCGCTAACCGCGACGAAGCCGCTGCACGAGGTGATCATGCTGAAGCTCTGGCCATCAACGACAGGATCAAAGACCTCAAGGACAAAGTATGACACCGAAGCAACTGGATTATGTATTGAACGGCGCGAAAGTATTCATTTACAAGCGCCCCAGTGATGGCGCGATCTATCCCAGTCTTGAAGATTTTTCGCGATTTGGCGTCAAGGCGCTTGACGTAGTGCGCGTTAAGCTAAGCGCAAAGTCCACAGCGGAGTCTGTTCTGGCTGATCCGAAAGTGGTCGCCGCATGTTCGCGTTCCTGAGCAGCGACGGGGCCTAGCCGTAGAGCTGCGCGAGGCCGCTCCCGCCGAGCAGCGCCTGTCGGCGCTGTTGCGCCTCTGCTGCGGCCACCGCCTGACGGCGCGTGAACTCATCTTCCGCCGGCGGCTGCACGAACGCCGCTGCAAGCCCCACGGGCTCGGCCGGCAGAACGGCGGGCTGCATCGCCGCGGCGATCGGCGCGGGCCCCGCTACGGGCGTCTCGCCAGCAAGCCCGGCCGCCACGCCGTATCGGTTCGCCCACCCATGTCCGGCTTCCGGATTGGCCGTCGTGTAGCCCTGCGGGCGCTCGAAGGCCATGCCGGCGCGCACCGCGTCGCGGACGTTGGTCGCGCCGAACAGCGCGTCGCCGGCACCCTTCTCGGTCGTGCGGAGCTCGCGGTCCATATAGCCGAGCTGCGTGTCGAGATTGGCGGGGTCCTGCCCCGTCTCGCGGGCGAAGCTGTAGAGCCCGGCCAGGCGCGGCCCGCGCCACTGAAAAGCGCCGTATGCCGTCCCGTTGTCGCCCGTGGCGTTCGGGTTCAGCCCGCTTTCCTGCACGCCGTGCCCGACCATCGCCGCGGCCTGCGGCAGGCCGTAGCCCCGCTTTTGCAGCCACTGCAGGGCGTATTGTTGCACGTTACCGGCCATTCTTGTCGTCCCTGTTGATCGCGTCCTTGACGTCATCGGGTGCCGGCTGGCCGGTCAGAATGTCCGTCAGAGTCGACGCCTCGTTGCCGAGATAGGCCTTCGTGGTGCGCGCCAGGGCGGCGCGATTCGCCGGGTTGTTCTCTTTCAATAGCTGCGCGGCGAGATCCGGGTCGAGCAGCGCCTTGTCGAGCAGCCGCTCGATCGCGTCGCCCTGCGCGCCGCGCACCAAGCGCCGAGCCGCGACCGAGCCGAGCGCGGTCAACATGAAACCGAGCGACGTCTGCCCGCGCTTGTAGGCGTAGAGGCGGCTTTGCAGCGTCTCGGGCGTGAGCACGTTCGACAGGCCCTGCGACGTGCCGGACGTGTTCGGCGCCTTGCCGCGGGACCGCAGGTCGACGTTCTGCAGCTCGTCGGCGATCTTCCGGACACGCGCAAGCTGTTCCGGATCGTCGCGGTAAAGCCGCTCGGCGACGGCCGCGTTCGCGGGGTCGTCGAGAAAATTCTTCAGCCGGTTCGGCATCCACGGCTGCGTGCCGTCGGTCGTGCGCGTCGTCTCACCGTTCGACCGCGACTTGCTCTGCATCAGGTCCCAGAACGACTTCTTCGCGCCTTCGACGGCCCGGGCGTCGTTGTTGACGAAATTCAGGGCTTCATCGATCGCGGCGCCGGGGTTCTTCGACGCGATAATACCCTTCAAGGCGTCTTGCGACCGCTCGTCGCCGTAAGCCAGATACTTGCCGACAGTGCTCGTGCCGGGTCGATCCGGCGCGCCGAGCTCACGCGTCAAGTTCGCCTGGCTGGCCGTCGCTTCGTCGAGCGATCGGCGTAGGCCCGCCGCATTATCAAGCTGGCCGCGAACACCCGCAAAGCGGGGGTCGGACAGGACGGTGTTGTAGCGGCCAAGGTATTCGCGGAGTTGGTCGGGTCGCTCGAGCAGTCCGCGATCTCGGACATCAGCCAGGATTTGATCTCGAACAGCGCTGATCGTCCGGTCATCGTTGCCGGTCTCCCTCATCAGGTTGCGGAACTCGTTGATCCGGCCTTCGTCGGCCTGCACGAACTTGCCGGCGATGGCACTGTCGGGCTGGCGGTACTGACCTTCGGTGCGGTCGAGCGTCTGCGCAATGGCCGACTGCGGTCGCGTGAAGCGGTCGTGATAGTCGACCGTGGCGTCGCGTGCCGCGTCGTACTGCTGGCGCAGCGTCTCCGGAACGTTCTGGTCGAGATAGTTGTCGAGCGCCGTCACGTGCTCGTCGATGATGCGCGCCTCGTTCGTACGGCCCGCCGTGCGGGCTTCTCGCGATGCGTCGGTGAGCGCGCTGCGCAGGCCGGTCACTTCGCGCAGCGGCTGCGTGATCGGCTCCGTGACGGGGTTGCCCGCCGCGTCGACCTGCGGCGGCTCGACGGGCCGCTCGCCCGACAGGCGCTGCGGAATACCCGCCTCGTTGGGCTGGAAACGCTCGCGCTCGGCGGTGGACAGCCCGCGATTGACGCGCGCGAAGTCCCGCGCCAGCGGCGCCATGTCGACCTGCTCGCCGCTCCGGTTCAACGGGGCCCACGCCTCGCCGACGATAGCCCGCGCGTCCGCGCTGGCGCCTTCCAGCGCCTGACGGATATTCGCCCCGCGGCCCTCGCCGGTCATCACGGGACGCAGCGACTGCGTTGCGCGCTCGAATGCGTCCTGCGCGTTCTGCGTCTGCACGCCGGCATCGGTCAGGCGGCGGCCGCGCTCTAGATCGAGCTCGGCGCGCAGATCCGCCGGGTTGCCGTTCGGGGCGTTCCGCTGCATCTCTGCATCGACCGCAGCGGTGTTCTCGGTACGGCGCGCGGCGAACTCTCTGGCGTTCGTGCCGGTCTGACGGCCGTATTCCAGCGTCGCGAGCCCCGGGTCGGCTGTGCGATCGGCGATGCTCTCTTTGAAACCGGGGATCGTCTCGCTAACGCGAGGGCCCCGATTGATCGCGTCTACGAGCGGCTGCGAATCAATCGGTTGGCCTTCCACCTTCGGGAGCGTCTCGGCGTTGTTAAGCAGACGGTCGGTGACGTTTTCCTTGACGAGTTGGTTGCTGAACTTGTCGCGATTGAAGAGCGCCTGTCTGACGTCATTTAGCGGCCGTTCGACAATGCGAGCCGCGCCGAGCGCCCCCGCGCCGCCGAGCGCGCCGAGAATGTCCAGCGTGTTAGCGGCTGTGCCGTGTTCCTGCGCACCCATACCGCGCGCCGCTTCGCCGGCGAGGCCTGCGCCGGTCCCCGCTGCGGCTGCAGTCGAGCCTTCGCGCACAGCAAAACGAACTGGGTTGATCGCGGCAGGTTCTACGAACATGCGCGCCAGGACGGGCAATTCGCGAGCGGCTTCGACGCCCATCTTGCCGGCCTGCACAGCGGCGCCGACAGGGACTGCGGCCGCGCCGATTTCTTCGCCGGTACGGCTCAGCAAGCGCTCGGTCATCGTACTCGGCGGTCGCACTTCAGGGATGAGCCCGAAGCCGCCAAGCGCTTCGTCGATCGATTTCGAGCCCATGAACGGCTTCGGGCTGACCGGCGCGCCGGCGACGGCCATCCCCGCGTTCACCAGATCGACCGGCAAGCCGACGATGTTCGCGACGCCACGTCGCGCACCACGCGCCAGATAGGCGCCCTGGTCGCCGATATCGCTCAGCGTACCCATTACGCCACGGGACGGCGCTTCCGGCGCTGGTGCGGCCGGCGGCCCGAACACGGCGTCGTGCAGCGTGTCGTACCAGCCCTTCGGTTGCGAAACCTTCGTCAGCGCCGCGGTGTCCGCGTCGGCCGCCGCGGCCGCCACGGCGGGCTGCGACGCGACTGCGGGAGCCGTCGAAGCGGCCACATCAGACAGGTTCGACGCCGGCGCTGCTGGCTGCGTCGACAGGATCTGCGACACTTCGGCGTCGGTCGCGTCGTCCGGAACCTGAATGACGCGACCTTCGAACTGTACCTGCCTCATTGCGCCCGCCTAAGCTGTCCGTCCGGCCCGCGCTCCCAAACTTCCGGCGCGGCCGGGCTGCTCGGTGCCGGGGTCGGCGTTGCGGCCGGCGTGGGCACCCCGCCCTGCACGGCTCGAGCCGCATCCGGACGAATGCCGGACAGCAGTCCGCGCCGATCGGCGGTGATCTTGTCGAGCTGGTCGAGCGTCGCGATCGTGCGCGCCGTGTTGCCGGTGAGACCGCCCTGGCCGAGCGCACTCGCGACCTGCTTATAGCGGTCGTTCGAGATCCGGCCATCGGGGTCAAGCACCTTCGCGACCTGCGCAGTGAGCAACGTTTCGAGCATGTTCACCGCGGGAATGTTCGGATCGAAGTTCGTGAACTGCTTCGCGATAGCCGGATCGACGCGCCCGGCGGCGATATCGTCCTGCATCTTCTTCATGTTGACTTTGAAGAGCTGGCCGACTTCGTTCCCCGACTGCAACACGTCCTGCACCGTGCCGCGGATGCTGCCGGCGAGGCCCTGCACCGCCTTGTTGTTCGTGACAAGGTTGCGGAGCTGCTTCGACGTCTGGTCGACCAGCGCCAGGTCGACGAGTTGGCTGTCGATGTTGTTGTTCGCCGTCGTGCCGAGCCCGGTGCTTTTCTGATCGCCCTGCAGGTTCGCGCTGTAGGTCTGAACGCCGGCCGGCAGCTCGGCGCCGGTCTGCGTGTCGAACCACTTGTTAGAATCCTTGTCGAAACGCGCGGTACCGACGGCGCCGGCGGGCGTCTTGTAGTTCGCGACCTGCGTCTGACCTTTGTCCTGAATGTATGGCGTCTTGCCGACGGCGTCGGGCGTGAAGGCGACAACCGGCTCGCCCTTGGCGTCCTGCACGTTGGTTGTGCCGACGCCACGCATAGCGAACGCGCGCTGAGCTTCTTCCGGCTGTTTGGCGATGATAGCTGCCGTCATCTCGCTATCGGTCAGCGGCTTCGGCTGGCCGACGATCGTCTCGCCGGTCGCCGTGTTGACCGTCTGGCCCGGGTTGGTCGTGACGTTACCGCGGAACATACCCGGCAAACCCGTGGCTTCGGCGGTCTGGACCGGCAAGACGGCCGTCTGCCCGTCGCTGAGAATGACAGGCTGCGCGTTCTGCCGTGCGAGCGCGCCGGCATTGTTGATGTTCGCCACATTGGCGGCCGACGACGCGGACACGTCGGCGTTGCGGCGCGTCGTCGCGTTATTCTGATCCTGCGCGTAGAAGCTCTGGATCGGCGTGTAGTTGCCGACGGCGATGTTCCTGCGATCGAAATCCGGCTGGTTAGGGTTGTTGTAGAGATCGGACAGCCGCGCCGCCTTCTCGCGCTCGGCGTTCGCTTTCGTGTAGCCGTAGACGTCCGCGCCGGTTGGCGTCTTGAACGCTTCGGCCAGGTTGTCGAACGCCGACGCAATCGTCGGGTCGAAGTAGAGCCCATTTCGCCGGACGGCCATATTATGCCCCGTAGGTGAGGAACGGCGTGGCGCCGCTCGCGAAGACGTTCGAGCCGTTCGGCGCCAAGCTGGCGGCAAGATTTCCGACGGCGGGCTTCACAGCGGCCGCTGCCGGTGCAAACGAGCCGGACAGGCCCGCGGTCAACCCGACCTTACCAAGCCCGCCGAACAAGTCCGACAGCGCCTTGTAGCTGTTGCCGGCGTTGTTGGCGCTGTCGAGCTCGAGCTGTTCGACCGCCTGCGACCCTTTCTTGAAGCCACCGATCTGGTTGACTGCCTGCGCGTCCTGCGCCTGACCGCGACCGATCGTGCCCATGAGATCGCCGAACGAACGCAGGTTCGCCAGTGCGTCGCCTTGATTGGCGACGTAGTTGCTGGCGATCGCATTGCGGTTCGTTAGATCCCGCGCAACAAGGTCGGACGGCGTCGCCGGCAGCGGGTTCGTCGTCTGTGCCGTGTTGAACGTCGTTACGGGCGCCTTGAACATGTCGGCGAGCCGGGCCGTGTCTGCGGCCTGCTGCTGATCGAAATTGGCGTACCGGCCGAGCGACTGGTTGTTGACGCCCTGCGCTTCGGTATCGAGCGCTTGCTGCCTGGTGCGTTCGGCCGCGATGACCTTGGCGCGCGCCGCATTGACCGCGTCGTTCGCGTTGTTGCCCAGAATCGACGATACGATGGTCGAACCGCCGCCGAGAAGTGCAAGTGAAAGCGGGTCCATTATGACACCTTTACCGAACCGCTCGGCGCAAACAGGCCGGTGTTGAACGGCGCCTTGACCGTGCCGCCGCTGTAATACTGCGCGCGTTCAGCGTTCGCCTGCGTCCCGAGCGCGCTGGTGAAGTTCGAGAAGAGCTGGCCGAGCGGCGAGAACTGCTGCGGCTGCGACAAGGCCGTCGCGCGCGACAGGGCGTCACTTACAGACTGCTGGTTGTCGCCGGTCGTGTTGAGCTCGTTAATCAGGTCCGAACGCGCCTGCGCGACCGAATTGCGGGCCTGGTTCTCCGTCGACAGAGCGGTGTCTGCGATCTGCTGTTGCGCGGTACCGGCTTGCTTGTTCAACGTGCCTTCGAGATCGGACCGTGCCGAGCTATTCAGCAAGTGCTGGCGATCGAGCGAATAGGTCAGTTGCTTCCGCGCGTCGGCGAGCTGATCTTCGAGCTGCGGCGTCGCGTATTGGGTGTAGGCGTTGCCAACCCCCTTGAAGAAATCGTCGGTGAAGCCCTTGAACGTGTTGCCGGCGAGCGGGTCCGGCGTTGCGCTCGTCGAGTCGGTACCGCCCATCGCGTGCGACAAATCTGGCGGCGTGCCGCTCGAAGTCGTCAATGCAGGAACCGGCGTTCCGTCGAACAGAGCGTTGATCCGCGCCGTGCCGTTCCGGATATTGGCCTGCCGGGCCTGTTCGTCGGCGCGCGCCTGTGCGGCGTTCTGCGCTGCCGCGTCGTCACCGCCCTTTTTCGCCATTGACCCCGGCCTTCCGTCTGAGGAACGCTCCGACACACTCCCAGCCAAAATGGCCCATTAGGCGTATCGTGCGATCAGTCGTCAGATTGTTGTCGTTGCCGCCCGTGCTCTCGATCGCGCCTAGCTGATCGCTCCAACGGGAAAATTCCTGCAACAACAGCGCGGCGGCCCGAGTGCCGCGTTTGTCGGGTCGAACATATGTACCACAAAGCGTCGTATAAATGCCATCGGCAAAATCAAAGGCCGAGATCGTCGCCTGCGCGACGCCGATAACCTGGCCGTCCTGCTCGGCGAAGAAGATCGTCGGGTGCGCGCTGGCGATGTACCGGCGGAAGGTCTCCCGGGTGTTTTCCTCGCTGAACGTCAGGTGCGGGTAGTTCTCCGGGAGCATCAGCCTGGCAAGCTCGACGAACGTGTCTTCCTCTTCCGGCATGGCGAGACGGACATACATCATTCGCCGCCGTCCCCGTCGAATTTGATGACCGCCGACGACACCTTCTTTTCGCCGGCGCCGACACCCTTAAAGCGCAGACTGACATGCGTCGTTCTGTGCTCGAACGGGATCTTGTCGCCGGCGTAGGTCGAGCCGTTAACCACGGCGACTTTGTCCGACACGTTCGGGTTCTTCGGATCGAACGCGACCCGAACTTCCCACTGTCCTTCGCAGCCGACGTCGAGCGTCCGGAACTGCTTGTCGTCGGCCGGTGCCCCGCAATCGAGGTATGGCGTCCAGAGCTCCGGTGACGTCTCGTCGTAAATGACGTCATTGCCGAGCCCGCCGAACACGTAGATCGTGTCGCCGGACCGCAAATAGACCTTCTTTTTGAAGACCGCGTAGTCGTCCACCAGAAACGGCACGCCATCCACGCCAGGCGTGTAGGTTGCCCACGAACTGATTTTCGAGCCCTCGAAGAAGCTCAGCACGACGATCAGGTCTTTGAAGCCGAGCCAAAAACGACCGGACGTCGGTTCGATCAGTCCGACGATCTTGCTGCGATCGGCGGTCGACATGGGCCGGATCTTGTCGACAACGAGCGTATCGACGGCCACGCCTACGTCGCTCGTCGAAGCGGCATTCGAGGCGTCGCGGGCGCGCAGGGAGCGGACGCCGCTCTCGTCTAGGAAGAAGACGTCGCTGTCGCCGAATTGCGTCACGCTGCGCGGGCTGGTCGTCCCCATGTTGTTGAGAACCTGAACCTGCGCGTATTTCGTCGGGTCCGGGTCGATTGCCCAAATCTGCGTAACGCGCTCGGCGAAGACTGCAATCCACTGCTGATACTTCGCGAGGGCCTGCAGCGATTCCGAGCCGCCGGCCTGTGTCGACATATCGATGAAACCGGCGCCGGTGTTGTCCGGCGCTGTCGCAGTGGTTTGAAACCCGGTCGGGTTGTCGATCGCCGAGAAGTTCAGATATTGACCGTTCGTGACGTACTCTTTCGAGCCGATCGTCTTCGCGAACGTGCCGGATTGAAAGATGTTGCCGGGGTCGAGCCCGCCGGACAGAATGCCCGCCGGCGTGAACGTCATGCCCCGCAGCAACGTAAAAGCGACCGCAAAGCCGTTCGCCGCAACCCCGGGATCGGCGGCCAGGATATTCACCCTGTCGCCGACAGCCGTCGCTGTGTAGTCCGGCAGAGACGCGTAGCTGTTGATCGAATCGACGATCGCCTGTGCCGTCGCTTCGTTGCTGGTCGCCCACGTAACCGGCCCGGCCAGGATCGACACGCCATTGACCGTAATGTCGGCCACTTGCGAAGGCGCTGCGTCCGCGCCACCCTGCATCGCCGTCACGTTCGAGACGGCCGTGTCGCCGTTCAGGACGAACGTCGGCGTCGGCCCGTTCGCGACCGCGCCGGCGGTGATGGCGAAAATGGTCACGACGGGACCGTCGAACGCTGCGGAGTAATCCGGGTTCGACACGTAAGCGTTGATCTGCGCCGCGATGGCGCCGGCCGTCGTGGTGTTGTTCCCCGTGTGCTGCACAGGAACGCCGAGAATCGACACGCCGCCGATCTGGATATCGCCGAACGTGTTGACGATGCTGTTCGAGCCGCCCGACACCGTGAATTGGCAGGACGCCTGAATGGCTGGCTGCGGTCCGCCGGCGACGACGCGGAAGGGAAACCGCGCGCGGCCGTCCTGCCAGTCGGTGACGCGCTGGCCGTCGTAGAAGTGGTAAATCGTGCCGTCTTCATATTCGGCCACGACGTAGAGCTTCGTAGCGAAGAGATCGTAGGCCCGGATACGGTACAACGGCGTGATGCCGTCGGGGTGCTGAAGTTGCTGGTAGAGCACGCCGCGCGGCGTTGCCGGCGCCGGGCCCGAGCCGAACACGTAGAGGCTTCGCTGCGTCGCGCCCAATCCGATCGTGCCAGCGGGAAGAGAATAGGCCTGCACGAACGCTGGCCGCTGCTCGAACTCGCCGCCGCGCGAGACGTGGCCGTCATTGGCGCGAATGGCCGAGCCGCCGGGCAGCGCCTCGCTCATGCGCCGCGTGTCGAGCCCACCTTTGATGTCTTTGAGCCAGAGCGTTCCCATCAGGCGCCCGGCGGCCTGTATTGCCCGACGAACAGGCGCCGGACCGGTTCGGCGCGGCCGATGCCGAACATCCTGAACTCGCGCCGCGGCGTGAGATGGCCTTTCAGCCGCGCCAGGCGCCGGTTCGCGATGTTGAGCGCGATCTTGCCCTTCTGCGATTCCGGCTCGAGCTTGTTGGCCGCGTAGTTGACGATGACGTCATCGTCCAAATCGCAGCGGTCGCTGTCCGCGACAAGCGGCCGCAATCGGCGAATGCCGGTGACCTTCAGCGTACCTTCGAGCGTCGCCGGCTCGGCGTTCTGATCGGGGATCGGCCAGACTTCGACCTGCTCATTCTCGGCGATGCGCCAACGGCGGACCGGCCACGCGCGCTCACCAAGCTCGGTGTTGTGCGCGCGCAAATGCCCGGGGTCGATACCCGGCAGGACGGGGTTCCAGAGCCCCGCGTTCATGACTTCTATCCGCTCGATACGATCGATGTCGAAATCGTTGTGGATGTCGTAGAGGTACTGTCCGGCCTGCAGCGGGTAGTTGCGCCAAACGCGCAAATGCGGCCATGTGAAATCGTCCCACAGCCACTCTTGCGTCTTTTGCAGCGCCTTAACTTGGCGATCCCGGACCTGATTATTGTGGGCCGGGTTCAGCGAGAGGCCGAGCGCGGCGCGTAGATCGTCCAGCAGCTTTACCAGCGTCGTTCCACGCGCCATCGCCCAAGCACCTTTCAGTCGAGAACGCTGCCCTTGTCGGCACCGTCGCCTTCGGCGTTCTTCCGGCCGATCTCGTCGTTCATATCCTCGCCGACGTCTTCATCGTCACCGTCGGTGTTGTCGTCCTGCGCGACCGGCGCGGGTTTGGCGGCGCCCTGCGATTCGATCGCCAACGCGATCTCTTCTTCGGTGCTCTTCGAGGCGTAGCCGTTCGGCGGGTAGTGCTCGGCGCGATAGCCGGCGGCCATCCACTCGGCGATCGTCGGCCCGTCCTGGCGCAAGCCGGCATCCCAGCCGGGGCGGCTGTCGGTCGTCATGTGGCCCTGCGCCTTGAAGAAGGCTTCGGGAATGTCCAGTTCGTGCAGCTCTTCGTGAACGCGAGCCGCTGCGCCCGGGTAAAGGTTCTCGACAATGCGTTGCTCGCTGTTCGGCACCTTGGCGTTGCCGTAGATATTCATCAGGCGTGCGCGTTCGACGGAATGGGCGCGCTTAATGTTGCCGACCGGCTCGACGTCCTGAACCGACTCCTCGCCGTGGATGGCGCGCAGGACGGCGATCTCGGCCGCCGTGACGCCCCACTTGTAGACGGTGTTTCCGTGGTCGCCGCCGAGCGACAGGCGGATATTCGCTGTGTGCATGGTAACTCCAAAGAGGTTGCTGCGGTGGTGGGTAGTTGAGCGGGGCGCGCGGCCCCGCCCTAGGCGATCAGTAGTTGAACGCCGAGTTCTTCCGGATGCGGATATTGACGAACCCCTGACCTTCAGCGAAGGCCGTCACGCCGGCCGCTTCGATCGAGAGTTTGCTGTCCGGGGTGAGCACGTTGGCGCCGGTGATCGCCGCGCCGGCGACGACCTTGCCCAGCGGAGTCGCGTTCGCTGACGTCAGGGCGATCAGGCCGCCGCCGACGTTGGTCGTGCCGATTTCGAGGTTCAGGGTCGCCGCCTTGGCCGCCGTGGTGACGGGCTTGGTGACAACGAACTCCCAATACTCGATCGAGCCGTAAAGGCCCGGCCGGATCTCGGTCATGACGTCGCCGTTGGCGGTGATCGACGCCAGGTCGATCGGGACCTGCAACAGGACGATATCGTTGCCGTCCTGCTGATCGGCGCCGAGCGACAACTTCGTGCCGGCGGCCCACGTGTAGGTCGAGTTGTTGGTGATGGTGATCGCCGACGCGCCGAAGGACAGCGAAATCTGCGCCGCCGCGACGGTCAGCTTCTCGTTGTCGTTCAACATCACGTAGGAACCGGGGCCGGCGAGGCCCGCGTTGAACGTGTCCTGCGTAGTGCCGGTCGGATAGGGAACGTCCACAGTCGCAGCGTTCGCGACCGCCGATGCGAGTACCGTCGTCACGACGGCCATACGATTCGCGGGCATGTGAGCCTCTTCAAAAACTGGTTGCCGGAAGGGTGGAACGGGCGCCGTGGCGCCCGCTGTATCACCTTGTCTTACGCGATATCATACACCGCGGACGTGTTGAGCTGCTTCGCGATCATGACGGCGGTCGTCGAGATGCCGTTGTACATGACCATGCGGTCATACGGCCGCGCCGGGTTGTGCTTCTTCATGCGCTGCCCGTCCATGTAGAGCACGCGGAGGCCCGTCTTGCTCATATCGATGACGTACATGCGCTTGGAGAGGCCGAGATCGTCGAGGGTCGGGTCCCAGACGATCGGGTTCTCTTTCCAGTAGACCGGGCCCTGCGAGCCGTCGACCGAGCCCTTCAGACCGTTCATGGAGTAGAAGCCGTTCGCCCGCATTTCCTTGCGGTAGCCCGCAATGAAGTCGGAACCGGCGAACAGCTTGTAGCGCGTGGTGCCCTTCCGATACTTCGAAAGCTGCAGCCACTCTTTCTCCAAGAACTCGATCAGCGCGCCGCCGCTGGCGGTGTTGACGGCGATCGGGCCCTGCCCGCCGGCGCCGGCGTTGGCGGTGGTCGCCGCACGGTTGCGCCAGTAGGCCAGCGCGACGCGCGAGAGACCGCCGGTCGAGCCGAGCGTCGGGGCGTCGAGAATGATCGACTGAATGCCCGCAAGGGCCTTCGCGTCGGTCGAGCCGTCGCCGTGGATGAGCCGATCGAGGCTGAACGCATAGTCTTCGCCAAGGTCGTCCATCTTCTCGTCGAGCAGGTTCGCCAGGGCATGCTCTTCGCGGCCGCTGACTTCGCTGGTCGTCTGATCGGCGCCGTCTTCGGTGACGTTGATGCCGTCGATCTTCAACTCGGTGTGCGTGATCTGCACGCCGATGAAGTGCTCTTTCCACGGGAAGCGAGCCCGCTTCGTGCCGGTCGGGTTGTAGTAGGAAAGCTGATCGTCGCCCGAATAGCCGGCCAGCGAACCGCCGCCCTGCCCCGCCTTGACCGCGAAGCTGACGTTGGTGTTGCCGCCCGAGAACTTGCCGGCCGCGGCGTTGAACGCCTCGAGCATCGGCTTGTTCGCGACGTTCTGAGCCCAGACCTTGCCCTTGTCGATATAATCTTCAAGGGCAGAGTTGTTGATGTTGGCAATTTCGTCTGCCGTGAAGGCCATTTTTCAAACCCGGAGTTTAGCCCGCGCTTGCCTTCCCCCGGGCCCGAACAATGTCGAGCGTGGTTCGAGGCTTCTCGCGGACCGAGCCATTGACTGACCCACCATTCACGGGCTTGATCGCGGGCTTCCGACCTGCCGGCGGTGCGCCGGACTGTTGCGCAGCGGGCGCCACGAACGTCTTGTTCACGGCGTCGTATGCCTTTTTGAGCTGCGCCAGCACGCCGTCCTTGTTGGTCGGCTTGCCTTCGGTCGTCTGCAGATAAGCGATCTCCCGCATGATGAGAGGTTGCTTGGCGGCCCAGTTCGGGTCTTTCGCCTGGCGATCCTGCTCCCAAGTCTGCGCAGTGGTCGCGAGCTCATTCGCAAGAGAAACCTGCGACTGGCGCTGCGCGCGCTGCTGATCGAAGCTCTGCCGTGTTTCGTGCGACTTGACGCGCGCACGCTCCCGGCTCAGTTCGAGCGCCGTCTCGGCGGACATTTCGCCCTTCTCGACGCGCCCCCTCAGGTCATCCGGCAAAACCTCGCCGGCGGCGACCAAGAGCTGCTGCAACCAGGGCTTCAGTTCGGCGAAGGCGCCAGCCGGGTCGACCTTCGCGCGAGCGAAAGTGTGCAGGGCGTTGGCGGCTTCTTCGGCGTTCAAGCCATTCGCGTCGAGATAGTCGGTGATATTCTTGTACCGACCAGCGTCTTCGCGAAAGCCGTTGCGCTGCCGAATGACTTCCTGAAACCGTGGATGCTTGTGGAACGGAACGTCCGAGAAATTCTCGTTGTCCGGTCCGGCTTGGGTTGCTGAATCGCCGGTCGCCTGACCGTCGGTTCCGCCTTCGGCTGACGAAGCCGCCGCTGCGGGCCGCTCGCTGACAACGTCTTTGACAACGCTCAGAAGCGACGCATCGTTATCGTCGGTGTTCGCGCTGGATGACTGCGCGGCTGCGCCTTCGCCTTCACCGCCTTCGGCGGCTTGGCCTTCGGTCGCGGCATCCGGGTTCGAATTGGTGGACGAGCCCAACTCTTCGATATCTTCGTCCGTGTTGTTACCAATAGGAGGCATACAATTCCCTTGGATGGTGGTGCTGTTTGTATCTCGTGTATGTCACAATATCAAGCCATTTGGTACAAAAAGCCTAAACGCGGTTGTTGCCCATCGGCGCGTCGCTGCCTGCGGGCTTCTCTGCGGCCGGCTTCGGGGCGTTCTGCCCGCCCTTGCCGCCCTGCGCCGCCGGGTTGTCCTGCGCGCCAACCGCTTCCGGCTGCGCCATCTGGTTCAACTGCGCGATCGACGGCAGGCCGTCGACAAGGGCGTCGGTCAGGTCGAGCTTGTCGTCGAGCCGACGCAGCGTTTCCTTCGCCAGCCAGATCGGCTTGATACCCGGCATCTGGATCAGGAACGGCAGCATGTTCTGCCAGTTCTTGACTTCGATCGCCTGGTTGGGCTTGCCCATCGACCCGGCTTCGATCTCGAGGAAAACCTCGTTGGCGATATCGGCGAGCGACATATGCGGCCACACCGCGCCGGGCCCGAGCTGCGCCTTGACGGTCTCTTCCGACATCTCCCGCAGCAGGATCTGACCGGCGGCCCGCGCGATGACGGTCATGAAGCCGTCGAGATCGTCGACGCTCGAGCCGTCCGAGTTGTTCGTCGTGCCGGCGGCGATCGCCGATTCCGTCGCGGTCGCGCTCGACGTGGCGCCGAGTTGCGCGGCCTGCGCTCCGACGGCGAGTTGCGCGTCGCCGAACACTTCGCCCGTGTCGTAGAGGTTCGGGTCGACGCCCGGGACGGGAATGCGCTGCAGCGCCTTCGACATGTCGGTCGCCGGGTCGACGTTGAGACCGATCGCGTCGAACGGCTTCATCTTCTTCAGCCGATCGACGTCTTCATCCTCGAACAGCCCGTTCGGGAACACCCAGCGCGGCCGCGCGGCTTCGCGGTGCTCGCGCTTGCCCTGGCGCGAACGGTTGAGTTCGTTCTGCATGTCAAGGATCAGTGACACGTCGGACGGCGGGAACAGCTCGTCTTCGCTCTCGACTTCGTTGAAAGTCAGGGCGTAGACCGGCCAAAAATCCTCAACGAACACGTCCGGCGGCGCCGGCTCGCGCAGGAAGGCGTTGTAACCGTCCGCCAGGTAGTAGCAGAGCCCGCTCGGCTTGTCGTAGTGCTTCCACACGCGGCACAGGCCTTCGCCCGGCTTCGTGCTGGTGCGCTCGCCGTCTTCGTCGAACAGCGCACCAGCAACTTCGCCGACGGTCTTCCCTTCCGCCGTATAGTTGGCGCACTGCGACAGGTCGACGTCGAACAGTTCGCGGATCTCGGTCGGCGTGTATTCGTATTCGATCGTGACGTGACGCGCGCCGACAAAGCCGACGAGCGTCTTCGTCAGCATGTCCGGAATAACCTTCGTCGACCGCGGATAGTCGAACACCAGACCTTCGCGGATCAGGATTTCCGGCTCGTTCTGCAGGGCCGTCATCGATTCCTGCAGCTCGGCCATCTCGGCGTCGTACTCTTCGATCTCGCCCGCCTGCGCCTTTTCGGCAAGCACGCGCAAATGGTCGAGCCGCGTCCGCGCATCGGCCATGTGATCTTCAAGCCCGGGCCGCGGCCCGTACTCGCGCTGGAAACCGAGCTCGATATAACCGACGCTGGTCGTGCAGGTCCGCCGGACCAACTGCTTCGCCGCCGTCTTGAAGTCGACCGGCTTTTGCTCGCGCAAGGCGCGAGCGTAAAGCAGCTCCATCGTCTTGCCGACGCGGTCGAGCAGCTTGCGGTACTCCATGCCCTGCTGAAAGTCGGCCAGCAGCGCGCTCGCCTGCTGTGCTTCCGGCGAGGGTTGGTAGGGCTGCATCGCGGCGTCGTCGAGCGGCGGGCCGCCATTGTGGCCCATGACTGCCGTGTGAATCGGGCTCGGCGGCGCGGCCGCCATGGCTGCGGCTTGCGCTTGCGCGTGCGCAGCCTGCGCTACTGCGTCCTGCTGCAAGGTCTGCAGCGCCTGCATCAGCGACTGCGGGTCTTCGTCCCACACCGCAAAATCGAGCCGTTCGGTGCGGCTCGCCGTCGCCTTCGGGTTCTTCGCATACAGGGTCGCCGTCTTCTGTTTGACGTGCTGGCCGGCGATATTGGCCTTGTAGTTCTTCTCGCTCCAATCTTCCTCGCGGCCGTGCATCGCGACAAACATGTCGCGCTTCATCCGCTTGAACGCCTTTTCGTGATGCTTTTTGTCGGCTCGGATCTTCTTTTTGATCGCGTTGACCTGCGCCTGCACGTTCTGCGGCGGTTCGTTCTCTTCGGTGTTCGCCTTCTCGCCGCCGTTCTGCACCGTCGACAACGTCGTGTCGGTGTCGTCGGGTACTTCGTTGGTGATCGGCGCGCCGTAATCGTCCGTAGCCATGTCAGAAGCCCCCGGCCGCGCGCTCAGCGGCCTTTTCCTGCGACCATTTGTCCTGCATCTTCAGCCAGGCGACTGTTCCGAACGACGGCCGCTTCGGCGCGCGCTCGGTGGCCGATCTGCCGGGCTTGACCTGGCTTTCCATGCCGCGGCCGATCAGACCGAGCGTGTCGGCCCATTCGTCGTGAAGGCCGTTCGGGAACGACAGCAATTCCGCGATTGCGCGCTCAACCCACGTCGCTTCTTTCGGCCAGTAGACCTTGCCCATCGCGAAGCGGCCGATGATCGACTGCGCGCCCTGCACCTTGTCGCCGATCGTCGGCACTTCGCGGATATTGATGTAGACGCCGCGTTCGTTCATGCGCTTGCGCAGGAACGGCCCGATCGACTTCGTGATGTGATCGCGACCAGCCCACCAGAGCAACGGCTTCTCGACTTCGGCCATGTTCAACATGGCTTCAGTGACGGTGTCCGTCGGCGCCCGCCGCCAGAAGATGTTCGGCATGATGTAGATGTCGTTCTGCCGGCTGATGCCGACGGATAACATCAGCGTCGGGTCGTTGCGCTGCATCTGGCCGAGCGCGTGGTCGGAAGCGGCGTATTTGCGCAGCTCGAGCGGCAGTTCGTCCTTCGTGTAGTAGCGGACGTTTTCGCGCTTGAAGAGATCGCCGTCGAGCGCGGAAGGCCGCCCCTGATACAGGGCGGCGAAGCCGAGCGGGTCGAGATCCTGCTGTTCCTGCAGAAAATTGAGATCAAACTTGTCCGGCCCGTCCGGCCACAGCGGCTCGCCCGGCTTGCGGCCGAGCGGGTCGTTCTCTTCCGCGATGGCCGGCATGTTGATGATCTTAATCTTCTTCGCCAAGCGCGCGTTGTAGTGCGGGTTCTCCGGATCGGTGAGCCGGCCGATCGGATCGTCGGCGTGCCAGCGAGTAAACGTCAGGATGACGAGCTTTTTGCCCATGCGTCGCGTCATCGCAACTTTGGTGAACCACTCCCACGCCTGGTTGCGAACGGCCGGGCTGGCGGCTTCCTTCGCGTCCTTGATGAGATCGTCGCAGATCAACAGATGGGCGCCGCGGCCCGTGAGCGCGCCACCCCGGCCGACGAAAAACAGCAGGCCGCCGGCCGTCGTCTCAAGGCGCGCCTTGGCGGTGCCGCCGCGCGTCAGTTTGACTTCGGGGAAGACCTGCTTATAGGCGGGCGAGTTCATGATCGCGCGCACATTGGCGCCGAAGTCTTCCGCGAATTCGTCGCTGTAGGTCGCCACGACGACGTTGTGGTTCGGGTGCCGGCCGATATACCAGGGAGGCAAACGCCGCGAGACCTGTTCGCTCTTGCCGTGTCGCGGTGGCTCGACAAGAATCAGGAACTCGTAATTGGCCTTCTCGACTTCCTCGAGCGCGCGGGCCGTGGCGTCATGATGCCGGGCGTTCTTGTATCTGGACCGCTTGACGTCGTTCGGTGCTTCCGGATCTGGCGACGTGAATTTGATGAACGGCATGAAGCGTTCGCGCGCCAGCGTCGCGGCGTCCGCGCGCTCGAGCACGGCGACCTGACGGCGCAGCGCGACAACTTCGGCGTCCTGATGCGCAGGATCGACAAAGTCAAACCGCTTCCCCGTTCGCGGGTTAATTTTGTTTGGCGCGGGCATGCGGCAAGTTGCCTTCCATGCGCTCCAGGCGCTTGTCGAGCTTGTCGAACGCTTTGTCGATATCTGTCTTCAATTCTCCCATCGACGTGTAATAGCTGTCGCGGCGCATATACTTTTCGGCAGCTTCAGCGCGGAACTTCAATGCTTCCAGTTCCTGCGCGTGCAACAGATCCTTCATCTGCTGAATCGCGGTCCCGATATTTCCCTCGCTGGTGTCGTGCTTCAGGAACACTTCCTTGCGAAGGTCGGCGAGCTCTGTATCGACGTAGCTCTTCATGGCCGCTTCAGTCGCAGCGGTACGGTTTCCGGCGCCCCACACGCGGTCGAAAACAAAAAACGCGAACATTGCACCTGATATGCAAAGTGCGGCAACGCTGGTGTCCATTACGAAACGGGCTTTCTGAACTTCGACCGGAATTTCTGCCAGCGCGACTGCTTCACTGGCGCCGCCTTCGGCACCGGAACGGGCGCAGCGTCGAGCGACGCGGGCCGCTCTGCGGGGCGATCCCACGCGCAGCCAGCGACGCCTGATTCCGTGATCCGGTCCGCCCACCTTTGGTCGAAGGCGGTTTTGCCGACGATCCGGTACTGCGGCCGCTCGAACGCGCTGCACGCGCCCTCGCCTTCCTTTTCGCTGGCGCCAGGCGCGCCGAACGTCGCGAAGGTCGGATTAGTGGCACAGCCCGCTAGCAGTATCCCAGAAACCGCCGTTAGCGCTGCAATCGTCCACCTTAGAAACTGCACCTTTGACAGCACGGATAGTCTCCGCATTGCGGCTGGCTACGCCTGCAATGGCGTCGTTCCAACCCTTGTTGTAGATGTGAAAACCGATGCCGGTGACTGCGCCGGCCGCGACCAGCGCGACGACACCGTAAACTGCGTACTGAGCGACGAGACGTGCGAGAAGCGCCTGCATATCAAACTCCCTGGTCGCGCATCTTGCGCCAGCGCTCGAAGATGACGAACACCGCGCAGCAGACGGCCGCAGTGACGGCGATGACAGCGATCGTCTGCCAGGTCGACGGCGCGAGCCCAAGGAACGGCTTCACGGTGTTGACGATGACGGTCGCATTGTCCTTCGCTACCGAGATCGTCTGCGCGACGTCGCTCGCGTGCTGCAGTTTGTCGGCGACGTTGTTGATCGTGGTGACGGTCGTGTCGGTGTTCGCGTTCTTGGCGACTTCAGCGCCGCCAGCGGTCGCAAGCGAACCGATGACGCCGCCGGCGCCCTTCACGATGTTGGACGTGACCAGCGTCTTGCCCGCCGGGTCTTCGGCCGCTCTCGGCCGCGGCAAAGGCGCCTCGATCCCGGGTAGAACCTGCTTCCACTGGCGCAGCAGCACGGCGCGCTCGGCAGTGCCGTTGCTGTTCGGCCCGTTCACGCGTCGCGTCACAAGCGCGACGTTGTCGGCATCCGCCGCCGGCAGGCAGTTCAACGCCTTGAACTCGGCCGCCGCGACGCGCAGGGACGTCTCCGGACCGTCGAGCAGTTCCGGGTGCTCGTAGAGCGGGAAGCCCGTCATTTCGCCGATGCGCTTGTAGCTACCGGCGCCCGTGAGCTGCAGGAAGCCGCCGCCGCGGCAGCGGTAGGCGTCGCCTGGCCGCGTATTGCCGAGCTCTTTCGCCTTCTTCGGGTTGCCGAGCCCGTAGACGCGTTCAGCCAGCGCTTCCGGACGGTGCGCGAGCTGCTGCGCCTCTGCGTCGGTGACCTTCGCCGAGTGGTGCCATTTGCCCTTCGCCTTGTCGAAGCCAAACACTTCGACGATCCGCTCGGCGCGATAGTTCATGTTCTCGCGGGAAATTGTCCCACGACCACTCTCCCAACTGATTTGGGCCATGAAATGCGCGACGCGCAGCGGTGTGTTGATCTCGTACCTGGCGAAGACCTGCTCATGCGTCCGCACGATCGCGTCGACAACCGCGGCCGACGCGCGGGGCCACATGCGGTGCATAATTTCGGCGGTGAGCATGTCCGTCGTCTCTCGCTGTCTGTCGCCAATCAATACAAACGAACCGTTAATATTTGATACAGAACTGCTTCGCCACGTTCCGGGGCCGCGTCTCGGTGCCGCCGAGCCCGCCGTTCACGCCGCCCGTCGTGTTGTCGGAGTGCGCGCCGCCGATACCGCCGCCGGCATTGAGAGAACCGCCGTCATAGCCGTCGTAAGGGTGCGTGTGATCCTTCAGCAAATCACCCTGCCAAGCGCCGACGAACCGGCCCGCGTCGATGCCGCGCGCGTTGTCCCAGCCGCGGATAAACTCGCCGCGTGAATCCGGTAGACGGAA
This sequence comes from Bradyrhizobium sp. 33ap4, assembly GCF_032654765.1. Classification (NCBI taxonomy): domain Bacteria; kingdom Pseudomonadati; phylum Pseudomonadota; class Alphaproteobacteria; order Hyphomicrobiales; family Nitrobacteraceae; genus Bradyrhizobium; species Bradyrhizobium sp. 33ap4. The sequence goes on along the minus strand of NZ_JAUMTJ010000033.1, from coordinate 53,336 downwards.
TGTCGTGGCGAGATCGCCGGTCGAGAATGCGCCGTTGTTCCCTGCCGCCCACGTCGCTTCGGACACGATCGCGCCGGATGCCTGCGCCCATGTCCAGAGCGCGGGGTAAGTCGTGCGCGATACCAGCGCGCCATTCTCGGCGAGGAACCCGGGCGGTACGGTGCTGCCCGTCATCATGATCGTGCTGCCGACGGGAAGTGTCGCCTGGCTTTCCCAAGCCGTCCAAGCGATTCCGCCGCCCGTGTCGTAGCCGTGGCGCCGGAACGGAACGATGACCGACGTTGCGGTGCCGGCCGAGTACGGATAGGCGATCTGCGTGACGTAGTGTGTGCTCGCCGCGAGTACCTGCACAAGCCAACCGATCTGGCCGGCGTACACAGGCGCGTTGGCCGCTCCCGCAGCGCTGTACCATCCGCTGTCCCCGACGACGTTCCAGTCGGTAACACCACCCATGCCAGCCGTTTGCTTGGCGAGACGGTAGGTCGCGTTCGAACCGTCGATCTTCATCGCGCTGATGTTCGCGAGCGCGGTATCCGGGCTACCGATGCCGGCGAGATTGCCGGCCTTCGTCAGGAACAGGGACAGGTTGACGCTGCTGGCCGATGCTGCGGCCGCTGCCGCAGACGTCGCGGATGCCGCTGCTGAGCCCGCCGCTGCGGTCTCTGAGGCCGCTGCCGCGGCCGCCGATGCCTCCGCGCCAGCGACCGCCGCGGCGACGAGATCGCCGTTCGTCGGGTCGAACGTGAGCTGCAGCCCAAGCGCCAGGCTGTCGTAGTTGACGATCCCGTTCTTCAGCGCGCCGTCAGAACGCCGCACGTCCTTGATCGCGTTGACGAGCTGCAGAATGGCCGACGCGATGTTGTCGTACTCGTTGTCGACCTTCGGCGCCGGCAGCGGCGACGTCGGCGAGTTCGCTTGAAAGCTGCTGAAGTTGTAACTTGGGCTGTACGGCTGCGGATCTGACATGTCTGCCCTCAGAACGGCGGGAGCTGGAACGAGATATTGGCGAGCGACACGTAGGTCGCCGCGCCCGGGAAGCTCGACAGAGTGATGCTGCCGTCCACGCCGATATATATAACCGTGACAGACCCGGTATTGGTGCGCGCGTTGAATTCGAGCGTCATCGTCGGGCACAGATTGCGCGGGAGCGTCGCGATAATGACCGGCTCCGCGACCGTGCCCTTGTCGAGCACGCCGGCAAGATTGACGACGCCGTCGCGGCTGACCGAATAGCTCGCCGGGAACGTGGCATCGAGCGTCCAGCTATTTTTCAGCCAGCTCGAATGGAAGGCGGTCAACGGCTCGCGCTGCGTCATTTCGGTGACCGTGCCAGCGAGCAACGCCCGCGCGTTGGCGACACCGATCTTGCGCTGCGCGTACAGCGTTTCGTGGATATTGTCGCGCACCTGCGGGTCGCGCCCGGCCACGGCGAGATCGTCCGGCGTCACGGCGGCCATCACTTCCGTCAGATCGACCAGGCCGCAGCCCTTCACACCCGCCAACCGCCGGATGCCTGCGCGCAGCCTACCGTGCTGGTCGTTCGCGCCTGCATTGAAGCCGCCGCCAGACATGGCTTCCGTGTACCAGAGATATGGGACGTTGAGGATGATGTGGCTGAGATTGATCCCGTTAGTGATGAGCAACGTAATCATGTTGGTGATGTTGGTGAGCGTGCCACCAGCGCCGCCCGACTGATCGTCGTTTGCGCCCACATCAATCACGACGTGAGTGATCGACGGAAGCAACGCAGTGTTCGCGACAAGCGCGTTGTACTGGTCGGTGCTGGTGTTGCCGGGAACCGCGATGTTGTGCACTTCCCAGACGCGCAAGCCGGCCGAGCCTTCAAGGATCTCGACCGCATGGTCGACCCAACCGCCGGCAATCGGCGCGTCCTTGCTGTCGCCGATAACAAGCAGACGCATCGGCGAGCGGCCGGCCGCTTCCGAGCGGCGCACTTTCGAGAAATACTGCATCGATCCGGTGACGGCCGCCACGCCGAGCATAGCGAAACCGGCGTCGGTGATCGCGCCCGGCGTCGGTTGCCGTTCGATAATCTCCATGCCGTTGAACAGGATCGAATAGCTGTGGCTGTCGTTGATACGAACCTTCCAGTCCGCTTTGTCCGGAGCCCATGCCGGGTTGTTGCTGAGCCCGAACCACGACAGCGCCGCCGAATCCGCCGCCGCCGAGCCGATCAGCTTCGTGCGCAAGATGCCCTGCGCGTTATTCGCATAGAACGCGTGCCACCCGCCGGCGAAGCGGATCAGCGCCATGCGGACAAAATTGCCTTGAATGAAGCTGATGCTGACTTCGTCGCCGCCGCGAACAGGCACCAGCAACGCGCCGCGAATCTGTCCGTCATTCGCCAGGTTGACCGTGACCGTGTCTGCGTTCGTTGCCGCAGAGACGTCAGTCGCGAACGTGTCGCCGGTCGTAAAATCCGCGGTCACGCAGCCGAGCGTCGACATGTCGTAGCCGGTGATATACTTACGCTCGAGATCGCCGACGTTCAGCCACATCTCTTTGTCGTGAACCGGCCGATACCATTTCGACGAGAAGCCATAGCCGTTGTAGGCAAAGCCCGTGTTGTCGGAATAGTTGACGGGAATCTCGGCGATCGACCGCGCCGCGGGATCGAAGACGACCGGGCCTGAGATCGTGACGCCAGGATCGGCGTCGATCACAACGCCGGCCGGGTTGAAGCCCGGGCCGGCCGGGTTGAACGCATAGCGGCCGATGCCGAGCTTCGGGAGCTTCAGACGACGGGCCGAGCCGACGAGCTGCGACTTCGCTGCGGCCCATGCCGTGTCGTTGAACGCGACGCCGTTGTCGCTGCCGCCGTACTGCAAAATGTTCGGCTCGTCTTCGGCGAGCTCCCACCACGCACCGTCCGCCGACTGGAACCGGGCCAGATGCGCGGGCATTGCGCCGGCCTTCCGGTAGAGCGCCCCGCCCCCGTCGCCGGCGCTCGCATACCCGACCAGCCGGACAGCGTTCACGCCCGCCGGCGTGTGCGCCGCGGTCGCCAACGCGACGGTGTCGAAAGTGAATGCCTGGTTGTTGATCGACGCGGCCGCAGCTACGGCCCCTGCTTCGGCCGTTGCCGCATTCGTCGCGCTGGTCGCGGCCGCGGCGGCTGATGCGACTGCCTGGTCGGACGCTTCGACAAGCTCTTCGACCGCTGTCGTGTCGCCGATCTGCGCCCGCACCGTCAGCGAAAGCTGGTCGATATCGACGCTGCCGTTCGCGAGCTTCCCGTCGGACCGCAGAACGCCCTCAATGAACAGCGCGAGGCTCGAAATGCTGCTTTCGAGCCCGGCGAGATCGGCGTCTAGCTGCGTGCCCGGGAAGCTGTCATCGCCCTGCGCCTGCTGAAAGCCGGTGTAGCTGTAGGTGACATCGTAAATGACCGGATAAGCCACGCCAGCGCCCCGAGTTGTATCGAATGTCTCACGACAATGCATGATTTCGATACAAAACGCAAGAAAAGGCCCGCGGGAGGGCACTCTCGCGGGCCAAAGTCAGGGAGGAAACACGCCGATGAAAGCGTAGAAGCCTTGTATCTCGCGTATCGCGATTCGGCAACCGCCGAATTACATCGGCTGGCGATCGCCCGGCAGTTTCACGCGGGCCGGCTTGAAGATCGCGCGGTTGATCGCCATGAAACCCTTCTCGAAATCGGTTCGGCCGATCGCGAGCCAACGCTGATCGACGGCGATAACGCTCGGCTTGTCGTTCGAGGCCGCCGGGCCCTTCATGTTGGCGAGATTGTCGAGCACGCGCAGAACCTGCTCTTCGAGCCGTTTGTTCTGGTTGACCAGTTCGATGGAAACGCTGTTCTGGGATTGATAGCCGGCAACCGGCAGGCCTTCATGCTTCGCCTGGTCTTCGGCCGTGTACGTGGCTTCGAAAATGTCAGGCTTGCAGGGGTAAATCTCGCCCTTCACGCCGCGGATGACGTAGTCGCCGACGTTGGCGGTCATGACGCCTTCGAGTGTTTTGATCTGCATCGTCACGTTCGACAGGCTATCGCCGGTGAATGTCACGTCGCCGCGAACGATCGCTTCCTTGATCCAAAGCGGATCGTCGGTCTGATCGGGGCCGGCGGTCCATTTGAAGGCGTCGATGACAACGGGTTTCTTGCGGTACTGAGCCACGGATGGGGTCCTTTGCGGTGGTGACTTTTGGTGCTGAAACGTCGGCCGGTTACGGGAGGGCCTGTTCGAGCCGGTCGAGCGAAGAAAGCGCCTCGTTGAGCGAGGCGGCCGTGCGCAACGCGTGCTGCGCCATCGCCGGCAAGACTGCGGACTGATCGACGGCCTCTGCACCGCACGCGCCCGTGGTCGGCGCCGGGCCGATCATGCGGTTCGTGACCTCGTCAACGCGGTTGGCGAGTCTGCGGGCCATGTCGAGCGTCTGAGCGACGGTGTCAAAATCGGTGTGGCGCTTATTCGGCGGCGCGGGATTGGTCTTCGAAGTGGCGGCCGTGGCTGCGTAGTAGTCGGAAGTGGTCAGCATGGGGCGGTTTCTCGGGGTTGCGGTGGTGAATGTAACGCGATGTATCACGCAATGACATACAACGCAATTTTTATCCGAAACGGTACGAAAAGGCCGGTTCGGCCGGTTCGCCGATTTCCCAGAATCGGTTTTTGAGGCGCAATTTTGTACGGGTGCCCGACGCCGTCTTCGATTTGCGCCGCGGACCGTGGCCAGGGGGCGGGTCGCGGGCCCTCCACCGGGCCGGCGCTCGCCGAGCTGGCGCGCCAGGACCTGCCGACAAAGCTCAATACTTTGTAGCAAGCCAGCGATTACAGCCGCTTAGAAGTCGGAGGCCAAGCGGTCTTAGGAAGACAACTATAACACTCAACTCCTTGGCTCACAGAACGACATGGCTACGATCCGACTTTACGTTCCTCGAGCTGGCGTTGCGCCTGCCCTAGCAACTCGCGGATCTTGTCCGGCGGCATGTCGGCTAGGTCCGCCTCCGTGAGGCTCTGCGCGGTCGTAATGCCGCTGAGCTGCACCAGGGCTTTAGCGGCCGCGCCGCGCGTGCTGCCCTTCTGCTTCACGTCTTCTGCCAGCTCAATCAACACTCTAACGCCGACTTCGGCGCCTTCGGTTTGCAGCCGCTGGCGAGCTCGGCGCCGCACGTCTTCGGCCACGTCCGGGTTTTTCGCCAGGCGATTGCCGGCAACCGCCGGGAACCGATAGCCCGCTTTCTCGGCCGAATAGGTCGCGTCGCCCGAAACGGCGTATTTGGCCGAAAAAGCCGCTTCCATTGGCGTTAACGCTCCCTTTCGCTTCCCCACAACAGCAAATCCCGATCGCAGAACAGGCACAAAAAGTTACTAAGGCACAGCTTAGCCGCTGCAGGCCTACGCTACCGCCTCGCCGAAAAAATATCAACGCGTCTGTATTTTGTCTCTTGCAAATGGCATACAAATGACATACAAATAGTCGCACACCAACTAGGGGACTTCCAATGACTAAACCGAAGATATCGACAGATGCCCGCGTCGTGCTGGCCTGGTGCGCGACCAACCAAAGCCAAACCTCTTCCCGTGTCATCAAAGGCAAGATTTGCCCTGTCGTGAACATCTGGTGGACCGGCATCGCCCGCGCGCTTGGCTATGCCGACGACTGCCGCGAAGCGACCTTGCGCGCTCTCGACGCGATGCGCGAGCTGCGCAAAGCCGGCTTGCTGGCCCACTACGACGAAGGCTCGAACACTTTCGGCCACACCACGACGTGTTTCGTGCCGCAGGCCTGACCCATGACAACGCACCCTTACCAACCGCCGCATGCTCTCGCTGGCCGCCAGCGAGAGATCAGCGAAGCGAATCGCCGCACTGAAATGGCGCTCGCCGCGATTTACGCCGCGCTCTGGCCCAACGCCGAACAGGGCTGGAACGCTTGGAACCGCTACGCAGCAAATGGGGAATGGCAATGAAGACCGAAATGTACCGCTTCGAAACAAAGCACTTCCAGATAATAGCTTCGATCGTGCCCGACACGGATCTAGACCTGTCGTGGGACGAAGACGGAGAGACGCGCGCCAAGCTCGAGAGTGGCGAATACGAAGCCTTCGGCACAGTCGTTGACGTGTTCTGCAACAGCGCCAAGGTTGGCTCCGATTCGCTTTGGGGTTCGATCTATGTCAACCCGCGCGAATTCTTCGACGGCCACCGCGACGCCGATCCGCTGAACCGCAACAGCTCGATCATGCGCGACGCGCGAGGGCAGAACGTCTGCATTTGCCACTACTTTCCCGACATGATCCGCCAGGCAATCCGCGAAGCGCGCGAGACGCTCGACGACATGCCAGCGCTGCGCAAGCGCGACTGAACCGTATCGAATGCCGCACGACACACAGAACATCGAAGGACACCGCACCATGCCCCGCGTTTATGTTGGCACCTACGCCAAGTACAACTCCGGATCGATCAAAGGCGCTTGGATCGATCTTGAAAACTGCGCCAGCCATGGCGATTTCATCGCCGAGTGTAACAAGCTGCACTCGGACGAGCGCGACCCGGAATTCATGTTCCAAGACTTCGAGGGCTTCCCGCGCAGCTACTACAACGAAAGCAGCATTTCCCCGGATCTCTGGGATTGGTTCAAGCTTGACGAAAACGACCGCGAACTGTTGGCCGTCTATCAGGACAACGTCGACCAAAGCGGCGATATCGATCGCGCTAGAGAGGCCTTCTGCGGCAAATACGATACCGAAGCGGATTGGGCGGAAGAGTGGTTGAACGACACAGGCGGACTTGAAGGCGTTCCGGAACACCTGCGAAACTATATCGATTTTGAAGCCTATGCCCGCGACGCGCGAATCGGCGGCGACATGGTCTTCGCTCGTCACACCGATGGCGAGCTCTGGGTTTTCTACGCGAACAGTTGAGGCGCCCCGTGATTGTATGGTTGATCCTGTTCGGCGGCCTGTTGCTGGTCCTGACGTTGCCCGCTCGCCTGTTCGGTTGGCTATGCGGCTGCATCGTCCGCCGATGGGTGCGCGACCGCAAGCCGCCCCTGCCCCCACCGATATAGGCATACGTCCTAGTATTCGGCCTGCCCCGCCCCGTGAGCGCCCCGCCAGGCTCTCGCGGGTTTCATTTTGAATAGCATACGTTTTCGACCCCGAAGACCCCGGGCGTGGGGTGAGCGCCCAAAAGGCGCTACCCACCCCGTAGGGGTGGTACTTCGATGCACTCACTTTGATGCACATCGATGCAGACATACACGCAACGCCTTTTTCCTTTTGTTTCATGACGTTATCCGCGCGACCCGGGCAAAACGCCGTGTATGTCGATGCAGCTTCGATGCAAAACATGTCGATGCAGCTTCGATGCAGACCACAAGCCCTTGCGCAATCAAGCGAATACCCGAAAACGGCATACATTGGGAAAATCACTTCGATGCAGCGAAAAGTCACTTCGATGCACGCTTTGATGCAGTCAACCGAAGACATTTTCAGGCTCTTCGGCGCTCTCAACCTGTACGACTTTGAAGCCTACAATTGGCATACGGTTGTGAGCCTTCCTGCCGACGACAGCGACCGCCACCCGACCAGCCGTTAAGACGCGTTGCCAGCCCGCCTCTATCTCGTCCATCAGGTACACGCCGAGCGCGTCGTCATTCCGCTTGAACACGCGCGGCGCCCAATGTGGCGAGTTGCTGGCCTTCGATAGCGGCACGCCTTCAGCGGCCAGGCGCTCAACCGCGGCCAGGATGGCGTCATCAATGACATTGCCCATAGACTTCACAGGAAGCCCGGCACCGGCCGAATCATCGGCGACGTCGTCCAACAGCTCGCCGCTCTTCGCGCTCTCCAAGGCGAATGCCCCGCGCGCCCAGCGCAGCATGAACACGTCACCGGATGCACCGTAATTCGCCTTGCGGTTCTCGAGCCGACGGAACGGCCCCGTCCGGTCTTTCGCCGCATGCTGCAGGTAAAGGCGCGATCTAACCGACGCGTGCCATGCCGTAGAGCCGGACGTGCCGTCACCGCCGGCGGCTTCGCCGCTCTTCGACGGATGGCCTAGCGCCATGACGGCACCGCCGATCTCTTCAGCCAGGCGGCCAAGGCAGGCCTGCACGAATTGCCGGACCTGCGTGCGATCGATCTCAGATCCGCCGAACGTGTCGGCGATCGTGTCGACTATCAGCAGCTTGGCGCCGAATGCGACAGCGTCGTCGCGCAACGCCTTCCAAACCGCCGTGCGTTTCATCTCGCCTGTGTTGCGGTTCCAGATGGCGAGCAGGTTGTCCATGTATTTGCGCGACGCGATTCGGAGCCAGGGCGAGACGTCGGCCATATCGAGACCCATTGACGCGTTGATATCGCGCTGGCGCAAATTCAGCTCGTCTTCGCTGTCTTCGCACAGGAACATCATTACCTTGCAGCGCTCAGTCTCACGGCCTAGGAACGGCAGGCCCTGCGAAACCGCTGTGCCGCCCTGCTGTGCTAACAGCGTCTTGCCGACGCCGCCCGTGCCCGTCAGCAGCGTTACCTCGCCGTCGGGCACCATGCCCGTGATGCGCCATTTGCGCTTCGGCGGCGTCGCGCCGTTCCACTCGATCGGGTCGACCCACTTGATCGCGACGGGCTGTTGAGGGTCTTCTAAAAGGCGTGTCGAATTTTCTATAAACAGACTTTCCGGCTCATCAGGAATTTCCGTGAACCAGGCGTCGACGCGCTTGAAGCTGTCGGGGTTGTGCTGCTCGGCCAGCTCGAAGAGCCAACCAGCGCCGCGCCTAAAAGGCCCTTTGAACCGTTTCCACTCGGCCTCGAGGTACCCCGGGTCGTTGCCAGGCTCAGCGGGCTTGCCGCCTTCCGTCCAGCGTGCCGACCACTCGGAAAATATCTCGAACGCTTCGGCCTCGTTATCGGGCAAGGCGGCCTTGATCGCGTAACCGAAATCACGCCACGTCTCGCGGGTCGGGAACGCTTCGCTGGTGTTCGGCGTCGCCGCTACAGCCTTGCGGACCGTCTCGATATCGCCGCGCAGCGATGCTTGGCTAACCTCGTTGCCGGCACCTTCGGTGATGACAGCCTTGGCGGCCGGCAACATCTGGCGCAGGTCTTCGAGGAACGCCGCGAGCTGCTCGGGCGTGACGACGGGAAGCTGATCGAACGGTACCAGCGGGAACGGCCATGTATACGGCGCGCCGGTCTTCGGGTGGATGCCGTGAAAGACGGCCTGGCGCCCTTCCGTGAGGATCTCCACGCGCTCGTTGTCGCCGAACTCGACGCGCTTGTACGGCATCGGGCCCGACACGCGCACCAGATAGAGTGCCTTCGGGAAATTCCCGATGCGACACGGCGGGACGCCAACATGCTGCGTGACGGCCTGCTGAATTATCGACGCCAGGCGCTTGTCGAGCGTGTCCGCGTCGATCGCAGCGAGGCCGTCGCCCATGCGGCACCCGATGCCGGCGCCCATACGCGCCCAACGCGCGAGATCGCTCTGCGCCGTCTCGGCGCGCAGCCAGTCATAGGAAAACCAAAGCCCATCGGCGCCGCAGACGCCAGGCGTCTTGCCGCGGCCATCCTGCTTCGTGCCGACCCGCTTATGCAGCGTCGAGCGTTCACTGATCTTCGCGTTGGGCGGTACAATAGGAATCAGGCGCGTGGTGTAGCCAAGGCGCCAAAAGTCGTCGAACGTCGCAGGCACGGTCAATCGAAAACACTCCTGCGCGTGAGCACCGAATGCGACACAACCTTGAGGCAGTGCGCAAGGTATTGCGGTGACGACATTTGCATCTTTGCGGAGTTGCAGCGGTCGCAGCACGTCCGGGAGTTCTCGAACGTGTAGCCCTTGAAGGCGTTTTCGCGGTCGATCCCGTTGTAGTGGATACCCGCAGCGCCGCGCTTCCGCTCGGGCTGCGTCCTGTCGATCGACATGGGCGGCGATCCGCAATAGTAGCAGTCCGCGTAGATCAGGCTTTCTACCTGCTCAAGCGTTAGGGTGCATTCCCACCCGCGGTTTCGACACCGATATAGCACGGCGCTGACAACCTGCTCCCGGCGCGGGCGCCTCTTGACAGGCCGGATGCAACCGCAAGACTTTCTATTTCCAAAGCCGGCTGACGGGAACGTTTTCTTCCTGCCACACTTGCACAAGCACAGAAGAGTGCGGCGCCCTTTGGCGTCTCGCCTCACTTCCAGCACCGTAAGTTTGCCTAGCTTCACCCCTGGCAAGATTCGCGGCGGCCGTCCGATCGTCACGATTGCCCCTTCTCCACCAGTTCGCCCTTCAACCACTTGTCGAGCGCGAGCCCGCCGGCGTGCAGCCTGCAGTACGGCTTGCCGTCGATCTCGACCGTGCTCTCGCGCTGGCACGCGTCCGGGTTAAAGGACGGCCGCAGCTTCAGATAGCGGTCACGGCGCCACATCGTTGCTTTCGTCGGCGGTTCTACCGGCGCGCAGCATTGCGGCGTGACGACGCGCGCCGGCTTGATGATCTTCGCTTTGATCTCGCCGATCATTGGCCGCCCCGCAGCCACCGCGCCACGCGCTGCTGCCAGGTCGGCGCAATGCAGGGGCCCGACGCGCCGATGCGGGTGCAGTAGCAGCCGTGTTGCGACATGCCGATGCAGTCTTCGCAATCGAACAACGGTTCGGCTATATCGTGCAGCCAGCGCCAGGATCTGATCCACCGCCTCATGCGTTCCCCGGCTCCCGTGTGTATTTGGCGTTCAGCGCGGCCGCCATCAGGTCGCACTTGGCTTTCCCGTGGTGCGCGACGATCGCCGCCAGGCTCGTCTTCGCCAGCTTGGCGACGAGCGTATTCGGGTTCTGACACGCGAAAATCGCCTGCTCGAAGTCGGCGAGCTCTTCAGGCGTGAACGTCTGCGCGTGCAGAACGGTGACGCCCGGCTTCGGCTTGTTCGGGCAACCGTGCGAGTGCGTTGTCGAGTAGTTCGCCCCGCAGTAGCGGCAAGGTGCGCTGGTCATTTCGACGCCTCCACCAGCGTATTCAGCACCGTGTGAAGCACGTGCAACACGCAACGGATCAGAGTGAACGCGAAGAAACAGGTCGCCAATCGGCGGAGAAACCCGACGTCGTCCGTGCTCCATACGTAGCTGACCAACGGAACGAACGCGATCATGAAGAGGATAGAGGCGACGTGTCCCAACACGTCTATAATCGGTGTTTTTGTCTTATCGGTCATGGGTGTGAATCCCGCACTGGCCGCGAACGATCGCGTTCTGAATGCCCTCGCTCAGCCCCTCGCCGTACATGTTCGTCGGCGCGTGCGGGTCGAACAGCTTGCCGTACTCGAGCCGCAGGTAAATCCAGCGGACGTACATCAGCAGGACGAGCAACAAAAAGGCGATGAAGACGAGAAGCAAATTCGTGTCGTTCATGCCTGCACCCCCTTCAACAAGCGGATCGCGAAGGCGATGTTGTTGCACATCTGCAGTTCATCCTCAGTCGGCGAACCACCGTCGGGCGGGACGAGACAACCGTTTTCGGCGATCCGGGCCGCGTCTTCGAGCGCCGCTTCGCGCGATCCGTTCACGGCGCCGCGCAGGCGTTCACAAGCCACGCGCAACGCCGCGATTTCGGTCATCGCGCGTCGGATGCACGCTCCGGTGTAATAGTGGCTGCGCTCTTCGGTGGCCTGTTTGTATAGGTCGCCGAGATCGGCGAGAATGTCAGCCATGTTGCACCGCCTTCAGCGCGTGTGGTCCGCAATACGGCTTGCCAGCGGCCGGCGTGCAGCCGCAGAAACGAAAATCAGGGGCGCCCACTTCACCGATCGGCCAGCGGCAGGTTTCGGCGGTGAGCTCGAGCAGCGACACGCCTGGCGATTTACCCGGGCAGTCGACCCAGCGCGGTTCCGGCGACGGCAGTAAATCGTCGACGATCACAACCGACGCGGTTCGGCCGCTGACCGGGCCGAGCCCTGCCGGCTTCGGCGGTTTGGGCGCCCGGAACGGCGCCGAGCGAACCGGCTTCGGTCCGTCACTCGGCTGCACCTTGGCGCGCGGCTTGCCCCGGCGCCCCATCAGGCCGAGCCGGTTCAGCTTGCCGGCGACGGCGCTGCGCGACATGTTCAGCGCGTCGGCGATCTGGCCTTGCGTCCATTTCCGCTCCCAGCGGTCCTTTAGGATCTCGACCTTCTCGTCGGTCCAATCGGTGTTGACGTGATTCGCGTGCGCGGTCATCGCTGCGGCGCCTTGTGCGGGTTGCAGACCAGGCAGACGTCATCGGCCTTCGGGAAGTGCGTGCAGGGTCGCGGCGGCAACTTGCGCAGCGCCATGACGGCTTCGGTCTGGTTGTTGGCGCCGAGCAGACGCCAAAGCTCGTTGAGCGCGACGCGCAGCACTTGCTCGCCGACCCCGACGAACTTCAGATCGTCCCGCCGGCACTCTTCCAACACCGTGATCTTACGCCAAGCCGCTTCGAGCGCTTCGGGCGGCGAATCAAAGACCGGCTTATAGAGCGACCTGAAACGCTCTTCGACGTGCTCGAACTGCGCGGGCGTGATGAAATAGTAGCCGTTAACCCCGCCCTCGCGGGGCCACAGGTAGCCGAACGGCTCGACCGTATGGGCCGTCTCTTGCTTTTCGATACTAGATGAGGTAGTCATGCGGTGTTCCTCGCTGTTGCAGAGCGCAGGGATATTGCGGTGGTGCGCGGGCGGCGGGCTCTTCGGGGTCCGCCGTTTTCCTTTTGGCGCGTCGTGTATCTAAACCCGCGTCTCGCGATGTATCAAGACATTTGATACAAACTGGTCACAAATAGCCGCCGTTCCGGAAGAGAACGAACAGGTAGACGGCGGCCAGGAAGATGCAGCCGGCGATCACGAAGGCGGAAAACAAGTCCAGCCCGAAGCGCCACATCGGCCGCCAGATCAGCACCCAGAGCAGCCGGCGCGTCATCCGAACACCTGAGCGTCATGCAGCGGCGGCTTCTGCAGGAAGATCGGGAGCGGGTTGTCGTCGACGTGCATATGCCCACGCATGCGGTCAGCGCTGGTCATCTCGGGGGCTGTCGGCGCCACGGGCAGTTGGTGCGCGGTCTGCAAGGCGACGTGAGCTCCTTCGATCGCCGCCCGCTTCGCTTCGACCGTCACGGGAGCGCCGTAGGGCGCGGCGAGCACCGGGTCTTTGCCGACCGTGCGCGCAGGCTCTTCGGGCTCAGCCTTCTCGTCCGCGCAGGCCCCGACGCAGCCCGGCGGGTTCGGACAACCTTCGCAATGCGTGAAGCCGGCCGGGGCGGTCGCCGGCGCGTGCTCGTCGCCGCTGTCGCCCTGGTAAGCCGCCGGATCGGGCTCGGCTTCCGGCTCGACCGGCTGGCGCTCGGGCTCGACGGCAGCATTGACGGCGTCCAGCACGGAGGCAGGAACGTCGATCGCGGCGTTGATCGTCTTCACGGGCCACGCTCCCGGGATAAGGACGCCGGGACCTTGCGCCTTCAGGGTGGCGATATCGTCGGCGGTGATCGTCGTGTTCGGAGGCACGAGCGCCACGGGCACAGCGGCGAGCGACTTGCTGCCTTCGCTCGGCTTGACGTCGCCGGCGGTCGGGCGCGACACCTTCAGCATGAGCAGCGCGGCGTTCGCGACGTCGTTCGCGTGCTTGCGGGTCTCTTCAACGAGGGCCGCAGCGTCGGCGTGCTTGCTCTGCAGCTCGGCGTGGTCCGCCTGCAAGGCGGCCAGCGCGTTGCGCAGCGCGCCGTTCTCGGCGAACAGCGATTCGACTTTGGTCAGCGCGACCGATAGGTCGTGCTCGATCGTAGCTACTTGATCGGAAATTGCGGGCATGTGACCTCCTCTGTGGTTTAGCGGGGTAGAGCGGACGCCAGCAAGAACAGCATGCCGGCGGAAAACACTTCGAAACGCAGGGCGATCAGCGCGGTCAGATCGACGGCGCCTTTCATTAGGTCGTGGTAGAGCTTCGGCAGGCGCAGCAGCGCTGACGTGAACAGCAACAATGCCAAATAGCTAGCGGCCTTCCCGGCGGTCACGTTCAATACTCCGGGTGTTCAGCCAGCACGGCGACGCCGGCGGGCGTGAGTTGCGGCGTGCGGCTACCGTCGGATTTCATCCGAATGCAGCGGCGTTTCTTCAGCGATTGCATCTGACACGTGACGTCGAAGCCGTGCGTCCGGAACGCCTCGAAGCGGTCGTAACCGACGCGCTTCTCGTAGCGCTGCACGTCGCCATCTCTCACCGCAGCCAGCGCCGCGAGCTGCAGGTCGGTCAGCTTCGGCAGCGGATACATTTTGCGCGTGGAGTAGCTGAACCGCTCCGTCACTGGCCGGTTGAAATAGGCGACGTTGTTCATCAGAAGTCACCGCGCAGCGGCAGTTGCCGTTCGATGATCTTGCGGCAAACATTCGCGCCGAAGGGCGACATGTCGTTCCACGCCTTGACCTTGAAGTAGCCCAGCAGCTCGTCGCGGCGGCGTAATGCTTCGTCCCAACCGAAGTTCACCATGTAGCAGCGCATGACGGCACGCAGGCTTTCGTGCTCGATACTCGGGTCGTAAAAAGAGGCAGGCGTGTAGACGGGCCACGGCATGGCTATTCCTCAATCGAAGATGCTGCGCAGAGCGGGGGCGGGTTCGGGCTGCTCTTCCGGTGGTGCAGGGAAAGCGGCCAGGATGGCGTCGGCTTCGGTCTCACCCGTGAAGGAATAGACCTGGCCGTCGTCGGTGTAGATTTCGAGCGTTACAATCCCGCGCGGCTCCATCGCGTAGACGGCGAATGCGAGATCCGGCTGCGCGCGGCGCAGGTCATCCAAAGATGGGCGCGGCTGCTGCATCGGGCTTTTCCTCGTTGGTGCTGGCGTTGCCGCCGGTCTTCAGGCCGAGCCCCTTGCGCAGGTAGAAGTCGATGGAGCCCGCGAGCGATCTGCCCTCACGTTCCGCGCGCTCGTCGAGCTTCGCGCGCAGGGCATTGTCAAGCCATATCGACGTGCGTTTCGATCGCTGGTTCTTCGGCTTTTTCGGCAAGGTGTCGCTCCGTTTGCGGCGGTTGAGATGACGGGCGCGTTGTCGTCGCGCCCTGCGCGCTTCGGCGAATGTCCTGCGCGACCGCCCGTCATCTCAACGGCGTGTATTATGTGTATGTCACTTGTATTCTATAGTCAAGGCTTCGTGATACAAAATTCACCATCAGTCTTTTTTGTACCGTTTCGCAACAAAACCGCTCGCCGTCAGAGGCAGGCCCTTGTATTCGGGCGGGAGCCGGCAAATTAGTTGCTCGAAGAACTTCAAGTCGCTGGTGCCGCGCAGCTTCTCGGTGATGATCTCGTCGTGCACATGCCCGATCGGCGGGTAGCCGTTCTCTTCCGCGAGCGTCAGGCCGTTGTCGAGAATGTCGAGCGCAATCGCCTGCACGATGTTCTCGAAGGCCAGGCCGCCGTAGAGCGCGAATCGGACGAGCTTGCGTGTCACGCTGTCGACGCCGAGCGCCGTTGCCGCCGGCTTCGCTTTGCCTTCGATCTTGGCGAGCCCGGCGCGCTCCAACCGCTCGGCCTGGTCGGTAGGCAGGATCTCGGCGTCGCCCCACTCGCCGGTCGCCGGGTCTTTGCGCTTCACCCACGACTGCTGTTTCAGTTGCGGCTTGCCGTAGGCGAGGCAACGGCCGCTTGGCAGGCGGCACCACAGGAAGCCCATCTTTACGAGGTAGGTGCATTTGAGCACCGTGACCTGCCGGCCGGGGTTCTCGATCGCGTCGCGAATGCCCTGCTCGAGCAGCTTCCACGCGTTGCAGATCGCCGGGTGCGTGGCGCGCCAGCCGACCTTGACGAGCTCGGCGGCCAACCAAGCCTTGCGCGATAGCTGCTTCGTCGGCGCCTCGCCGCGCTTCAGGCAGCTCTCGTAGCGCTTCTCTGCGGCCGCGCGGCGCTCTTCGCTGGCGACAGCCCACACGGGGTCATAGACCGGCTCGATTTTCAGGCTGTAATTGCGGGCCATCGATCGGAACGCGCCGACGCCACCCTGATACTGCAGGGACAGCTCGGACACCTTGCCGACTTGCCGGCGCGGGTCTTTCTTGCCGAGCAGGTCGACGTCGGTATTGAAGATGCCGGCGGCCGCGCGGCGGTACAGGTCCGGCAGTGACGGGTCGCGGATCAGGTCGAACATGGCGTCGACCTTCCACTGCTCGTCGGCGAACCACGCCGCGACGGCACCCTCGATACCCGAATAGTCGGCCACGCAAAGCTCATGGCCTGGCGCGGCCCAGATGAAGCTGCGCAGCGAATCGGAGATCAAATGCAGCGGCTTGCCGAGCTCGTCGCCGTAGCTGAATTTCAGCCACTCCGGATCGCCGAGCCTGATGTTCTCGAACAGGATCTTCAGGTCGGGGTGCGTGTCGCCGTAAATCTTCCGCGGCCGCGGCAGGTTGTGAAGCTGCGCGCCGACCGACGAATAGCGGCCCGTGCCGGCGGCGCGGAACAGGAAGGCGTCGCGCAGCCGGTCGTCGACAGGGTCGGCGCGCTTCAGGAACGCACTCAGCTTGGACACCGACGTCTTGGCGGCTTCCTGGCGCAGCTCGAGGGCCTTGCGGACGTGCGACGGCAGGTCGTCGGCTTCTAGCAGCTCCTCGATCTCGGCCTTCGCGGCGGACGGGATCGGCACGCCCTGCCCGTTGATCCATTCGACCAGCTTCGTGACCTGGCTGCAGGCCGTAACGTAACCCTTCGGGTACGCCTCAGACGCAGTCACTTTAGCCATCTGCTTGTCGAGCAACACCTTGGCGCGCTCGGCCATCCGCAGCGCCGCGCGGGCGGATTGCACGTCGATCCGGATGCCGCGGTCGTTGATGCGCTGGTCAAGCTGGTACAGCGCCTGGTCGCGGTCGGACAGCGGCACCATGCGGGTGTCCGCTTCGGCCTCCGATTCCATATCCGAATCGCAATAGTCGTGGAACGCGTCGAACTTTTCCGGGAAATCCTCCGGTTCATTGAAATACAGCCCGGGCGGCTCGTCCTTGCGGGGCTTGCGCGGCATGCTGAAGAAGCGAATGAGCGCGTCGCCGGCCTTGTCCTTTTTGACCTTCAGGCCGAGCGCGTCGCCGAGCCCGGCCAGGTCGCGCGGGAGCGCCATAGCGGCCGCAGTCGCGGCGGTGCATCGGAATTGTTCGTTCCGCGGCGTCGGCCAACCCTGGCGCACCGCGAGCACCTTCTGCAGAATGCCACGCTCGAAGCTGGCGTTGTGCGCGCGGATCTCACCACCCTTTTCGATGTGCTCGCGAATATCGGCCGGGCACGGCTCGGTGTAGCGCCAGCGCCGGCGCGGGCCGCCATTGATCTTGTAGGACGCGAGCAGCGCCTTCGTGTGCGGAGACGCGAAGTAGAGATAGCCGCCGACCTGGCGGATATCGACGTCGCTCCGGGTTTCGAAGTCGATCTCGAGCCCGCTCACGCTTCACACCATGCGGCGCTGCAGGCTTCGGGCTCGTCACCCGGTTCGGGCGGCGCATATTTGCCGCGCGGGCTATTCGCCCATTTGATTATCTCGCGGATGCCGGTCGCGCCCATATGCCGGTGCGGGCGAAACATCGGCCTGCCAACCTCGTCTTCAAGCCCCGCGATCTCTAAAATGTCCGCTTCGGTGTAGCGCTGTAGGTCGCTCTTGTTCGAGTTGATGCAGCGGCACTCGCCTGATCGGTGCGGGAGCGGCTTCACGCCGGCACGTCTCACAAAGGCGTCGCGCGTCTCGGCGGTCCAATCGACCATAGGCGCGAGCATCATACGGCCGCCGTGATTCTCGCTGCGGACTAGATATTCGGGGAAATTGGCGCGCGTGCTCAACGGATCGGCGGCTTCGCTGCGCCTGGCGCCGACGACGCAGATCGCTATCTTGTGCGGGTCGTTCTCTTCGAGCCAGCGCATGCTCGGCTCGATCTTCAGTACGTAGGAACACCACTGATAGCGCTGCGTCGGAAAGCCCTGCTTTTGTCTGGCTAGTTCAGCGAAGCCGATGCTCTGCGTCCGGTAAGGCGTGAAGCCGCAGTCGCGGACCCACCCTTCCATGATATCAACGCGAAGCTCCCAATCGGCGAACGCCCACCCGGTATCGCAATAGACGACGGCAACGTCTTCGAGACTGTTCTCGCGCGCCCACTGTATGAGCGCGACGCTGTCGTTGCCGTAGCTGGCGAAAATGACGAACCGAATCATCCGAAGACGTCCACCTTCGGTTTGACCACGTTCAGCGCGGCGACGATCCGTTCGGCGTCGTCGCCGCGATCGCAGCGGGCAATATCCTGCTCGCTGCCAAGCCGACGGTCATAGATGGCGTAGGTCCAAGTGTCGTCGATCAGTTCGACGTGCTCGTAATAATACCGGGCCATCAGTCGAACACGCTGCTGTCGGTTGGCGGTTCGGGCTCGAAGACTTCCCGCGCGGCGCGGACGTCACCCCGCGGCAATTCGAGCGGCCCGCGACCGTTGAACAGTTCGTCGACCGCCTGTTCGATCGTGTCGGCGACGCGGATGCGGAACGAGTTGTGCGCGACGCCTAGACTGGCCTGGTAGCCGTTCTGCGCCCGCCAAATCGAGAAGCCGTAAAACTTGCCAACGGCGCGCAGCTCTTCGAGCTCAACGAGAAGGTCAACCATCAGTCGAAAATCCCCACGCTGGCCTCACCGGACGGAGTCAAACCGTCATTCCGCGTTTCAACCGCGGGCCTATCGTTGGCTGACAGTGAGATTTCTGGCCCGGCCGCAGCTTCGGCCAGCGCTCGCGCCGTCACCGCCGCCCCGCCGTATTTGGCGTCGTAGTCCTGCGTGGCGGGCAGGATGTCGAGCGTCTTGCTGAGCGCGCCCGCCGGTGTGTCGGCGATCTGCGCGACGGAGCAATTGAGGTAGCACTGCCACCCCCTGCCGCCGCTGCGCGCGATCAACGTCACGCTGGTCAGACGTCCTTCGGCGGCGAGCCGGTCCATTTCCTCGCCGACGTTCATGCGGGCACCGCTTCAGCTTCGGGCTTCGGGTCGCTCATGATGTAGCCGCGGCCCCAAACCGTATCGATGAACCAATTGCCGTCCGGCGCGGCGGCCGCCAGCTTCTTCCGAACCTTGCAAATGAAGACGTCGATAATCTTCAGTTCGGGCTCGTCCATCCCGCCGTACATGTGGTTGAGGATCATATCCTTGGTGATCGTCGCGCCCTTGCGGAGCGACATTAGTTCGACCAGGGCGTATTCCTTGCCGGTCAGATGCACAGGCTGGCCGGCAACCGTGACGCGCTTCGTATCGAGATTGACGCTCATGTCGCCGGTCGTGATGATTGACTGCGCATGGCCTTTGGATCGCCGCACGATCGCGTGAATGCGCGCGACATACTCGTCTTTGTGGAACGGCTTCGCCAGGCAATCGTCAGCGCCAGCGCTGAGCACGCGGGCGACGTCCTGATACCCGGCCGTATCGGAGAGAACCAACACTGGCGTTTTCACGCCGGCGCTGCGCATGCGACGCAGAACATCATAGCCGGACATGTCGGGCAGGCTGAGATCGAGCGAGATCAGATCGTAGTCGTAGAGCTTGGCGAGGTCTAAGCCCTCTTCACCGAGATCGGTCGTGTAGACGTTGAACTTCTCCGATATCAACATCAGTTCGATAGACTGCGCGACCGCCTGGTCGTCTTCGATCAGCAAAATCCTCATCCGAAAATCCCCAATGCATCGCGGTAGAGATCGACGATGGTTTCGTGTTCGGCGCGCTCGTTGGGGTCCTGCTTCCGCAGCTTCACGATCTCGCGCAGCGCCTTCGTGTCGAAGCCGTTGCCCTTGGCTTCGGCATAGACGTCGCGAATGTCATCGCTGATCGTCTTCTTCTCTTCCTCGAGCCGTTCGATGCGTTCGACGATCGACTTGAGTTGGTCCTTCGCGAACCGAGTTGCCGGCTCTTCCTTCATCGCCGCGCTGTTGTCGCCGGCGACGGCACGGGGGTTGTCTGCTTTAGTCATTGCGGATGGTGCTCCGGGTTGGTGTGGGAGACGTTATGTCTCCCACTGTCTTGCGTCATTCAATACAAGCTAGCCGAAAAGGCCGCCCGCTCCCGCGCCGCTCTTGGTGCTGTCCGGCGCCGCACCTTCGTCCGGAATCTCTTCGGCCCACTTGTCGACGTCGACACCGCCGCCACCACCGAGCCGGTCGCCGTCCTTGGCGACTTGGAACATGTCGAGCCCGAACGTCAGGCCCTTGCCCTTTTCCTTGTTCTCCCAGGTGAAGCAGTGCAGCACCGCGTAGCCGTAGCAGCCGCTGTAGAGCTGATCGCGCGACGTGATCGGCAGCTTCTTCCGGTCGATCAGCGTCGGCCGGTACGCCTCGCCCGACTTGACGCGCAGGAACCAATGCCCGGGGAAACCGGCATGCGGCTCGCCGGTCTTTTTGCTCTTGCCCTGCGGGCCGTCGCCGTCGAGGAACGGGCTATGGATGATCTTGTCCTTAATCATCTTGATAGCCTTCTCGTTGCCGCCCCATTCGGCAGCGGCCGCTTCGACGGCGGCCTTCTCGTAGGCGGCCAGGCTGTCGCTCTTCGGGATCAGCAACGAGCACGTCCAGCTTTTGCTGCCGCGGTCATCGGTGACGACTTCGAAAAGACCGTCGACGAATGCCGCGCGCACCAGCGCCGGGGTTTTGAACTGTTCAGACCTGCTAGCCATTTTGACCTATACCTCTGTAAAGAAACGATCCACCGCAGACGGGATTGCCTCGCGTGTCGTCTTATCGGCGCGAACAAGGTTCGTGCCTCCCGATGGCGTGTTGGACAGGCCAGCAACCATCGATTCCTTTTTGCCAAGCGCTTTGCGGACCTGCTTCGGGGTCTTCAGCTTGGCGGGGTTCAGGTATTTCTCTTGCGCGATACCGGCCGACACCGCGGCCGCGCGAACGACGTCTTCGACGCCTTCGTTCCAGACTTCGCGCTTTTCCTTCGGCACCAGCACGTAGCCGGGGATCGTAACGCCCGCTTCGGCTTGGCTGTGCGCATAGGCGCGCCTGGCGTTGATCCAGTCGGATATCATGTCGAGCATGTCGAGATCCTGCGCGAGCATTTCCGGCGTGTCGAACGCCGGGCTGTTGCTGATCTTCGGTTGGTCGAGATCGTCGAACCAGACATGCGCCGCGTCGAGCGCCTTCTGTTTCAGCGCCGGGCAAGAGCCTTCCTGCGGGCAGAATTTGCAGCTTCCCGGCGTGAGCCACTTCGCCCACCAGGCGGCGAAGGGCGTTGTGTCGAACTCGTCGAGCGCCTGCTTCGACAGCTTCATCCGCTCGACGAGCTCGGCGGTCCACTCGACCAAATCAGCAACGTGGAACGTCTCGCTGCGTATACGGCCGTTCTTGTGCGGGGCGCGCGGCTGAACGATCGTCGTCATGACCTTGTCGACGTTCAACCCGCGGTTCGCGAGCAGCGAGCCGAGCCCGTAGGTGCGGAGCTGCTTATTGTCGGCAGCTTCGACGACACCGCGGCCGCCTTTCAGGTCGACGATCTCGATCAGGCGCCATTTCGGAAAGAACATGACCGTATCGCCGGTCCCGCCGGCGTCGAACGGGCCGCCGAGCCGGTCGAGCGGCAGCGCCTGCTCGTGAATTACGGTCGGCTCTTCGCGGTGTTCGAGGAAATACATTTCGATGCGCTTGCGCACATAATCGACGTAGACCTGCGCCGTTTCGGCGAGCTCTTCGTCAACTTCGATCTTGCGCTGCTTCGTGGCTTCGACAGTGCCGATAAACTCGTCGGCGTCCTTGCCTGTCTTGAAGCACTTTTCGGACAACTGATGGCAGGCAGTGCCCCACGCTGACGCCTCGCTCTCAACTTCCGGCTTGCGATTCCGGATATTGAGCGCGATGGCGCCAGAGCAGAGCCAGTTGCGCGCCGTCGCACTGGCCGACCACGTTGCGTGGTCGCGTGAACCGTGATCGGCCGATGCGGTCATGTGGCGCCCCTTACTTCACAGCCTTGGCCGCGACGACGAGCGGCTTGATTTCGGCGATCTTCTCCGGGGAGATGCCGTCACCCGCCATGTTGCGAGCGGTCGGCGGTTTCTCGATCGCGCCGGCGAGCGCGAGGATCGCCTTGGCGAGCGCGGCCTGGTCGTCCTTCAGCTCGGAGACCTTGGCGACGCCGAGAATGCCCGGGACGTCGGCCTGCGCGGCTTCCATGCCGTACATCTGCACGTAGCCGCTCATGACGGCGCGAACGCTGTCGTGGGTGAGCTTGACCGCTTCCGGCTCGGCGGCCTTCGTGTCCGCCGCTTCGTCCTTGGCGTCCTGCTTCGCCGTCTCGGGGTCGGGCTGCTTGGCAGCTTCAGCAGCGGCGGCGGCTTCCTTGGCCGCGACCAGTTCGGCTTCCTTCGCAGCCTTCTCGGCGGCCTTCTTCTCGGCCGCGGTCATGCGCTTCGGCTCGTTAGCCGGGCCGGCGTCGCTGACGGTCGCAACCGGCGCGCTGGCGCCAACCGGAGCGAAGCCGATCGCGGCGAGCGATTCGATAACCTGATCGCGCTGCGAGCCCGCTACGGGGTCCGCCACGGTGTAAACTTCGATCTTTATCATGCAGAAAGTACCTCTCTAATTGCGGTCCAGAGCATCATCAGCCTGGCTTGGATGGCCTCGTCGATTGAGTTTTCGATCACACAAACCCGGACGACGGCCTGGCGGGTCTGCGTGTGGTTGGTGACGCGAAGCGACATCTGTTTCATGTCTTTCGGCGTGAATGACGGCTCGACGAACCAAAGCGTCGCAGCGCTGCTGAGATCGATCGCCTCGCCGGCGGCAACGATTTGCGCCAGGAAAACCCGCTTCGACTTGTCGGTGAGCCACTGCTGTTCGATCGGTCCGCGCTGCGCCGGCGGCGTCGCACCGTCGAGCCGCAGCACGCCGAACTCGGCGAGCTCTGCGGCGAGAATGTCGCCGACTTCCTTGTGCCAATAGGCAAGAACAATCTTGTCGAGCCCGCCGGCGAACTCGTCTTTCACCGCTGCGGCCACTGCGGGCGCCTTCAGACGGCCGGTTACGCGGCGCAATTCGCCGAGATGGACGTCGAGCTCTTTCGTCTTGCCGGCGTCGATCGCGGCGAGCACAGCCTTGGCGTCGATATCGCCGTCTGCTTGCCGGCGCGCCGCGTCCGAAACCAGCAACGGCAGCAGATCATAAACGGGCGGCCGAATGCCGACTTCCTTCTGTGTCCGCAGCAGAATGAAGCCTTCGAGCCTGGCGCGCAGTTCGTCGAGATTGCGGCCACCCACGACGACCGGGATGCGCCGGAAGTTCGACGTCTTCTTCATCCGGACGACGCAGTAGTGGTGCAGAAACTCTTGGTACTTCGTGACGTCGGGCCAGTCCTTCGCAGGATCTGCGGTCAGGCGGTGCGGCGCGAGCGCGCGCAGCATGGGGTATATGTCGCTCGGGTCGTGCGGCATCGGCGTCCCCGACAGACACCAGACGCCCTTCGCACCGGCCGCTATCGAGCTGCGCGCGACCAGCACTTCGCCGTCGCGTATCACGTCGCCATAGGCGGCCTGCGTGCGCTTGGCGTCGAAGTTCTTCGCGTAGTGGCTTTCGTCGTAGATCGCGCGATCGAATTTGCGCGTCATCAGCGCGGCGCGCATGCGCGGCTCGCCGATCTGCGGCCAGCCAACGATCGTCACGCCGTCGAGCTTTTCACCCTGCTTCGGCGGGGCGGTCAGCACGCGCGCCTTGCGCGGGATTGCCGACCAGTCCTTCACCGCGCGCCGCCACACAGGCCGGCCCGACGCTGTCGTCACGATCAGGATATCAGCGTCGAGATTGTAGTCGGCGGCGAGGATGGCGGCGCCCGTCTTCCCAACGCGTGGTTCGTCAGCCAATAGCGCGTGCTGGCTGTTAGCCAGAAAAAGCGCGCCAGAAAGTTGCGTGGGCAAGGGTTGCATGCGGTGCGAATCAGGCAGACTAGGAAATCATTAACTGTATGTCGTTGTATCACGTCATTTGATACAGTCAAGACACGTCTAAAGCGATCTCGCCCGCGATAGCGAAATAAGTTGCGCCATCGACGTAGGTGTCGCGCACCGGTTTCGGGCTGGTCGCGACGCGACCGATCTTGGTCAGCACCATGTCGATCGCCTCGAGCTCGCCAGGCGACAGGTCGCGGATCATGTGCTTGCGGAAGACGGCCTTCAGTTCACCCGAACACGCCAGGTTCACTTTCGGCGGGCCGTAACTTGCGTCTCGCGAGCCGTTCGTCACCCGCGCGCCCTCTTCCAGAATGTCGACGCGTGTCGGCTTCATTTTGCTGCTCCGTTTCGATGGGGGTTACTCGGATCTCGGTGCGCGGCCGATCGCTGTAGAACTTGCGAACGCGCGCCTCTACGATTTGCTTGTCGTCGATCCAGACGAGCAGATTGAGCGCGTCGGTCAGCTTGCCGCCGTTGTCCCAATCGGGCTTGACCGTCGGCCGTATCTCGCCCCGCAAAGCGGCGTCGCGCCACTTCGCCGGCTTCGAGGCAGGAACCGGAAAGTACATGTCGACTTCGAGCGACAGCGGGCCGTCGAACGGCGGCCGGTCGCCCATCGCGAGCTGCGCCGCATAGGCAAGCCGGCCCTCGTAGCTGACGGTCCGTTCCGGGGTATAGGCGTGCCCATCGGCGGCGCGCTTCACGCGTTCCTTGCCGCGTGGCGCGCCCGACAGGCTGAACTGTATCACGCTATGACTGCGGCCGCGTCCGACGGCGGCGTATGCCTGGCTATTTCCGCAGCACAGGCGGCGCGCAAACGATCACTATCTGTGTGCAAGTGAATCGTCCGAAGCTCGTCAAGGTGGAACTCGACGTCGTCGGCGATCCCGGTCCGCGCCGCGGTGGCCAGATCGTGCTTGATCGCGAAATATTGGCTCAATTCTGTGGATTGCAGGGGAGGTTGCATGGTGGTGATGCCGCACTTCCAGTTGAAAATTTTAATTATTTGTCTCTTTTGTAACTCAGTGTATGCCATCTTAATGACAGAAGGTCAATGACAATTAACCCGTGATAGTACGGGGTTTCACCCTACGTTCGTATCTGTTCCAGCCCTGCAACCGCGAGCTTGTAGCCCGATCGGGTTACTCCGTGATACGCTTAATAAAGTATTACGATTTGCATGGAGTGTCGGAACCAGCCTATTGACGTATGCCACTCAGTAAGGTATTCGAGACATACAAACGGCATACAGTTGCTTCAACAATTGTCGTAGAAAAGGCGTACAACAATGGCTAGAGCTAACAGACCGCATTTGCCTCCCAGTAATAAACCACCGAAGTCGACGCTCATTCCAAAACAGCTCACCAAAGACGAGTTTGCGCGGCGCCTCTACAAGCTCATGATGGAGAAGGGTTGGCGCCAGGCCGAGTTCGCGCGTCGCGCCGGCCTGCCCCGCAATGCTATCTCCGTGTATCTACGGGCGGCGTCGCTGCCGAGCCCGGAGAACCTGAAGAAGATCGCCGACGCGTTGAAGATCGACCCGGAAGTTTTGCTTCCGAACTACGCACAGAGCGCGATCGAGCAGGACAACCCCGAGCTGGAAATGCGTGTCAGCCCGGCCAACCCGCAGAAAGCGTGGCTGCGAATCAATCGACTCGTATCGACGTCGATCGCTGTGCAGATTCTAGAACTGCTCCAAAAAGACGATGCCGGATCTGACCGAAGCTGAAGTTGCTGCCGAACTGCGATGCTCGCGCGCCACCGTGAAGCGTCTTAGGTTGAGCGGCAGGCTTGGCTACAATAAACGCCGGCCTGTCACGATCTCCCAAGAGGCGCTTTCGATTTACCGGAAAAGTATCGAATGCCCCGCTACACCTTGCGACAACACGACAACGGCGTCTTCTACATCCACTGGACCGAAAACAGTGAAGACCCTGTTACCGGCAAAATCACTCGACGTTCGAAGCGTGCAAGCACAAGCCAGACGGAAGATGTTGCGGCGCAAATTTTCCTTGGCGAGTGGCTGAAGGGCGAAGCGGTCGACGCAACAGGCGCGGCGCCGATCTATACTTTCGGCGAATTGTGGGACGTCTACGAGAAGAAGCAGCTCACGCGCAACGGCGTGGTGCCGCAGCCGTCGACCGGCAACAATCTGAAGGCTCATCTCGGCGCGCTCACGCTGCCAGAGTTTGCCATCACGAACGACGCAGGCTTCACGCCCGTCGAAGTCTACATTGCGCTGCGACGAGAAGGTAAGATCGGCAAGTGCCCCGCGGCGCCGGCGACGGTGCGCGATGAGATCAGCATGGCGCGGTCCTGCCTGAACTGGTGCGCGCACCCGAAGCAGAAGCTGATCGACCCCGGCGCCATCCCGGCATTCGACATTCCGGAAGGAAGCCCTCCCCGCGATATCTGGCTGCGCGCCGAACAGATCAAGGCGCTGGTCGACGCGATGGGCGAGCTCGTCGCCGCCGGCGAGGCGCCGAAGGTGATGCTAACGTTCCTGTGGCTCGCCCTCGAGACGGCCGCGCGCCAGGGCGCGATCCTGCAGCTCACGCGGAACCGGGTCGACTTCCAGACCGGGAACATCGACTACCGGAAACCGGGCCGACGCATCACCAAAAAACGGCGCGCGATCGTCCCCATGTCGGCCGCGCTGCGCCCGATTCTTGTCGACGCTTGCAAGGGCCTGGTCGGCGAAGATTTGATCTGCGGCGGCTTCCCGCGGCAGTCGTATGACTATTACCTGAAGAAGGCGGCGACCCGGGCCGCGGTGCCGATCGAGCACGTCAGCCCGCACGTGTTGCGCCATACTGCGGCCAGCCATATGCTTCGCAACGGGACGCCAATCTGGATCGTGGCGCGGATCTTGGCCGACACGGTCGCGACCGTCGAGCGCGTCTACGCGCACCATATCCCGAGCGACCTGTCGGCCGGCGTCGAGCAGATTTACAGCGCGGCCGTGCTCGCCGGGCTGGCGAAAGAGACCGAACCGGAACCCGCCGAATAGGAGCTACCAATGATCCACTATCTTGTCGTTGCGCCCGGGCACATTGCGCAGTTTGCGATCTATGAGCAGGCCGTCGCTTTCGCGAAGGACTTCGCGGGCGTGGTGCTGAACATGTCGGGGCTTTTACCGCCGCAGCGGCGCCCCCTGATGTTCTACCGCCGCGATCTCGGAACCTTCATGTCAATGCGCCCCGACGATCTGTCCGATCTTGCCGGCGAATGGCTCGTCGCGGCGGTCGAGAACTTCCGCGCGAAGGGCCGTGAAGCGCCCCGCGCGGCCCTTGACCGGCTTCCGAAATGAGCGCGCTTTCTTGGGCGCAAAACGCCCAAAATGAGCGCGGTTTGTATGCCAAAATGACCTACAAAGCGCCATACAGAGCCGTTGAAAGCCTTCTAAATCAGCGCTATTATGGTGAAACGCTAGTAAATACAACGACAGACAAAGCAGACGCCGACAAAGTACATTAAGTTGTCACAGAGACCAAAGTGGAATTTCACCATGTCCGCCCAAGCCGCCCGCGCCGAAGCGCCGCAACACCAGCCGATCCTGCTGCGCGAGACCGTCGGCAGTATCGCGCTACTGACGCTCAATCGCCCCGGAGCGCGCAACAGCCTCTCCGAGGGCCTGATCGCCGAGCTGCACGCCGCCCTGAACGATGTCGGCGGCGACAAGCGCATCCGCGCCGTCGTGCTCGCCGCCAAAGGCCCGGCGTTCTGCGCCGGCCACGACCTCAAGGAGCTTACCGCGCGCCGTAGCGATGCCGACCGCGGCCGCGCCTATTTCGCGCAAATCATGAACGCCTGCAGCGCGATGATGCAGGCCATCGTGCGCCTTCCGAAGCCGGTGGTCGCATCCGTCCAGGGCATCGCCACCGCGGCCGGCTGCCAGCTCGTCGCAAGTTGCGACCTCGCGGTCGCCTCCGAAGCGGCGGCGTTCGCGACGCCGGGCGTCGACATCGGGCTGTTCTGCTCGACGCCGATGGTGGCGCTGTCGCGCAACGTGCCGCGCAAACAGGCCATGGAGATGCTGCTGACCGGAGAGCCGGTCTCGGCGGCAACGGCGCAGAGCATCGGCCTCGTCAACCGCGTGGTATCCGCTGGCACCGAACGCGACGCCGCGATCGCGCTGGCCGAGAAGGTCGCGCTGAAATCGGCCTACACCGTCAAGCTCGGCAAGGAAGCGTTCTATCGCCAGGCCGAGATGAACCTCGCCGATGCCTATCGCTTCGCCGCCGAGGTGATGACCGAAAACATGATGGCGCGCGACGCCGAGGAAGGCATCGGTGCCTTCATCGAGAAGCGCGATCCGAAGTGGCAGGACAAGTGACGACCTGAGGTCGTCATTCCGGGATGGTGCATTAGCACCAGACCCGGAATCTCGAGATTCCGGGTTCTCGCTGCGCGGGCCCCGGAATGACAAACCCGGAAGAAAAATGAATCACGACGCCTACGACGACAACTACATCCGCAGCATTCTGAACAACGTCAAGACCATCGCGATGGTCGGCGCCTCGCCGGTCAATGTGCGGCCGAGCTATTTCGCGTTCAAATATCTGGCGCAGCGCGGCTACGACATGATCCCGGTCAACCCCGGCCATGTCGGCAAGACGCTGATGGGCAAGCCGTTCGTCGCCTCGCTTGCGGACATCGATCGGCCGATCGACATGATCGACATCTTCCGCAACTCAAGCCACATCATGCCCGTGGTCGAGGAGGCGCTGAAATTGTCGACGCCGCCGAAGGTGATCTGGATGCAGCTTGGCGCGCGCGACGATGCCGCTGCCGAGAAGGCGGAAGCCGCGGGCCTCAAGGTGGTGATGAACCGTTGCCCGAAGATCGAGTATGGCCGGCTGTCGTCGGAGATCTCGTGGATGGGCGTCAACTCGCGCACGCTGAGCTCCAAGCGTGCGCCGATCCCGACGCAGGGCATGCGGCTGTCGCTCAATCGCACGAGCTTCGGCGGCGGACAGACCGCGGCGTCCGACCGCGCGGCAAAGAACAAGACCGAGACGACCTGACATCGCAGCGGAATAATCGCTGCGATCATCCGGTATAGCGCGGATGCCCGTCCAACTGGCGGTGTGCCTAACTCGCTTGACGGCGGGCGCCGTCGCCATCAGCATGCCGCGCGTTTCGACCAGGCCACAACAGGATACTAAAGAATGACCGATCGCCTTCCGGGATTTTCCACCCTCGCCGTGCACGCCGGCGCGCAGCCTGATCCCACCACCGGCGCGCGGGCGACACCGATCTACCAGACCACGTCATTCGTCTTCAACGATGCCGACCACGCGGCCTCGCTGTTCGGCCTGCAGGCTTTCGGCAACATCTATACTCGCATCGGCAACCCGACCAATGCCGTGCTCGAGGAACGTGTCGCAGCCCTCGAAGGCGGCACCGCGGCGCTCGCCGTCGCTTCCGGTCACGCGGCGCAGGTCGTCGTGCTGCAGCAGCTGTTGAAGCCCGGCGATGAGATCATCGCGGCACGCAAGCTCTATGGCGGCTCGATCAACCAGTTCACGCACGCCTTCAAGGCGTTCGGCTGGAACGTGGCCTGGGCCGACCCAGATGAGATCGAAAGCTTCGAGCGCGCGGTGACGCCGCACACCAAGGCGATCTTCATCGAGTCGATCGCCAACCCGGCCGGCAGCATCACCGATATCGAGGCGATCGCGGCCGTTGCGCGCAAGGCCGGCGTGCCGCTGATCGTCGACAACACGCTGGCCTCGCCCTATCTGATCAAGCCGATCGACCACGGCGCCGACATCGTCGTGCACTCCCTGACCAAGTTCCTCGGCGGTCACGGCAACTCACTCGGCGGCATCATCGTCGATGCCGGCACCTTCGACTGGTCGAAGGACAACAAATATCCGATGCTGAGCGAGCCGCGCCCGGAATATCACGGCATCCGGATCCAGGAGACCTTCGGCAACTTCGCCTTCGCGATCGCCTGCCGCGTGCTCGGCCTGCGCGACCTCGGCCCCGCGCTGTCGCCGTTCAACGCCTTCATGATCCTGACCGGCATCGAGACGCTGCCGCTGCGCATGCAGAAGCACTGCGACAACGCCAAGGCGGTGGCGGAATTCCTCTCCACTCACCCCGCTGTGTCGGCGGTGAACTATGCCGGCCTGCCCGGCGACAGGTACAACGCCTTGCAGCGCAAATATGCGCCGAAGGGAGCCGGGGCGGTGTTCACGTTTAGCCTTAAGGGCGGCTATGACGCCGGCGTCAATCTGGTGTCGAACCTGCAGCTGTTCTCGCATCTCGCCAATGTCGGCGACACCCGCTCGCTGGTGATCCATCCGGCCTCCACCACCCACAGCCAGCTCGACGACGCCGCCAAGGTGAGGTCGGGCGCGGCGCCCGAGGTGGTGCGGCTTTCGATCGGCATCGAGGACAAGGAAGACCTGATCGCCGACCTCGACCAGGCCCTGCGCGCCTGATCCCGCAATTGTTCCGGAGCGGTGCGCCGTATCGCTCCGGCAACTTGCCCAAGGCGGCGGGCCTCCCGTTAACGCTTAATACCGACGGGCCTCTCGTTAACGTTCAATCCGGCTTAAAGTGGCAGTGATAGGCTCCGGATGATTCGGGAGACCATTGATGCTGCGCTGGACATTGCCGCTCGCGATCGCATTGTTTGCGATCCCGCCTGCTGACGCCGCCGACGGCCCGGCCGTCGCCAAGAGCGCGACCGTCAAGGCCGCGCGCCAGCTGCCGGCGGGCCTGCCGCACCGGCATTACGCCTACCGCACCACGATCACATCGCCGACCTATGTGCGGCGCGGACGCCAGCTCGTGGTCGTCGAGCAGCCCGTGGTGATCCCGCTCAATTCCGAGCCGTATATCCCGTTCGTGCCCGGCGAGCCGCTGCTGCCGGGGTCGTCGTCGCTGCCCGGCTATTACGGCAATTGGCACTCCTACAACTATTTCGGCCCGTACTACGGCGGTGCCTATGTGACCTATTGGGACCGCCTACCCTACGCCTGTGGCGTCTACGGCTACTGCTAGCGCGGACCGATCGGGTGGCCAGATCGCCGCAGAAATCCAGCGCACCGGCTTCGGGGAACGCGGTGACCGCTGATCTCGTCGCGGTGCTGGTCGCCGTCACCGAGGGCACGCCCAAGATCATGACCATCGCCGGCGGCTCCGCGCTGCCGAGCGGCCCGTTCGAGTTCACCCATCGCTCGCTGCAGACCGCGCTGCGGGCCTGGGTCGAAGCGCAGACCGGCCACCCGCTCGGCTATGTCGAGCAGCTCTACACCTTTGCCGACCGCGGCCGCTCCGGCGATGCCAAGGGGCCGCACAGCGTCTCGATCAGCTATCTCGGCCTGACCCGCGAGGATCGTGTCGGCGAAGGCTTTGAGGCGCACTGGTCCGGCTGGTACGACTACTTCCCCTGGGAGGATCATCGCGCCGGCGCGCCGGCCTTCCTGGCGAAGACGATCGCGCCGAAGCTGAAAACGTGGGCGAAGGCGGCGCCGTCGCCGACGCTGCAGCGCGAGCGCTGGCAGCGTTGCGCCATCACTTTTGGACTCGACGATCGCGACTGGAACGAAGAGCTGGTGCTGCAACGCTATGAGCTGCTCTACGAGGCCGCGCTGATCCCGGAAGCCGGACGCGGGCATGCCCGCGAGGCGCCGGTCGTACCGGGCAAGCCGATGACGGCGGATCATCGCCGCATTCTCGCGACCGGGATCGCGCGGCTGCGCGCCAAGATCAAATACCGTCCGGTGGTATTCGAGCTGATGCCGGCCGAGTTCACCCTGCTGCAACTGCAACGCAGTGTTGAGGCGCTCGCAGGCCGGCTGGTCCACAAGCAGAACTTCCGCCGGCTGATCGAGCAGCAGGAACTCGTTGAAGAGACTGGCGCAATGGCCGCCGATACCGTCGGCCGGCCGGCCAAGCTATTCCGCTTCCGCCATGCCGTGCTGGCCGAACGGGCCGTCGCCGGCACCAAGCTCCCGCTTTCGCGCACTTGACACGCCTTATGCTCAGGATAAGTATAAGCCATCTTATGCTCACGGAGAGTATAAATGGTTGCGCTCGATACCGATCTGCTCACCCGCACCGCGCCGCTTTATGAGCGCGTCAAACGCGTCATCCCGCCGTTCGAATGGGCCACGTTCGCCGAGGACGTCGATGCGATCCTCGCGCTGAAACGCCGCCGCAACGCGGTGGTACTGGCGCATAATTACCAGACGCCGGAGATCTTCCACGGCGTCGCCGATATCGTCGGCGACAGCCTGTTGCTCGCGCGCGAAGCAACCAAGGTCGATGCCGATGTCATCGTGCTCGCGGGCGTGCACTTCATGGCCGAGACCGCGAAGCTACTCAATCCGGCCAAGACCGTGCTGATCCCCGACCTCAAGGCCGGTTGCTCGCTGGCGGATTCCATCACCGCGCAGGACGTGCGGCTGATGCGCGCGCGCTACCCGGACGCACCGGTCGTCGCCTATGTCAACACCTCGACCGCGGTGAAGGCCGAGTCCGACATCTGCTGCACGTCGGGCAATGCGCTGAAGGTGGTTGAATCGCTCGGCGCCGAGCGCGTCATCATGCTCCCGGATGAATATCTGGCGCAGAACATCGCCAAGCAGACCAGCAAGAAGATCATCGCCTGGAAGGGCCACTGCGAGGTGCACGAGTTGTTCACCGCCGATGACGTGCGTCAGCTGCGCGAGGATCATCCCGATGTCACCATCCTGGCGCATCCGGAATGCCCGCCCGAGGTGGTCGCCGAAGCGGACTTTGCCGGGTCGACGGCTGCGATGCAGTCGTTCGTCGAGACCAAACGTCCGCCGCGCGTCGTGCTGCTGACGGAATGCTCGATGAGCGACAACATCGCCGCGCTAAATCCCGGTGTCGACTTCGTCCGCCCCTGCAATCTCTGTCCGCACATGAAGCGGATCACGCTGAAGAACATCCGTCACGCGCTGGAGACCAACCAGCACGAGGTCACCATCGACTCCGCGATCGCTGATCGCGCGCGCAAGAGCGTCGAAAGGATGCTGGCGATATGAGCATCGATATCTCCGATCTCAACGGCCGCCCGGTGATCATCGGCGGCGGTGCCGCCGGGCTGATGACCGCGCTTCAGCTCGCCCCCGAGCCGGTCGTGCTGCTGTCGAAGTCGCCGCTCGGCGCGGAAGCTTCCAGCATGTGGGCTCAGGGCGGCCTTGCGGCGCCGGTCGGCGCAGATGACAGCCCTGCCCTGCATCTCGCCGATACGCTCGCGGCCGGCGCCGGCCTTTGCGACGCGGCCGCCGCGAGCCGGATCGTCCACGCCGCGCCCGCCGCCGTCGAGCAGCTGGCGAGGCTCGGCGTCGCCTTCGACCGGCACGCCGACGGCAGCTGGCGCCTCGGGCTCGAGGCCGCACACCGCCGCAACCGCATCGTGCACGCCACCGGCGACGGTACCGGACGCGAGATCATGCGCGCGCTGATCGCGGCGGTCCGGCGCACACCATCGATCACGCTGCTGGAAGGCGTCGAGGCGCGCCGGCTGCTGGTCGAGGACAATGCGGTCAGGGGCGTGCTTGCAGCCAACGCAAGCGGCGCGCTGACGATCACGACCAATCGCGTGGTGATCGCGACCGGCGGCATCGGTGGGCTGTTCGCCGACAGCACCAATCCCGGCGGGTGTTTCGGCCAGGGGCTCGCACTTGCCGCACAGGCCGGCGCGAAACTGTCGGACATCGAGTTCGTCCAGTTTCATCCGACCGCGTTCGACGGGCCGTCGCGCCCGATGCCGCTGCTGACCGAGGCGATCCGTGGCGATGGCGCGGTGTTGATCGACGAGACCGGCGAGCGCTTCATGGCCGATCAGCCCGGCGCCGAGCTTGCGCCACGCGACATCGTGGCGCGCGCCGTGTGGCACCACCGTGCCGCGGGGCATCGCACCTTCCTCGACGCGCGCCAACATCCGGGCGCGGAGTTTGCGCAGCGCTATCC
Organism: Bradyrhizobium sp. 33ap4; assembly: GCF_032654765.1. NCBI lineage: Bacteria > Pseudomonadati > Pseudomonadota > Alphaproteobacteria > Hyphomicrobiales > Nitrobacteraceae > Bradyrhizobium > Bradyrhizobium sp. 33ap4. The sequence continues at coordinate 19,477 of NZ_JAUMTJ010000033.1, read as the reverse complement.
CGTGATCAGCGCGTTCTGCAAGATGGCCGGCATCGACCCCGCCCATGATCCGATCCCGATCCGGCCGGCGGTTCACTACCATATGGGCGGCATCGCGGTTGATGGCTATGGCCGCAGCACGGTGCAGGGCCTGTGGGCCTGCGGCGAGGCCGCGCGCACCGGGTTGCACGGCGCCAACCGCCTCGCCAGCAACTCGCTGATGGAAGCGATCGTCTGCGCGCGCTGGGTCGCGGAGAGCATCGAAAGCGTAAGTGCGGGCCCGCGCGCCATGCTGCGCGACGATGCGATGCCACAGGCTTCCGATCCCTCCGCCGTGCGACCGATCCTCACCCAGGGACTCGGCGTCCTGCGCGATCGCGACGGGATCGCCCGCGCGATCCGCAGTCTCTATCCACTCGCATGCGGTCACAGTGCGGCGTCCGACGCAGCATTGGTCGGATTGATGGTCGCGGTTGCCGCCATCCGGCGTGAGGAAAGCCGCGGCGGCCACTTCCGCACCGATTTCCCGCACATTGCTGCGTCGGCCGTTCCGTCGTCCCTTACCCGCGCCGATGCACTCGCCGCCGCGCGCGACATCGTCGAATCCACGCCATTTGCCAGGAGTGCCCTGTCATGACCCTCACCCCCCTGCTGCCGCTGATCTATGAGCCGATCGTGCAGACCGCCTTGCGCGAGGATCTCGGCCGCGCCGGCGATATCACCGCAGACGCCATCGTGCTGGCCGGCCAGCAGGCGCGGCTGGTGATGCGGGCGCGGCAGCCCGGCGTGATCGCCGGGCTCGATGTCGCGCGGTCAGCCTTCCAGACGGTGTCGCCGGCCATCACGCTGCGCGCCGAACGGCCCGACGGCAGCGCGGTCGAACCCGACCAGGTCATCGCGATCATCGACGGCCCGGCCCGCAGCCTGCTCACCGCCGAGCGGACCGCGCTCAACTTCCTCTGCCATCTGAGCGGTGTCGCCACCGCAACGGCTACGCTGGTCAAGGCCGTGGCGGGCACCCGCGCGCAGATCGTCTGCACCCGCAAGACCACGCCGGGACTGCGTGCGCTGGAGAAATATGCGGTGCGCGCCGGCGGCGGCGGCAATCATCGCTTCGGGCTGGATGACGCGGTGCTGATCAAGGACAACCACATCGCGCTCGCCGGCGGCATCCGCACCGCGATCGAGCGCGCCAAGGCCAATACCGGCCATCTCGTCAAGATCGAGGTCGAGGTCGACACGCTGTCGCAGCTCGAGGAGGCGCTGACGCTCGGCGTCGACGCGGTGCTGCTCGACAACATGACGACCGAGCAGCTCAGCCAGGCGGTCGACATGGCGCGCGGCAAGGCGATCACCGAAGCCTCCGGCCGCATCACCGCGGCGACGGCCGCAGCGATTGCCGCAACCGGCGTCGACCTGATCTCGGTCGGCTGGGTGACCCACAGCTCGGCCGCGCTCGATATCGGGCTCGACTATCTGTCCTGATCGATCAAAGAGGTTGATCGATCAACCGGGCTGGCCGACCGCAACGAGGGTCGGCTGATCCCGCTCGGTCCGGCGCGCGGCGAAGCGCTCGGCCTGCAGCACCGCGAGCGTCAGCACGACGATGGCGACGGCCTGGTGCGTCAGCGCCAGATCGATCGGCACCTGATGCAGCAGCGTCAGGATGCCGAGCGTCGCCTGCAGCGTGATCGCCGCCACCAGCCACCAGGCGCCGGCGATCACCGCGCCGCCGGCGCGCGCGCGCATGGCATCGATCGCATGTGCGATCGCCAGCGCGAACAGCAGATAGGCGGTCATGCGATGTTCGAACTGCACCGTCAGCGTGTTGTCGAACAGATTGCGCCACCACGGTGTCTCGAACCAAAGCCGGTCAGCCGACGGAATGAAGCCGCCGTCGATGTCGGGCCAAGTATTATAAACCCTGCCCGCGCGCAGCCCCGCGACCAGCGCGCCGAAATAGAGCTGCACGAAGGTCAGCACGAGCAGCACCGCGCTCGTGAGCTTCAGCCTGAGCGGCGCGATCACGCTTGGGCGGTCGGTCAGGCGCCGCAGCGTCCAGACGATCGCCGCGAAGATCAGAAGCGCCAGCACAAGATGCGTCGCCAGCCGATACTGCGATACCTCGATGCGTTCCGAGAGGCCGGACGCGACCATCCACCAGCCGACGCCGCCCTGCAGCGCGCCGAGGCCGAAAATCACCCACAATCGCCGGCCGAGTTCGCCGCTCACCGCGCCGCGCCACAGGAAATACAGGAACGGCAGCAGATAGGCCGCGCCGATCACGCGGCCAAGCAGCCGGTGGCTCCACTCCCACCAGAAGATCGTCTTGAATTGCTCGAGCGTCATCCCGGCGTTGAGCTCGCGATATTGCGGGATCCTCTTGTAGCCCTCGAAGGCTTGGGTCCACTGCGCCTCGGTCAGCGGCGGCAGCGTACCGGTCACCGGCTTCCATTCGACGATCGACAGGCCGGACTCGGTCAGCCGCGTGGCGCCGCCGACCAAGACCATCAGGGCGATCAGGGCGGCCACCGCGACCAGCCATACCCTGACGGCGCGAAGCTGCGATGTCTTTGCGGAAATACCGGCCATTTCGCCCTGACTTGATTGGATTTTCGGGCCCCTTATAGTCCGCCGCGCCCGCGGCGCAAGCCGCCGTCCGGAGCCTCGTTTCCGATCAAGTCGGAAGCAAGCTCCAGAACGTTGTTTTGACGCGTTTTCTTTGCGCGAACCGGTGCCCGCTTCGCTCGAAAACGCCCTGGATCACGAGTTGCAAATATCCGCCATGGCCATACGCACCCGCAAACTGCTCGGAACCATCTTCCTGCTGATCCTGGTGGTGGTGTGGTCGCTGCTTGGCATGACGGTCGCGCAGACGCCGTGGCTTGCCAATTCGGGGCTGCTGCAGGCGATCTTCTACGTCGTCGCTGGCCTCGGCTGGGTGCTGCCGGCGATGCCGATCGTCGCCTGGATGTCGCGGCCCGATCGCGCCTAAGTAACGTCCTGGTCGCGCGCGCTGCGCGTCGGCCGCACCGGCGCGAACATCACGCCCGACAGCAGTACCCGCATCATCCGCAGCGAGCGCACGCGGCCGTCCCATGCGATGCGCGGCAGCGCGTGAAGGTTGGTGCGCCCCTGCGCCTCGATGACCCCTGGTATGGTCGACACCGCGCTGGCAAAGCCGGCCTCTTCGGCCATCACGACATGCGGACGGCCGAACGCATCGCGGTCCCCGAACGGGAATGCGAAATGTCTGACCTGCCGCCCAAGCGCGCTCTCGGCCACCGCCTTGCCCATCGCCATCTCGCGCTGCGCGTCGGCATCCCTGAGGCTCGACAGCGCCGGATAGTTCACGGTCGCGCTGCCGAACGTCACGTTCGGATCGGCGGCAAGCTTCGCCAGATCCTGCCAGTCGAGTGACGCATTGCGTGACAATTGGGCTGCGTCGGCCGAATAGCGCCTGGCGAGATCGTTCAGCGCGTAGGACAGGTCCGACGGCGGCAGCTTGCGCAGCCAGCCGGACAGGAAATCGAACAGCTCGTATTTGTCCGAGAGATTTGAAATCGCGAAGTGCCGCTCCCGGCCGTCGATCATCATGCTGATGCGGTTTTCGCGCGCGATGATTTCCTCCAGCACCAGCCACCACGCCACGCCGACGCCATCGGGAAAGGCCGTCGGCAGATACAGCGCGAAGGGAACGCCGTGCCTGGCGAGCACCGGCCAGGCATGGGTGACGATGTCCTTGCTGGCGCCGTCAAAGGTCAGGCAGGCAAAGCGCCGGCGCTCCGGCAAGGTCACCGCGCGGCGGCAAGCCTCATCGATCCTGACGATGTCATACCGCCAGCGCTTCAACCCACGGATCGTGCGATCGAGGAAAGCCGGCGTGATCTCCTGGGACTTCAGCGGCTGAAACCGGCCGCGTCGCGCGGGACGAACGCGGGCGAAGCGCAGGATCACCCCGGCGCCGCCGCTCTCGCGTTCCCGCAGCTTGAAGGCGCCACTGAAATACGCGAGCTCCATTCCGGCCCGTCGTAAAATCCCGCTGTCCGGCGCCAAGATCCCCGTCCTTGTCAGGCGGTTCCCGCACACCGCCGCGGCATTGTTCTTACTCTTTGTTGACATTTCCCTGCGAAGGTCGGCCCCAGCCGAGAACTGTAAATTAATACCCTAAAATTTCGGGTTCCGAGATGACCATGGCGGCGGCAATCGAAGGCCAGACGGCCGAGACGCGGGCGTGGCCGAACGCGATCCGCGTCGCCGGCGTCGACATCTTTCATGATCTCACCGCGGCCGAAGCGACCTGGCGCGGCTTCGAGACGTCGCAGCACAGCTACACGCCCTATCAGCGGTTCGATTTCCTCGCCAGCTGGCAACGCCAGGTCGGCGAGCGCGAGGGCCTGCGGCCCTTCATCGTCGTCGCTCATGACAGCGAACGCCGGCCGCTGCTGCTGCTGCCGCTCGCAATCGAATCCCGCCTCGGCGCGAACTGCGCGAGCTTCATGGGCGGCAGGCATGCGACCTTCAACATGGCGCTGTGCGCGAAGGATTTCGCCGCCGATGCGACGGAAGCCGACATCGCGGCCCTGATCCGATCGATCGCCGAACGCTCCCGCGCCGATGCGCTCGCGCTCTGCCAGCAGCCGCTGCGCTGGCGGGATCTGCCGAATCCGCTGGCGCTGCTGCCGCATCAGGCTTCGGTCAACGACTGCCCGGTGCTGGCGATCGAGCCCGGCGCGGCACCGGCGGCGCTGGTCAGCAACTCGTTCCGCCGCCGCCTCAAGGGCAAGGAGCGCAAGCTGCAGGCGCTGCCCGGCTATCGCTATTATGTCGCGAGCGAGAGCGCCGATGTCTGCCGCCTGCTCGACTGGTTCTTCCGCGTCAAGCCGCAGCGCATGGCCGAGCAGAAGCTGCCGAACGTGTTCGCCGAGCCGGGCATCGAGCAGTTCATTCGTGCCGCCTGCCTCGCGCCGCGCGCCGACGGCAACGGCTACGCGATCGACATCCACGCGCTGGAGTGCGACGAGGAAGTGATCGCGATCTTCGCCGGCGTGTCCGACGGTCATCGCTTCTCGATGATGTTCAACACCTACACGATGTCGGCCAATTCCAAGTTCAGCCCCGGCCTGATCCTGATGCGCGATATCATCGATCGCCATGCCGGCCTGAACTACCGCGCTCTGGATCTCGGCATCGGCTCGGACGAGTACAAGCGGCTGTTCTGCAAGGACGATGAAGCCGTCGTCGACAGCTTCGTTCCGCTCAGCTTGCGCGGCAAGCCGGCGGCCAGCGCGCTGTCGGCCATCAATCGCGCCAAGCGCGCTGTGAAGCAAAATCCGGCGCTGTTCGAGATTGCCCAGAACCTGCGCAGCATGTTCCGCTGAGTGTTCAGCGCGCCGCGTCGCCCTGCTCTGCGCCGCCATTCGGTACGCCGAGCCGTTTCATCGCGTCGAACAAGAGTGCCGCAGCGGGTGACAGCGCACGCTTGCGCAACTTGATCAGGCCGTAATTCTCCAACAACAGCCTGTCGCGCAGGCGCAGCACCTTGAACCGCTGCGGATCGACCAGATCGAACACCAGCATGGGGACCGGCACGATCGCGTCGATGCCCGCGGCAATTCCGACCGATGCGAAAAACGACTCGGTGTTGATGACCCGGCGCGGCGGCGTCACGCCGCGGCTCATGAACAGCCTCTCGAGTGCCTGGCGCATGAAGGATTCGCGCGGCTGGCAGATCCATTGCTGGTCGGCCATGTCCTCCAGCTCGACCGTCTCGCGGCCGGCCAACGGATGCTCCGCGCGAACGAGCAGCACCGCCTCCTCCGCGCCGATCTCGTAATAGTCGAATTGCCGGGGGTCGATGCCGGCGGGAATCCTGGCGACGACGAAATCGAACTCGAGCGCCAGCAGTCGCGTGATCAATGGCGGGCTGGTGCTGACATCGAGCGAGATGTTCACCCGATTCAGCTTTTCGCCGAGATACTGGATCACGTCGACGACGAGGTCGATGCTCGGCTTGGCGACTGTTCCAACGGAGACGGTGCCGAGCTCACCGGATTTGTAGCCCGCGAACTCGTCGGTGACCTGGTCGAGATCGGCCAGCACGCTCTTGCCGCCACGGATCAGGATCGATCCATAGGCCGTCGGTTCGACGCCGCGCGCCGTGCGCTCGAACAAGGGAACCCGCGCCAGCGCCTCGATTTCGGCAAGCATCTTCGATGCCGCCGATTGGGTGATGTTCAACCGCTCGGCGGCGAGCTGCAACTTGCGCTCATTGTCGAGAGCGACCAGCAAGCGCAGCTGGCGCAGTTTCAGATTACTGATCACGGCCCGCCACCATCCTGCCCGGCAAGGGCCCTTTCCGTTCCGATTAAGCCGGAACGGGGCTCCAGATTCTGCTTTGAGGCGTTTTCTTGACGCGAGCCGGCAGCCACTTCGCCGGAAAACGCTCCAGGGTTCCCGCGTTTATACCGCGGTGCATCATGACAGTTTCGCCGTGGCTCCATTCCCAAATGCCATTAGTCACGCGGCAGTCGATTACACAACAATGAAGAAGACTTGCAAGAGCAACGCGACGAACCGCTGCGGGTGCGCCAGTGCCGCCCCGAACAGCAGTGATCGTCTGCCGAATCGAAAAACAGGAAGGGATGGGAACGATGAGCGACGATGTCGAGAAGCGCGCGATCGGAAAGATGATGCGGCGGCTGATTCCGTTCCTCATCCTGTGTTACTTCGTGGCCTATCTCGATCGCGTCAATGTCGGCTTCGCCAAGCTGCATATGAACGCGGCGCTCGGCCTCAGCGAGGCCGCCTACGGGCTCGGCGCCGGGCTGTTCTTCATCGGCTACTTCTTCTTCGAGGTGCCCTCCAACATCCTGCTGGAGCGGTTCGGTGCGCGGCGGTGGATCGCCCGCATCATGATCAGCTGGGGCATCGTCTCGGCCGCATTTGCCTTCATCCCGCAGATGTCCGCGGCGAGCGGCCTGTCGAGCGAATGGATCTTCTACTTCCTGCGCCTCCTGCTCGGCGCCTGCGAAGCCGGCTTCTTCCCGGGCATCATCTTCTATTTGACGCTCTGGTTCCCGTCGGTGTACCGCGCGCGCGTCATCAGCCTGTTCATGCTGGCGATCCCGATCTCGAGCATCATCGGGGCGCCGATCTCGGGATTGCTGCTCAACCTGTCGGGCGCCGGCCTGACCGGATGGCAGTGGCTGTTCGTCTGCGAGGCATTGCCGTCGGTCCTGGTCGGCTTCGCTGTCCTGACCTTCCTGCCGGATTTTCCGCGCCAGGCAAGCTGGCTGCAGCCCGACGAGGTCAAGTGGATTCAGACGACGCTTGAGCGCGAGCGGCAGCAAACCGAGGCCGTGGAGCATATTTCCGTCCTGCAGTCGCTCACCGACTCGCGGGTCCTTGCCTGCGCCTTCGTGTATTTCTGCCTCAACGCGGCAAGCTACGGCGTCGCATTCTTCCTGCCCACCATCATCAAGGCGTTTGGCGTCACCGACACCCAGACCGGCTTGATCGCGGCCCTGCCCTTCGTGTTCGGCGCGGTCGGCATGGTGCTGCTCGGCCGCCATTCCGACAAGACCGGCGAGCGGCGATACCATGTCGCCGGCGCGCTGACGCTCGCCGCCGTCGGTATCGGCCTTGCCGGGCTGGTGTCGAATCCGGTGCTGATCGTCGCCCTGCTCTGCCTTGCGCAGATCGGCGTGTCGGCGGTGCCGCCGATGTTCTGGCCGATGCCGGCAGGTATCCTGACCGGCGCCTCGGCGGCGGCAGGCATTGCCGCGATCAACTCGCTCGGCAACCTGTCAGGCTTCGCCGGCCCATTCGCCGTCGGCTATCTGAAGGACCTGACGGGCAGCTTTACGGCAGGGCTGCTGCTGCTCGCCGTGATGGGACTGATCGGCGCGCTGGTCACGATCAGGCTGCGGATCGATCCGGTGCTCGAGCGAACCGCGCGCGAGCCGATGATGGCGCACTAGGCATCGGGCGCCTCCACCGGATGGGATGGGAACGGCGCCGGTAATGCCTGTCACCTGCCGGCGGCCGCCTTGCTTGCGGCCGCCTTGGCGATCTCACGGATGCACGCGATGAAGATCTCGGCGGTCGGGCCCAAGGTGCGGCCTTTCAACGTGACGATCGCGGCCGAGACGGCGGCCGCTCGCGGAAGCTGAACCGGAAGCTCCTTCAGCCCGAGATCACCGCCGGCAAACCGCGCGACCGAGCCCGGCAGCACGGTGATGAAGCGGCCGGTCGCGGCGAGCCGGCAGCACAAATGAAGCGACAGCGTCGTGATCGGCGCGCTTGGCATCTGCATTCCGAATTCGCGAAACGTCTCCGCCACCGCGGCGCCCGGAAAGGTGTCCGGCGGAGGCAGCACCCAGCGCTCGTGTGCGAGGTCGGCCAATTCGAGCCTGGACGCGCGCGCCCATTTGCTTCGCCTTCCCGCGACCACGACGCGCCGATCGTCGAGCAAGGGCTCGACCGCCAGGTCCGTCTCGTCAAACGGCGTCGGCGTCCATCCAAGCAACAGATCGATGTTGCGCTCGCGCAGTTCGCGGTAGCGCAGATCGCTGAGAACGGTCTGCGCGACATTGATGCGGATGCCGGGATGCTGCCGCGTGAAGCGGTCGATCGCCACCGGAAGCAAGCCCGCTGCGATGCTCTCCGTGCTGCCGATGCGCAACTCTCCGATGCTCGGATCGGCCAGAAACTCGAGCTCCTGCAAGCCCTGGGTAAGCTCGTCGAAGATCGAGACCCCGCGTCGCACCAGAGCATGGCCATAGGCCGTCAGTTCGATGCCGTTACGGCAACGATCGAATAGCCGAAGGCCGAGCGCGTGCTCCATGCCGCTGACCGCCCGCGAAATCGCCGGCTGCGACACCGCGAGCTCCGCGGCAGCCTTCGCCATGCTGCCGCGCTGCGCGATAACGAGCAGGATGTGCAGGTCGCGCAGCTTGATCCGGCGTCGGGCACGCTCGATGTCCTGCATCAGCGATCCTTACCAAAACGGTTATGGACGCCTCAGACACTAGCATTGGACGTTTATCCCCGCCTCACGCATCCTCCGCGTGCGATGACGCAGATCGTCGCGCCCCGAACGGCGCGGCTCGACGACCATGGAGGCATGCATGTTGACCCGTCGCGACGTCCTGACCGCGTCAGCGGCCGGTGCCGCGCTCGCCGCCGCAGGCCTGGTCCGGCCAGTCGGCGCGCAGCCCCGCCTGAAGACCGCCCATATCCTGACCGGCTACACGCCCGGATTGCCCGACGCCGTCGCAAGGCTCGTTGCCGGGCAGATGAAGGACTATGCCGACTCCATCGTCGTTGAGACCCGGCCCGGCGCGAGCGGCCGGATTGCGATCGAGGCGGTAAAGAACGCCGAGGCCGATGGATCGGTCGTGCTGCTCGCGCCGCTTGGGTTCATCGCGCTGTTTCCACACACCTACAATTCGCTCGCATACACACCGCAGGACTTCACGCCGGTATCGACCGTCGGCTCATTCGCGACGCTGCTGGCGATCGGCCCGAAAGTCCCGAACGATGTCAGGAGCCTCGCCGACTTCGTCGCCTGGTGCCGCGCCAACCCGACACAGGCGACCTACGGCACGCCGGGCGTTGGCACCACCCTGCATTTCATCGGTGCGATGCTCGGCCGAACCGCGGGCTTCGACTATCTCCACGTGCCCTATCAAGGCAGAGGGGCGGTCCAGGATCTCCTGAAGGGCGAGATCGCGTCGGCGGTGATGCCGATCGACAGCCTGCTGGGTCAGGTCCAGTCCGGACAGCTTCGCGCTCTGGCGACGACCGGTCCCAGCCGTCTCAAATCCCTCCCCGATGTGCCGACGGTGGCGGAAGCCGGTTACCCCGGGCTTCAGGACGTGACCTGGTTCGGCATCTTCCTGCCGGCGAAGACGCCCGCGGCAATCGTCGCGCAACTCAACGGCGCGATCCAGGCGTCATTGCGCAGCGACGAGGTCAAGTCCGGCATGGCCAAACTGTCGGTCGACGTCGACGCAATCGCGATGAATGACTTTGCGCAACTGCTCGCCACCGAATCCGATCGCTGGAAAGGGATCGTGCGGGCGACCGGATTTACCCCGACGGGCTGACGGTGGCGCTCAGGCAGCCACCACCCGCGGGCCCCTCACAGCCGCTTCCGACGCCGCGCAGGGCTTGCTCAGCATCGTCACTTCGGCGAAGCCGACCGCCCTGAGTTGCTCGACCATCGAGTGGCGGGCATCCTGCGCCATGGTGGCGTCGGGCACGACGACCGCCTGCGCCTTCGCGGTCAGCAGTTCGGCCGGCAGGTCGAGGGCCGAACCGGCGTCGAGCAGCACGTGGTCGTAGACCCTGAGCAGCGCATCGATCGCAAGGGCGAGCCGCGGCGATTGCAGATGCGAGCGATCGAAGCCCGGACGCCCGGCGCTGACGATCTGAACACGCGACTGCCGGTCCTTGGTGATGATCTGCGCGAAGGTCGCCTCGCCCTGCATCAGCTCGGCAAGGCCGGGCGCCGCCGGATCGACGGTCGCCGACGTCAGCACCGGCGAGGACGCGACGAGATCGACGACGACAACCTTGGCCTGGCGCGCCATCAGACGCGCCAGCGTCAGGGCGGTCAACGTAACGCTATCAGCCGCGGCCGGGCCGAGCACGGTGACCTTGTGGGCGGCGGGACCGGCGGCGACAAGGCGCTCGGCGAGCTCATCGATCTCGTCGGCAGTCTGGGCGGACTCAGGCTGCGGCGGAGGTTCATAGGCAGCCGCAGGCTCCAGCGGCAGTTCGGGCTCCACGGCCGGCTTCGGCGCGACCGGCGATGCGAGCGCGGGTTCAGGGGGCAGCGCCGGCGCGGGGTGGTCCACGGTTGCGGCATCCATGACCGGCTCGCGGCGCCTGATCACGGCAGCCGCCGGCGCGAAGGCGCGGCCAACCGCACCGGGCGCGGAGATGCGCAGCAGCTCGCCGGTGATGATGATGCCGGATGACAGCAGCAGCGTCGCCAGCGTCGCGATCAGCACGATCGGCAGCTTCTTCGGATAGGCCGGCGTATTCGAAACCGAGGCGCGCGAGATGATGCGACCGTCGGTCGGCGCGGCCTCGATGTTCTCGCGCGCCGTCGCCTCGCGGTACTTGGCGAGATAGGCCTCCAGCAGGTCGCGCTGCGCCTTGGCTTCGCGCTCCAGCCCGCGCAGTTGCACGTCCTGGCTATTGCTAGACGACGCCTGCCTCTTCGACTGGTCCAGGCTCGCCTGCAACGCCATGACTCGGCCATCGGCGACGCGGGCGTCATTGTCCAGCGAGCGCGAAACCTTGCCGGCTTCTTCGCGCAATTGCCGGTCGAGATCGGCGATCTGCGCCTTCAATTCCTTGATGCGCGGATGGTTGTCGAGCAGCGTCGACGACTGCTCGGCAAGCTGCGCGCGCAGCGTGCCGCGCTGTTCGGCCAGCCGGCGGATCAGCTCGGAATTGAGCACCTCCGACGCCTCGATCGGCTTGCCGACCTGAAGCATCTCCCGGATCAGCCGTGCCTTGGTCTCGGCATCCGCCTTCAGCGCGCGGGCATTGTTGAGCTGCGTGTTCAGCTCACCCATCTGCTGGTTCGACAGCGGGATGTTGTTGGTGCCGACGAACAGGCTCGACTTCGAGCGGAATTCCTCGACGCGCGAATCCGCCTCCGCGACCTTGGTGCGCAGCTTGTCGATCTCGCCGAGCAGCCATGTGCTGGCGGATTTGGCCTGGTCCTGCCGCGCGGCCTGCTGCAGCACGAGATAGCCGTCCGCGATCGAGTTGGCGACGCGCGCCGCAAGCTCGGGATCCTCGGACTGGAACTCGATTACCATGACGCGCGACTTGTCGACCGCAAAAGCCTGGAAGCGCTCGTAATAGGAATCAAGCACCCGCTCTTCCGGCGTCAGGCTGAACGGGTCACGGCCGATGCCGAACAGCGCCAGCAGCGACTTCAGCGGCGAAAAGCCCCGCAGCACCGGATCGAACTCCGGACGTTCGGCCAGCTTGTTCTTCTTGATGATGTCGCGCGCGAGATCGCGCGACAGCAACAGCTGCACCTGGCTCGTCACCGCCTCGGCGTCGAGCGAGGTGCGCTCCAGGTCGCGCTCGCCGTTCGGACGCAGGAAGGCGTTCTCGCGATTGTCGATCAGGATTCGCGCTTCCGACTTGTAGCGCGGCGTCACGACGTTGACCGCGGCAAGCGACAACGCGAACACCAGCACCGTCGGCACGATGATCCAGCCGCGCTTGCGCGCCAGCGCGCGGCCGAGCACGTGCAGGTCAAGATCGGCCGCCTCCGCCGGACGGGCCGGCTTGTCAGGAGCAGGCTTGTCGGGATCAGGCTTGGGCGCAGCCGGCTTCACGACAGCTTCGTCGGCAACGGGCGCAGACTTCGGCAACGCCCGTTGCACGACGGCCTTATCCTTGCCTCTACGCCAGAATGCAAAACGCATAACGAACCCCCGCGGACACCGCGACTCCATCTCAATGGGGCGATTACAGTCCATTAAGGTTGCCGCTGGGTTAATCGGTGGGGTTGACGGGCATGGCCGCCACCACCCGCCCCGTCATTCTTTGTTAACCATGGGTGCCGTTAATCGGAGCCGATATTGTCGCGGGATTCCTTGCATGCGCGATCTGCGCGCTCCCCTTATTTGTCTGGTCGCTGCGCTCGCGCTGTCGGGCTGCATTGGCCGAACGTCGCCGCTTGCCGGTGACCCCGGTCTCGAACCGATGGCGTATGCTGCGCCCGTGGCCTATGCCGATCCCGCACCGACGCGCGAGGGCTATAATCTCGGCCCCGGCGACAAGCTCCGCGTTGTGGTCTATGGCCAGGAAGGGCTGACCAACGCCTATGCGATCGACGCCGCGGGCGCGATCACCATGCCGCTGATCGGCTCGGTGCCGGCGCGCGGCCGGACGCCCGCCGGGCTTGCCGCCGAGATCACCGCGCGGCTGCGCAACGGCTTCATCCGCGAGCCGTCGGTCGCAGTCGAGATCGAGGCCTACCGGCCGTTCTTCATCCTCGGCGAAGTCCAGGCCCCCGGCCAATATCCCTATGTGCCCAACATGACGGTCGAAAGCGCGATCGCGATCGCCGGCGGCTTCTCGCCGCGCGCCAGGCGCGACGAGGTTACCGTCACCCACACCAATGCATCCGGCGCCGGCCGCTTCGTCGCTCCCCTGGGCACGCCGATCGGCCCCGGCGACACCGTGTTCGTCGGCGAGCGCTGGTTCTGATCGATGGCGCAGGATCAAAATCAGCAACCGCCCCTCCGCATCCTGCACGTGGTGCGTGCCCCGGTCGGCGGCATCATTCGTCACATCCTCGACGTCGCCAACGGCCAGATCGAACGCGGCCATCATGTCGGCATCGTCGCCGACAGTTTGACCGGCGGCGCGCGGGCCGACGCGGCGCTTGCCGAGATCGAGCCGCGGCTCAAGCTCGGCGTCCACCGCGTCGCGATACGCCGTGAGCCGCGCTTCGCCGACTTCATGGTCTGGGCCCACATCGCCGGCCTGATCCGCAAGCTGAAACCCGATGTCGTCCACGGGCATGGCGCCAAGGCCGGCGCCTATGTCCGGCTGCGGCGGCGGTCGGGCAAGGTGATCCGGGTCTACACGCCGCATGGCGGCTCGCTGCACTACCCGCTCGACACCTGGAAGGGCCGCTTCTACAGCCAGCTCGAGCGCACCCTGATGAACAGCACCGACCTGTTCCTGTTCGAGAGCGCGTTTGCCCGCGACACCTATCAGCGCACCGTCGGCAAGCCGGCAGGCCTCGTGCGCTGCGTGTTCAACGGCGTCACCGCGGAGGAGTTCGAACCGGTCCCCCGCGCCGACGATGCCACCGACGTGGCCTATGTCGGCGAGTTCCGGCGCATCAAGGGCGCCGATCTGCTGATCGACGCGGTGGCGAAGCTGCGCGCCGAGGGCGAGCCGGTGACGTTGACGCTCGGCGGCGACGGCGAGGAATTCGAGCGCCTCAAGGAGCAGGTGAAGCGGCTGTCGCTCGGCGAGGCCGTCCGCTTCATCGGTCACGTCAAGGCGCGCTATGGCTTTTCGAAGGGCAGCCTGCTCGTGGTGCCCTCGCGCGGCGATTCGATGCCCTATGTAGTGATCGAGGCGGGCGCGGCCGGCGTTCCGATGATCGCCGCCGATGTCGGCGGCATCCCGGAGATCTTCGATACCCACACCGACGCCCTGTTCGCGCCGAGCAATGCTGGAGCGATGGCCGACGCGATCAAGGCCGCGCTCGACGATCCCGCCGCGACCGCGGCGCGCGCCGAGCGATTGCGCGAGCGGATTTCGGAACATTTCTCGCAAAGCGCGATGGTCGAGGGGGTACTGGCCGGCTATCGCGACGCATTTGCCAAACGTTAACCACTTCTTGCACACGTAACCGTTTCTTCCGATTTGTCCCCTTAAGTCACGCCCGGGGGAATTTTCGTGCTGCGCGCGGATGCCCATCTGCATGCGCAGGAATGGACGTGGACTCGTGGAACCGTTTAACGCACGCTCGATGCTGGATGCCGCTGCGTCTGCGACGGCCGCTCAGCCGCAGATCGAACGGCGCCGGCGCCTCTCGCCGGCCGCGCTCGCCGTTACCAACCAGAAGGTTCGCGGCGCCTACTCGCCGGTTGTGATCGCCGGCGCGGTTCGCCTCGCCGACTTCGTGCTGCTCAGCCTGGTCGGCGTCGGGCTCTATCTCGCCTATGTCAGGCCGCTCGCCGGCGGCAGTATTCACTGGGGGTACATCGCATCGATCCTCGGCATGTCGGCTGCCGCCGTGGTCTGCTTCCAGGCCGCCGATATCTACCAGGTGCAGATCTTCCGCGGCCAGCTTCGCCAGATGACGCGCATGATCTCGTCGTGGGCCGTCGTGTTCCTGCTGTTCATCGGCATCTCCTTCCTGGTCAAGCTCGGCGGCGAGGTCTCGCGGGTCTGGCTGTCGTCGTTCTTCTGCGTCGGCCTTGCGGTGCTGATCGCCGAACGGCTGCTGCTGCGATCGATGGTGCGCGCCTGGGCGCATGACGGCCGGCTCGACCGCCGCACCATCATCGTCGGAGCAGACCACAATGGCGAGCAGCTGATCGAGGCGCTGAACGCCGAGGATGATTCCGACATCCATCTGCTCGGCGTGTTCGACGACCGCAATGACGATCGCGCCACCAACACCTGCGCCGGCGCACCGAAACTCGGCAAGATCGATGACATCGTCGAATTCGCCCGCCGCACCCGCGTCGACCTCGTGCTGTTCGCGCTGCCGATCTCGGCGGAGACCCGCATCCTGGAAATGCTGAAGAAGCTGTGGGTGCTGCCGGTCGACATCCGCCTGTCGGCCCATACCAACAAGCTGCGCTTCCACCCCCGTTCCTATTCCTATATCGGCAAGGTGCCGACGCTCGATATGTTCGAGGCGCCGATCACCGACTGGGATCTGGTGCTGAAATGGCTGTTCGACCGCGTGGTCGGCGGTCTGGCCTTGGTTGCGGCGCTGCCGGTGTTGGGACTGGTGGCGCTCGCGGTGAAACTCGACAGCCCCGGCCCGGTGCTGTTCCGCCAGAAGCGCTTCGGCTTCAACAATGAGCGGATCGACGTCTACAAATTCCGCTCGCTCTACCACCATCAGGCCGACCCCACCGCCTCCAAGGTGGTGACCAAGAACGATCCGCGCGTGACCCGCGTCGGCCGCTTCATCCGCAAAACCTCGCTCGACGAATTGCCGCAACTGTTCAACGTTGTGCTGAAGGGCAATCTCTCGCTGGTCGGCCCGCGCCCGCACGCCGTGCAGAGCAAGCTGGAGAACCGCCTGTTCGACGAGGCGGTCGACGGCTACTTCGCCCGCCACCGCGTCAAGCCCGGCATCACCGGCTGGGCGCAGATCAACGGCTGGCGCGGCGAGGTCGACACTGACGAGAAGATCCAGAAGCGCGTCGAATACGACCTCTATTACATCGAGAACTGGTCGGTGCTGTTCGACCTCTACATCCTGCTCAAGACCCCGTTCTCGCTGCTAACGAAAAGCGAGAACGCGTACTGATCGAGGCGGGTTCAAACCGCACGTCATTGCGAGCGCAGCGAAGCAATCCACGCTGCCGCTAGGGGATAGGTGGATTGCGTCGTCGCTGACGCTCCTCGCAATAACGGGTGTCAGGTTCTGTGTCCGTTGCGTTGCGTGAGTATCCGATGGCCTATGCGGCGACAGCCGGGACGACCCATTCGCTGACATCAGCACCAACGGGCGTGCTGGCGCTGCAGCGGGCGCTGGTGTGGCTGGCCGGCGCGTCCGGCGCCATCGTGTTCATCGAGCCGAGCCCGTATGAGCTCGTCACGCTGACTGCCTGCGTGCTGTTCTTCGCCACGGGCCTGCGCATGCGGCTCGTGTTCATGCCGCTGCTGTTCACATTGATCGTGCTCAATGTCGGCTACAGCATCGGTGCGGTGCCGTTCCTCGACAAGCCGGAGGTGGTGAACTGGATCCTGACCTCCTGGTACATGGCCATCACCGTCATCTTCTTCGCGATGGTGATGTCGGAGGATACCGAAGCCCGCCTCGACATGCTGCGCCGCGGCCTGATCGTCGGCGCGATGATCGCTTCGCTCGCCGGCATCGCCGGCTACTTCCGTCTGGTGCCCGGCGGCTACGACCTGCTGACGCTGTATGACCGCGCCCGCGGAACCTTCAAGGACCCGAACGTGCTCGGCGCCTTCCTGATCCTGCCGGCGCTGTTCACGCTGCAGAGCGTGGTCTCCGACCGCTTCGGCAAGGCGCTCCGCAACGCCATCGCCTTCGGCATCATCTCGCTCGCGATCCTGCTGTCGTTCTCGCGCGCCGCCTGGGGCGGCCTCGTGATCACCGCGGCCTTCATGCTGGCGCTGATGGTGTTCACCAGCCGCTCGCAGGCGCAGCGCTCGCGCATCATCGTGATGACCTTGATCGCCGCGATCCTGGCCGTGGCGCTGATCGCTGTGCTGCTCTCGATCGGCTCGGTCGCGGACATGTTCAAGCAGCGCGCGAGCTTCGACCAGAGCTATGACGAAGGCCGCTTCGGCCGGTTCGGCCGCCACATCCTCGGCGCCCAGATGGCGCTCGAGCTGCCGTTCGGCATCGGGCCGCTGCAATTCCACACCTACTTCCCCGAGGACACCCACAATTCCTATCTCAACGCCTTCATGTCGGGCGGCTGGATCTCGGGGATTTGCTATCCGGCGCTGGTGTTCGTCACCGCGATCATCGGCTTCCGCTACATCTACATGCGGGTGCCGTGGCAGCGCGGCTATCTCGCGGTCTTCTCGGCGTTCCTCGGCTTCGTCGGCGAGAGCTTCATCATCGATACCGACCACTGGCGGCACTTCTGGATGATGCTGGGCACGATGTGGGGCATGTATGCGGCAGCCGAGCACTACCGCGCGACGTCGGCACGGATCATCGACGAGTCTTCGGCGGCATCTTGAGACTGGCGCGCTGCTCCGGCGGCATGTCGATCACCGCCTTCAATGCTCCGGTCGCTTCCAGCACGCCCTTGTAGCCGTCATTGGCGAAGCGCAGCAGCAAGCGCAGCTCGTCGTCGGTGTAGCTGCTCCACAGCTTGAGCATCGCCTCCTGCATCGGCACGTAGAACTTGCCGATCTCCGCCGCTTTTTCCTCCACCACCGAGATGAAGACCTTGCGGCGGTCGCTCTCGTCCCGCTCGCGGCGCACGTAACCCGCCTTCTCCAGACGATCGACCACGCCGGTGATCGCGCCGGTGGTCAGCCCGGTGACCTCGGCGAGGCGCCCCGCGGTCACACGCCCCTCAAGGTGCAGGATGTCCATGCATTCCATGTCGGAGTTGGAGATTCCGGCCATGTTTGCAACGGCTTGGCCGTACATCACGCCCTGCGCGGATGACCGGCGCATCGCCTCCTCGAGTTCCTGCATCAGCGCTTCGCGCGACGTCGTGCTTGACAAATCGGCTCCTATATCTTACTCGCCTAATATCTTATAAACTAAGATAATTAGCAACTGACCTTTCCTATCCCACACGGATGCATGGAGCAAGGCATGACCTCACGTCCCCGTAAAGCTCTGATCATCGGCGCCGGCATCGCAGGCCCTGTCACCGCGATGTTCCTGACCCGCGCCGGAATCGAGACCGAGCTCTATGAAGCCTGGCCCTACTCCACCGGGATCGGCGGCGGGCTGCAGATCGCGCCGAACGGCATGCACGTGCTGGCGGAGCTCGGCCTCGCCGACGAGTTGATCCGCAACGGCTCGATCGCGGAGTCCTTCGACTTCTATTCGCAGGGCGGCAAGAAGCTCGGCTCGCTCAACCAGAACATGCAGCAGCGCTTCGGCCAGCCCGCGGTGAACATGTGCCGCGCGACGTTGAACGAGACGCTGATCGACAAGGCCTGGGCCTCCAACGTCTCGGTGTTCTTCGAGAGGAAACTGGTGAAGATCGAGGACCGCGGCGATCAGCCCGTGATCGCCTATTTCAACGACGGCACCACCGCCGAGGGTGATTTCGTGATCGGCGCCGACGGCGTGCACTCTGCGGTGCGGCGCCATGTGATCCCTGACGGCCCGACGCCGTTCGACACCGGGCTGATCGGCTTCGGCGGATTCGTGCCCCGCGCGGTGATCGAGAAGCTGCCGATCGGCCAGAGGGTGGCGACCACGTTCGGGCAGAGCGGCTTCTTCGGCTTTGGGATGTGCAGCCCCGATCCGGACACGGGCGCGATGTGGTGGAGCACGCAGCCGTCGCACGGCATGACCGCGGCGGCCTACCGGTTGCAGAGCCAGGCCGCGATCAGGCAGCATCTGCGCGATTTCCACGCCGGCTGGCACGCGCCGATCCCCGAGATCATCGAAGCCGCCGAGAATATCGTGGTCACCGACACGCTCGACGTCGCGACGCTGCCGACCTGGTCGCGCAAGCGCACCCTGTTGATCGGCGACGCCGCGCACGCGACGAGCCCGCATGCCGGCCAGGGCGCATCGCTGGCGCTGGAAGACGCGCTGCGGCTCGGCATCCTGATGCGCGACGGCCAGGAGCTCGGCATGACGTTCCAGGCTTTCGAGCACGAGCGGCGCCCGCGCGCCGAGAAGATCGTGGCGATCGCCCGCCGCAACGGCAACAGCAAGCGCGAGTTCAGCCCGACCGGCGCCTGGCTCCGCGATCACATGTTGAAGCTGCTGCTGCCGGTGTCGTCCAAGGGAATGGACTTCATGTACGCTTATAATCCGCGCGCGGCGGCGTAGCGCCTCTCCCTCTCCCCGTCCTTCACGGGGTCGAGACGAGCGAAGCTCGCTCTTAGAGGGTTGGGGTGAGCGGCTCTCTCCACGAGCAATGCGATCGGACGGACCTGTACCCCTCACCCGGATCGCATCTGACGATGCGATCCGACCTCTCCCCGCAAGCGCTGGGGTGTCCGGGGAAATTCAGGCATAGCGGAGCTCCATCTGGTCAGGTGAGATGGTTGATTTCCGACGGCTGGGGTT
>NZ_JAUMTJ010000032.1:0-102957 GCF_032654765.1 Bradyrhizobium sp. 33ap4 | reverse complement strand
GAGCCTTCTTCGAGACCGTCCCGGCTCGAAACACCGCTTAAGCCGGGCGCCGGCGCCAGTTCTTCACGAACGACTACCGCGCGTAAAATAGTACAGAGTCGAAGACTAGCGCACGAGATCGCAAAAATGGCGGAGAGAGTGGGAGTCAAACCCACGGTTTTCGACCATTCCGCGTCGAACAGCTGAGACCGCACTTAAGCACTCGCCTCGCCCTGCCCTCGGAAGTTCAGATCCAGGCACATGCGCCACAGGCCTGCGCACGTTGGCTGTGTTGAGATTTTTCTCGATCTCCCGGTGCACACGTCGTGCACACGCCATCATCTAACCGGTTGAAAAGCTTAAACTCTCGCTCCAATCCATCATCGGGGCGACGGAAAATTTCCATGTCATCTCAATTGCCTAGCCGCAACATCGGTTCAATGCAACATGATGTTTCGGAGCGCTGCCCGGCCGAAACAGGCCCGGCCCAACCAAAATATCGAAAACAACCCCATGCAAAGTAGCTTCGCCATTGCAGGGAGCTCAACGGAGGCGGTCAGAACTGTGCCGGCTACCCGGGTCGACAGACATCCGGATGCAGCAGCGGCGCCTCCTTGATCCAGATTTTCGCGCCCTGCGGGCCCACCGTCGCCTTCAGGTCGACGCCGGCGGGTAGCCGACCCCAGCCCGGCGGCTGCAGCGTCTCGTCCCCGATCGTTAGTCCCCCCGATAGAACAAAGAACTCGAGCCCGCGCGCGTTCGCAAGGCTGACGATTTCACCCGGCCGCCAGTCTTCAAGGCGGACCTCTTCGTGGCCGTCGTCAAATAGCACGCTGACGTTGCTTGCACCGGGGCGCGGCGCAACCTGTTGGCCCTCACCTGGCTGACGCACGACCTGGGTCCGGTCCTCGTCCCGGAACTGCCAGAGCCGCACGAAGATTGTGCAGCCGTCCTTCGAGGCGGGAACATGTGACGTCCCCGGAGGGTTGCGGAAGTAGCTGCCCGCGGGATAGTCGCCATGCTCATCCTGAAAGGTACCTTCAAGGACGACAATCTCTTCTCCACCGCCATGCGTATGACGCGGGAAGGCGCTACCGGGAGCATAGCGCACGATCGAGGTGGCGCGCGCGACCTCGGCGCCAATGCGGAACAGCATGCGCCGATCCACGCCGGCCGACGGACTGGCCACCCAGTCCAGCTTCGAGGCGTGAACGATAACAGGCTTCGACAGATCATCGTTGATGCGCATCGTCACTCTCCCTCAGGCTGCGCTATCCGAAACCCACCGCTTCTCCATTTCGGATCTCTTGACCAGCGCAGGTCCTAAACCAGGACACGTTCAGAACCCCGCGAGCGGAACGCCGCTCGCCGCATTCTGCGGTCGTCGTGACGCGATCAGCCGCCGCGCCTCTTCGGCGCGACCACTGCGCAGCAAGGCGCAAGTCACGGAATATTCCAGCAGGTCGCGCTGCGCGCGGCTGCCTCCAACCCTTTCATGGGTTGCCAGGACGGGCGTTAGCTCATCGACGACCCGTGTCCAGTCGCCCTTGGCCAAACCATCGAAGCCGCGCGCGATGGGCACCACCATGTCCGCGGCGGGTCCCTTCGGGTTCTCGATGATCCTCGCCAAGGCCTCCGCATCGCCGGCCATTGCAAAGGCGAGCGCGCTGTGCATGTCGGCAAAGATGATCCCCGAGTTGGGAAACCACTTCGCCGCATACTGGCTGATCTCGCTCCACAGTTCCGGATACCGCGGCTCGCCCGCCATCTCGGCGCGTGCAAGGAACGAGGCGCAATCGGTGAGGACATTGATTTGCGGCCCCCACGAGCCGCCCGGATGCAGCGCCTCACGATAGATCTTCCAGGCTTGATCCCGCCTGCCGGTCTCCAGCGACCACAGGGCAAGATGCCAACTGATATGGCAATGCAGTTGCGCCTCGCGTGGGTAAGCGGCGTTCCATTGCTCGAGATAAGCCAGCCCCTCCTCGCGCTGTCCCTTCTCATAGAACAGATGGGCCTTGATATGCGCAGCGTGAGCGTTGCGGGGACAACCACGAAGTGCGGTCTCGATATTCCTGAAACCACTGTCGAGCCTGTGCAGCTCGATTTCGGCAAACGCGAGCACGGTTCGAAACCACCAGTCATCGCCGTAATGGGTTGCAAGCGGCTCCAGCATCGCCAGTTGCTCAACCTCGCGGCCGGACTTGCCCGAGAAGCCGATCAAGCCGAAGACACCGGTGGCCGGTGCCAGCACCATGGCATCGCGCGGCCAGTGCTTGATATGTTCGGCGATCGCCGAAACCGCCGCAGCGCCTTGACCACTCAGGATCTTGGCAAAGATCGCAATATGACCTTGCTCGCGCGAAGTCGTAGCAGGCGCCAGCGCGATCGCGCGTTCGAGCGGCGCTTTGACTTCGTTGCCGCGACCGAGCAGTTGCAGGGTTCGCGCAAGCGCAATGTGCGCCAGAGCAAAACCTTCGTCGGCGGCGATCGCGTCGCGGAATGCCTGGTCAATCCCCGATCCGGCCGAGAGCAGCTTGTCGACGCCGGCGACATATGCGTCGCGGGCGGCGGCAGAGCTTGTGCTCAAGGGGTTGCCGTACCGGTCTTCAAGAACGCCCACCCGATTTCCCATCGAACTCTCGGTCATTTTGATGACACTCCCTCCATGGAAACCTGCTTGGCCTTGGCTTGCCGCCGGCGGCGCTCGTCACCCAGCTTGAGCAGCCGCTCGCGATCCTCTGGATTTACTCTTCCATACCGGCGCCGCCAAAGGGAACCCTCCTCCTTCCACGCAAATGGCGCTTTCACAGTCGTTCGCGGCGCCGTCGCCGTGTCAAAAAGGGCGAGCGCCTGGCGCATGATTTCGCGCTGCATGTCCGGTCGCCAGGGATGCCCGCAAGGATTGCCCAGCGGGAAATCCGTGAAATAGAACCGTGGCACGCCGCAGTGCTCCACGACATCCTGCGCCGAGCCGACAATGACCGTCGGAATGCCGTTCGCTTCCAGATGCCGGGCCACCAAGCTTACGGTCTGATGACACACGGGGCAAAGGGGGCAAAGGATCGCAGCATCCGCCCCGTCTTTTCGAACCCGTGCCAGGATTTCAGGTGCATCCTCCGCGTTCGTTTTCCGTTGGCTGTATTCTGTCGGCACGCCGTGAAAGTGCCGGGTCAGTCCGACAAGGGCGCCCTCGCCGACCAATCCGAAAGCGGCTTCTACCGGCAGGAAGCTGCCCGGATCATTGGTGTGGGTCGACTCCTTGTCCCACGCAACGTTGTCGGTAAACAGCTTCCCGGGCGGCGGCGAAACCTCACCCGACCACACCCGTTTGACGCCGTCAAAATCCGGCGGACTGGCCGTGGTAATCAGTGCGATACGCAGGTCCGATGACAGTTTGGCAGGTTTGGTGAAAGGGACATCATCAAACCTCGCCCAGACATAGTCGTTGTCGTAACCAAGGGCACGGTAATATTGGCGCGTTCGCTCCATATATTGAACCGGGGTTTCCGCTACGCTCATGTGGATTCTCCTCGAGACGCTAGCTTGGTCGTGCGGTGGGCCGGTATGAAAAGCCGATGAGTGCCAGCAATGCGGCGACGAGTGGTGCGAACGACAGCATCAGGACGGTCGACCAGCCGAAGGACGACAGCAGCCCGCCCGACAGGAAGGAGCCGACGGTCATCGTGCCGAAGACCACGAGTCATTGAGCGACTGAACGCGCGCCTTTTCCTCGGGACGATGGCACTCCAGAACCATCGCGGAGGCGCCGATGAAGCCGAAGTTCCAGCCGATCCCGAGCAGGCTCAGCGTCGCCCAGAAATGCACGACATCGATCCCGAGCAGGCCCACCGACGAAGAGGCCGCAATCAATACCAGCCCGACCGCGACGATCGCGGATGCGCCGAAGCGCGTGATCAGGCGGCCGGTCCAGAAACTCGGGGCGTACATCGCAATGACGTGCCACTGCAGACCGAGATTGGCCGATTCCTGAGGCAGCCCGCAGAGCTTCATCGCCAGCGGGGCTGCGGTCATGAGGAAATTCATGAGCAGGTAGGAGACGACCCCGCAGATCACGGCCAGGATAAAGCGCGGCTGCCGGGCAATGACAGCGAGCGGCCTTCCGGCGTTGAGATGCGTTACAGTCAGCGGAGGAAGCTCAACGCCCGCCAGAATAACCGCGGAGAGCGCCGCAACCACCGCCTGGCCGACAAACGTCGCGGCAAAGAGGTACGGCGCCCACAGATTCATGGTGTGCGTCACAAGCTGTGGACCGATCACACCGGCGAACACACCGCCAGCCATCACGGCCGAGAGCACGCGCGGACGCCGTTCAGGTGCTGCGCAATCGGCCGCCGCAAAGCGGAACGAGAGCACCACGGCCGCGTAGACGCCGCCAAAGAAGGTCCCGGCGCAGAATAGCGGGAATGACGCGTTGAGTACCGCAAGGAGCGCAATTCAAGCCTGCGAGGACGCCGCTGCCTGCACCAAGCAGGAATGTCGTGCGCCGGCCATAGCGCTGCGCGACAACGCCCGCCGGCAGCGTGCACAGAGCCATGCCGACGACAAAAACCGAGACCGGCAGCGTCGCAAGTGCCTTGGTGGGCGCCAGCATGTCGCCGACCACGGCCCCGGTTGCGTAGACGACCGTGGAATTGGCGCCTGCGAGGGCCTGGGCGACGGCAGGCCTTGCGACATTGTTGCGCTCGCGGCGAATGGCGGTCGGCGCCTCATGGGTGGGAACGGAAAAATTGAAATTCACGCTGCGGCTTGCTCCGCCGTTAGATGTCCGTCGACGGGACGTGGCCGATAGGACCAGTGGCTGATCCACCGGGCCGTGGATCACCGTGTCGGAGTTAAGGAGAAATCGCTGGACTTTTCCTTCTACAGATTGCCAATTTATGTCGATGAAGCGTCACATTTCGCCAAGGAATGCCGGCTGGAAGACGGTCGATGCCCCGCAGGGCCTCGGATCACCGAAGCCTTTGATCGTACGGGTGCAGTCTCTTCCTGCGAGGAGCTACTTCGCCGAACACAGTCACAGCTGGAATCAGCTGGTCTACGCGATCTCGGGCGCGCTCACCGTGAAGGCGGATGGACGGAGCGTCGTCATTTCTCCGGAACAGGCCGTCTGGCTGCCGGCCGGTACGAAGCATTCGGTCGGCTCCCTGATGGGAGCGGAATTCCGGAGCCTCTGGGTCGCCAATGCTGCCAGCCAAGGCATGACGTCCGGCACGACGGTCATCCATGTGTCCCCGCTCCTGCGGACGCTCATCGTGGAAGCCGCGTCGCTGAAAAGCGAGGATCGTCGCTACGCCGCTCGAGTTATCGCGCTCATCCTCGATCAGTTGCGGCGGGCGACGCCGATCTCGGCAGCGTTACCTTGGCCCACCCACCCGGGCTTGCTGGCCCTCTGTGAAACCCTCTACGCCGATCCTGCGAATCCGCGCCACGCCGAGATGCGGGCGTGAGATTGGCATGTCGCCGCGAACCTTGACGCGACACTTCGAGCGCGAAGTCGGCATGAGCTTGCGTGCATGGCGTCAGCGTCTCCGCCTGCTCAAGGCTATCGAATTGTTGGGCAGCGACCTGCCGATCACAGAGATCGCGTTGCGGCTGGGTTACTCATCGGCCTCCGCATTCATATTCATGTTTCGCTCTGAAATGCGCGTTAGTCCCCTGCAACATCGGCGCAGTCTGGGCCACGCGGCCAGCAGAGGGACTTCATCAAGGCATCGATCCGGATCTCGAGATTCGCCCCGCCGGGCGCGCTGACCCTTCAGCCGCAGGGACTCGTTGGAAACCGCGGTTCAGTTCGGAACAGGCGGAATACGGTCGTCCGGACCAGGGGGACGCTCGCTTGTGCGCCGCTCTCAATGTCGAGGTAGGCGCGAGCCGTCCCTGCCCCGTCATCCAGCGAAAACAACGACCATGATCGATCCCCAGGTCGTCAGCAGAATATTGGAGATCGGATAGGCGGGCGTGTAGCCAAGCACCACCACGGAGCTGCCCGAGCGCTCCTGAATGGCCGCCATCGCGGCCGTGACCGTCTGTGCTCCAGTCAGCGCACCGAGCAGGAGGATCGGGTTCATGCGCAACACGAAATGGCCGAAGCAGAAGCCGACGATCTGCGGCAACAGGGTGACGATCATGCCGCCCAGCAGCAGCCCGATGCCCGACTCGCGTATCGCGGAAAGGAAGATCGGCCCGGCATGAATCCCGGTCAGGCCGACGAACGCAGCCAGTCCGAGCGATGTCATCAGGCTGATGGCGCCGTCGGGGATCCGGCCGAAATACGGCAGACGCGTACGGAGGTAGCCGACCAGAAGTCCGGCGAGCAGCGTGCCGACGCTGGTGCTCAGCGAGATCGTGATGCCGCCAACCGAAAAGCTTATGAGAACGCCAAGGAGGCCGCCGAGGAAAATCGCGAGCCCCAGCACCACGAAATCGATCGTGGTGCTGGGCGCGACGATGACGCCGATGCTCTTGGCCGCGTTCTGCACCACGGTTTCAGGACCCACGATGCTCAGCAGATCGCCGCGCTCCAGAACCGTGCCCGCAGCGATCGGAAGCGCTTCACCGCCCCGGCTCACGGAGCGCAGATAAAGGCCGCGCGTCCAGTCTTGTTCAGACGCCTGCTGGAGGCTGCTGCCCGCGAGCTTCGCGTTGATCAGGAACACGTCCGCCGCGACCACGGGGATATCGAGGAGCTCCCGGTCCTCGACCTCCTCCCCGCGCGGTCCGATCAGTTCGACGATGATCTGGCGCGGCGCCGACAGCGCGACGACATCGCCTGCCGCCAGCACCGTTGCAGGCTCCGCCTCGAGGACGCGCTCGCCGCGACGGATGCGGTGGATGAATACACGCTGCCCGGTCACGCGCGTTTCGGCGGCCGCAACTGTCAGTCCGACGATCGCAGCGTGAGCATCCAGCCGGTAGGCGCGCAGTTCGAACTTGCGCCAGGCCGACGCGAGGCCGGGCTTGGCGCGCGTGATGCCCAGGGTCTGCTCTAGCTTGAGCGCCTCCGCCTTCAGATCGATTTTGAGCAGCGCCGGAACGACAATGGTGCAAAACGTGATCACGCCGGCATAGCCGAAGATGTAGCAGACCGCATCCGCGACCGCGATATGCGAGACAAACAACGCGCGCTGTGCCTCGGACACAGGCAGGGAATTGACCGCGTCGGTCGCCGTACCCATTGCAGCGCTCTGGCTGAGCGCGCCCGACAGGAGCCCGGCGGCAAAGCCGGGGTCGAGCCGCAGCACGCGTGCCACGACGATCGCCGCCGCAAGACCGGTGAGGCTCACGACAACGGCCATCAGCATGGGCTTCAGCCCGTCGCGCTTCATCGCCAGCACGAATTGCGGACCGACCGAATAGCCGACCCCGAACAGGAACAGCAGGAACAGGAACGATTTGGTCATGCTGGAGACGGGCACATGCGCGAAATCGCCGACCGCGAGTCCTGCGAACAGCGCGCCCGTCACCGGGCCGAGGCTGAAAGCGCCGATCTTGAAGCTTCCGATCCAGTAGCCCGCGGCGATCACCAGGAACAGCGCGAGCTCCGGATAACGAACGAGAAATTGCGCCAGCCAGCTCAACATCGTCTCAACACGGTCCCGCGCCGCGGCTATGTCATCATCATCACCAGCACCATGCCCCAGATCGTCAGCAGCGTGTTTCCGACCGCATAGGTGACGGTGTAGCCAAGACCGGGAATCTGGCTCTTCGCGCGGTCGTTGATCATGCCCAGCGAAGCGGTCGTGGTGCGCGCGCCGGAGCAGCATCCGAGCAGGATCGCGTCGTGGAAGCGGAACACGTATTTGCCGACGAACATCGCCAGGATCAGCGGCACGGTGGTCACGACGACGCCCCAAAGGAACAGGCTGAAGCCGAGCTTTTGCAGGCCGGCGACAAATCCCGGGCCCGAGGAGATTCCGACCACGGCAATGAAGACGTTCAGGCCGACCGAGTTCATGAACCACACGGTGGGTGACGGGATGCGGCCGAAGGTCGGGTGCACGGACCGGAGCCAGCCAAAGAACAGACCTGAGATCAATGCGCCGCCGGAGGTGGACAACGTCAGCGGCACGCTTCCGATCTTGTAGACGAAGGCGCCGACCAGGGCGCCGATCGCGATCGCAGCCCCGATGAAGGCGACGTCGGCAACATCGGTTGCACGGTCCGGCCGGCCCAGCATCTTTGTGGTGGCAGCGACATCGGACGTGCGGCCGACCAGGGTGAGGATGTCGCCCCGATTGATCTTGGTGTTCGGCAGGATCGGAATCTCGGTCGCGATCGCCCCCCGGGCGATCTTGCGCAGGAATACGCCGCGAGCGCCCGGTTCCTTGGCCAGTTGCTCCAGCGTCTTGCCGTCGACGTCCTTGCTGGTCACGTAGACATCGACACCTTCGATCGGCACCGCCAGCAGCTCGCGATCGTCAACTTCCTCGGCCTGCTCGCCGATCAGCTGCACCAGCACATCGCGGCGCCCGGCGACGGCGACGACATCGCCGGCATGTATCACGGTGTCGGAGGTTGCCTCCACGATCTTGCCGGCTTGCCGGAGCCGGAGGACGAAGATGCGATGATCGGGAAGCAGCGCCTCGGCCTGCCCGACGGTCTTGCCGGCGACGGGTCCGCGCTCATGAACGCGATAGGCGCGCACATCGAACTGGTGCCAGGCCGTCCCTGGGCCGCCCAGCTCCTTCTTGCCGCCATGCTCCTCCTCGTATTTCTTGCACGCGGCTTCGAGATCGATCCCGAGCAGCGCCGGTCCGAGCAGCGCCAGCACGATCGCCGACCCAACCGTGCCGAAGATATAGGTCACGGCATAGGCGACCGGCATGGCATCGAGCAGCTTCTTGGCTTCGTCCGCGGGCAGACCAAGGCGATTGATGGCGTCGGTCGCGAGTCCCATCGACGCGGAGATCGTCTGCGAGCCGGCATAGAGCCCGATGGCCGATCCGACGTCGTAACCGGCGACCTTGGCGCCGAGATAGGCGGACAGCAGACAGAAGACGCAGACCACGGCCGCGAAAATCGCCTGCGGGACGCCGTCCTGCGCGATACCGCGCACGAATTGCGGTCCGACACCGTAACCGATTGCAAACAGGAACATCAGAAAGAAGAACGGCTTCAGCGGCCCTGATATAGTGATCCCGATCTGGCCGATGATGACAGCGGCAACCAGTGTCGCGGTGACCGCGCCCAGTCCAAGCCCCTTATAGGTGAAGGAACCGAAATAGTAGCCCAGGGCCAGCGAGAGGAAGATCGCAATTTCGGGATAGGTGCGGAGCGTCTGGAAGAGCCAATCGATCATGATGTCACCCGTTCATGCTGTCCCGGGGCTTTGGCGTGCGCCCGCTTCGATCTCGTGCACGGGTGCCGAAAAGGGCGAGCAACCGTATCGGTCGACATCAGACGGCGGTTGGCGAGCAGGATGTTGATCTATGTCAACCGCAGCTGCGAGAGCCTCGCGATTTCATGATCTTGCCGACACCACACATGTGCCGCGCACTCGCATCGTGAGCGACTATCCGTCGCAGCATCGCATCGCCTGCGCGTGACCGTTGACATAGATCAAGGCTCGTAACCGGTCGCCGATCATGCTGCGCGCGATTGCGCAGGCAACGGAGCCTGTCGCCTCCATTCCAACAGCACGCATCGCCCCGGGAGTGTCAAATGGCCGATCTTCTGACCCTGAAGAAATTCGAGGCGTTGAGCCCCTTCGAGATCAAGGACGAGCTGATCAACCTCGCCAAGAGCAATTCGAAGCGGAGCCAGATGCCCTTCCTGAACGCCGGGCGGGGCAATCCGAACTGGGTGGCCACGACGCCGCGCGAAGGCTTCTTCCTGCTGGGACAATTCGCCATCACCGAGAGTAAGCGGGTGATGGAGCACCCGGCGGGCATCGGCGGCATGCCCCAGGCAAGCGGCATCGCCGGCCGGTTCGAAGTCTGGCTCAAGCAGCACAAGGACATGCCGGGTGCGAGCTTCCTGACCGAGATGCTGCCCTTTGCGGTCAAGAAATTCGGCTTCGACCCGGACGCCTTCGTCCACGAGCTGGTCGATTCGATCATCGGCGACAATTACCCGGTGCCGGACCGCATGCTGGTGCACAACGAAAAGATCGTGCACGAATACCTGATGTGGGCGGTTTGCGGCGAGCCCCGGCCGGCCGGAAAATTCGACATCTATGCGGTCGAGGGCGGCACGGCGGCGATGTGCTACCTCTTCAAGTCGCTGAAGGCCAACCGGCTGCTGGTGCCCGGCGATACGATCGCGTTGGCGACGCCGATTTTCACGCCCTACATCGAGATGACGCACCTGGAAGACTACGACCTGAAGGTGGTTCAGATCAGGGCTCCGCAGGAGAACAAGTTCCAGTTCACCGACGAGGAGATCAAGAAGCTGGAGGATCCGAAGATCAAGGCCTTCTTCGTGGTCAATCCGTCCAACCCTCCGGGGATGGCGTTAAGCAAGGAGACAGTTGCCAAGCTGGCCAATCTGGTCAGGACCAAGCGCCCCGACCTGATGATCCTCACCGACGACGTGTACGGCACCTTCGTGCACGGGTTCCGTTCGCTGCTGGGCGAGCTGCCGCACAACACCATCGGCGTCTACTCCTATTCGAAGTATTTCGGCTGCACGGGATGGCGGCTCGGCGCGATCGCCATCCACGAGGACAACATCTTCGACAAGATGATCGCCAAGCTCCCGGACGAGGCCGTCAAGGCGCTCGACAAGCGCTACGGGCCGCTTACGCTCGAACCGCGCAAGCTCAAGCTGATCGACCGCATCGTCGCCGACAGCCGCGACGTGGCGCTCAATCACACTGCGGGCCTGTCGTTGCCGCAGCAGGTGATGATGAGCCTGTTCTCGCTCGCGGAGATGATGGACGAAAAGAAGGCCTATCAGGCCGCCTGCATGGAGATCGTCAACAAGCGCCTGTGGTCGCTGCTCGACGGCCTCGGGCTTGCCGACAAGCTGAGCCCGAATCCGAGCTATGATGCCTACTACGCCCTGATCGATTTCGAGTTCTGGGCCCGAAAGA
The DNA here is from genome assembly GCF_032654765.1 of Bradyrhizobium sp. 33ap4. Taxonomy (NCBI): domain Bacteria; kingdom Pseudomonadati; phylum Pseudomonadota; class Alphaproteobacteria; order Hyphomicrobiales; family Nitrobacteraceae; genus Bradyrhizobium; species Bradyrhizobium sp. 33ap4. The sequence continues at coordinate 91,922 of NZ_JAUMTJ010000032.1, read as the reverse complement.
ATATCGGCGACGAGGCGGTTGAATACCTGAAGAAGAACGTCCATCCGCTGGACCTCGCGTTCAGGCTGGCTGAAGCCCACGGGATCGTGCTGTTGAACGGCGGCGGATTCGATGCGCCCGAATGGTCGCTTCGCGTCTCGCTCGCGAACCTGCCCGACGATGTCTATGATGATATCGGGCGAGGCGTTCGGACCATCGCCAGAGGCTATCGCGACGCCTACGAGGCAGCGAAGGGCGCAGCCGCAAAGCGCTGACAGCGGCGCTTGCCGCACTTCGGACATTTGGTCCGGTAGCCGCCAAAACTAAAAGAAAGGCCCCGGCAAGAATGCCGGGGCCCAAATTACATCCATCCAGGGAGATCAGTATCTGGCGACGACCGGCCCACCGAACCGATAGTTCAGGCGGATCGTCAGCAGATCCACATCCTGTCCGATCCGGTTGGCGGCGCCGGCCACGATGGGATTGACCACCGAGAACGTGTTGTTGGCATCGCCCATGAACAGACGGTCATATTCGAGCCCGACGGACCAGTTCGGGGTGAACCCGTACTCGAAGCCCACGCCGACGGTACCGCCCCAACGGGTCGATGTCGCCGACGCGACCCCGATTCCGCCGACCGTGGTAAAGATGTCATAGCGATTGCTGGTGACCGCTGCACCGCCCTTCACGTAGAACAGCGCGGCATCCCAGGCCCAGCCGAGTTGGCCAGTGAAAAGGCCCAGTCCGTCGGTCTTCGTTGTCGTCGAGAACCTCGGATCGATCAGGCTGAGGCGCGAGCTCTTCAGGTCCGCCCAGTCACCCTGTCCTTCCAGGCCGAAGACGAACTGGCCAGCCTGCCAGCGATAGCCGAGCTGTCCGCCGAAAACGCCACCGGAGCGCGAGCTGCATCCATCGGCCACGACACCTCCGACTGCGGGGATGAAGTCCCAGCAGGTGCGGCTCTCACCCCAACCGCCGTTCGCACCGATATAGAAGCCGGTCCAGTTGTAGACCGGCGGAGGAACCGGCACAGGCGCCGCCTTGACGGCCATGTCAGCCGACAACGCCGGCGTGGCCATGCCGATAATCGCGGCGACAGAAAGCAAAAATCTCTTCATGGAATGATCTCCGGGTCTCTTCGCGTCAATCGAGAAAAGCAGTCCTTGCGCTCGCCCGATCGGGGCAGTGATCGAAGCCTAGATGTGAGTCACGAAAAGGCGCGTGCCAAAATGGCAACACTCAAGGGCAAACCAACACCGTGCTTGGGCTGTGCTTTCAACATTCGGTGCAGCACGAAGCTCGTGCTGCCGGAGAGGAAGCGCCGGAGCCGACTCACTGTTCGACGAGCCAATCGGCGATGTTCTGCGAGGGGATCAATTGCCTGGGGAGGTGCGGATTGATGGTGCCGGCAAACACGACCAGCCCTTCGTCCAGTTTTGATCGCGCGAATGCCTTGGCTTCCGATTCAGTAGCAAATGTCCTGGTCTCGCGAGGACTGCGCGCCCTTCGAGCCAGCAGACCACGTCGGCGAATTTCATAAGTGACATACCAGATGGCCGACACCGCGACACCGGAGAGAGCGAACAGCCCTAGCGACACACCATCTTGCCAGTGGCCGCGCCTTGACCTCGGTCAAGCGCCCGGACCGTAAAAATACGGGAGCCGCGGCCGGCATTGAGAGACAGCCGGTTCGATCGGAAGCGCGAGTGAAGCGACGAGCCTGCCGACCGTTGGCATCGCCGGCTTCATCGCAGACGCGACGGACAAGAATGCCCTCCAAGGCTCGCGCGATCGCAGCGACGATGATCAGCGCCAGTTCTTTTGCATCGCATTCATTACGGTGTCCGCCTTGTGCGACTTGCAGTACTTGCCGATAACCTTGCCGTTCCGCTCGACGTAGCGAAAATCGACGACGGTCAGGTTCTTCGATGCGCTGAAATAGCCCGACATCCAGGAGCTGATCAGCGTTTGTCGTTCCTGATCCGCCTCCAGCAATTGCTTGCAGGTAATGAGGGACAGATCGACGACGACTTGCGCTTTGGCCACGACGCTGGTGGCGAGGAGTGCAACGGTCGCAACGGCAAGGATCGATAGTTTCATTGTTATCTTCCAACCCTGTTTGATCACTGGCCGGCCGTAGAGCGCTCAAGGCCGGCCATCACGGTCTGAGTGGGATTGGTCGCGCACCACGCCTTTACGCTTGCGACATTTCGCGCATACGCGTTGAGATCGACGAAGACGTATCCCTTCTTCTGATTGAACCAGCCGCTCATCCAGGCAGAAAATACGGAAGAATCGCCCGGGGACATGGCGAGGTATTGCGAGCAAGTTATCCGCGCCATATCGACGCTCGTCTGCGCCTGCAGCGGGCCGGATAGCGTCGCACCGGCAAGAGCCAGGCACACAGCGATTTTGTTCATTCGATTTCTCCCAAGCTCCATGCACAGTACTTTCCATCCAGCGATCTGCACGCTCACTGACAGACAAGGACCGGAGTCTTTGCTTGCGTCAGCACCTTGTTTGTCACACTGCCGATGAGCAGCATGGAGAGCCCGCTGCGCCCGTGCGATGACATAACGATGAGATCGCAGCCCTTATCCTCGGCTGCTGCGATGATGGCTTGATGGGGTTGCCCGCTCTCGGCCTGGCTTGTCTCGCAGGGAACGCCGGCCTCCCTGGCCGCGTGTGCGGCACGATCCAGCGCGCTCGTGGCCTCTTCCTTGCGTATCTCGGCAAATCTCGCGAGCAGATCACGGTACCGCCCTCCTATTTCCGAGAGCGGCTCAACGACGAAGACGACCGATACTTTGGCTCCGACGGATTTCGCCAACGCCAAACCGTGCTTCACCCCTTGCTCCGCCAGTTCCGACCCATCTGTCGGAATGAGAATGTGCCGGTACATGCTTAGACCTCCCGGTTATCTGGATGACGTATCGCCCCCCGTCAGGTGCAAGCTGCACCTGCGCCTCGGACCCGGCCTTGAGATAGATCAATCCATCGCTCAGTGCCGCACCCCGGACGCTGGTCGTCGCTCGGCGGAGGCACCTGCCACCTGCGGCCCATCTGAGGCAGGGCGAATCGAGCCCGAGCTCAGCGCAGCGAGATCGTAAGCCCGCCCAGATTGGCGGCGAATTCCAATCCTGCCTTCGGCCCCTTGAGCATCAGAACCACGCCGTGTTCATTTCGCAGGCTCACCCCGCCTACGCCACCAGCCCATGCGCCACCTGCTCCGACCAGCGCGTAGCTGCCGGCGAAATCGTTGACGTCCCTGATGCCTGAGGCGGTGCCCTCCAGCCAGGTCACCGACGCACCGGCACTCACGCCGAGGCTGAAGCCGGACGCGATGAACCGATAGTGCCGCCCGCGGTAGGTCAACGTGCCGCTGCCGCCGCCGCCGCCCACGACGAGCGCCGCCTTCACGAACTTGACCTGGACGTGGCCGACGGCCTGCGCGAAGCATGGCGCGACCAAGAGGTCCATCGCGACAAGCGCCAGTACGACGGAACGGATCATGGATCGCGTCACTGCAGCCCCCTCCTCGCTCAGGGATTTGCCGGATCCACTTTCTTCCAGGTCTGATCCGGATCGAAAACGATCATGCGCTTGGCGAGGAAATCGGTGCGTGAGCCGAGATCCTTTTGATAGACCGTGCCTGCGTGATTGACCAGGAAGGTCATGACGCCGGAATTGCCGTATTCGGCGGGATAGGCGACCAGCGCGAATCCACCGATCATCTTGCCCTTCACGACATAGTTCAGCGCGCCGCCCGGGGCGTCGGAGCCCTGTGCCTTCAGAATCCGATAGTAGTAGCCGTGGTACGGCATGCTCTGCTCGCCGACCTTGTAGCCTTCCGCGGCGGCCTGGGCGGCCAGCTCGCCGAGCGGGCTTGGATCCTTGTCGTCGCGCCAGAACAACCCGTCCGTCTTGCCCGGCCTGCTGACGATGCGCTGGGCATAGGCGCCCACACCCTCGCCGCGATCCTTCTCTGCGTATTCGTTCTGTGCGTCGACATAGGCAAGACTGGTCTGGATCGCGGCCAGCTCATTGCGGCCGATCCTGCGGTAGAGGATTTCGCGCCGCCCCGCGGCGGCGTCGAAACTCCAGCCGTCATTGTTGTTGACGAGCGGGATCGGGAACGGGAAATCGTCCCTCCCCAAAATCAAGGTGGCCTTCTTGTTGCCGTCAGCCTTGATCGAATGCTTGGCGTCGTAGGCAGAAAGAAAGCTCTCTCGCGCATTGGCGTCGGCGACATCGTCGCCCGACTCGATGATATCGGCGGCATCGCGGCCCAGCACCTTCAGCATCGCCCGGCTGGTGCCGGCCTTGACGGCGGTTGCCAAGGCGGACGCCGCGTCTTCCGGATTGGGGAAGCCTTGCTGGGCGCGCGCAGGAGATAGCAGCAAGGCGAGTGCTGTTGCCGCGGCCATGCCGATGGAGGCAATACAATCCAGTCGCGAGTATGAGGGGCCTGTCATCGTGATGCCTCCGACGGGGATGGAATCTTCGCGCCGGCCGCAAGCCAGTCGTTGTAGCTGCGGAACTTGAGCCCAAGCTTGTCGTAATAGACCCTGAGATAGCCGTCGGCGCCGCGCGTCACCGCCGCCGGCATGACCTGCTCGACCTCCTGCGCCATCACGCCGACATAGGCTTTGCTGCTACCGAGATAGCTGAAGCGATAGTAGCCGAGGCCGTTGGTGAGATGTCCAAGCAGCTCGATATCGTGCTTGAGCGCGATGTCGGAGCGTCGTCCACCGCCGCCGCCGCCGCGGAAGCCGCCACCTCCGCCACCACCGCGGAAGCCGCCTCCGCCCCCGCCACGGCCGGCAAAACTTGCGCCGCCGCCGCCGCGTGGCATGCTGGCCATGCTCGATCGCCCGCGCGCCGATGCCGCCGCAGCTGCCCGCCCGGACGATACGTTCATGGCGCCACCGCGACTGCCACCGCCACGATTCGCCGCTGCTGCGCGGTTACCGGCATTGCCGCGGTTGGCGGCCTTGGCGCGATCGCCGCCGCCCTTGGCCTTGTTGCCGGCACCGGCGCGGTCGCCGCCCTTGGCGCGATCGGCGGCACCGGCACGGTCACCGCCTTTGCCGCGATCGCCCGCACGGTCTCCGGCGCGGTCGCCTCCACGATCTCCAGCGCGATCTCCGGCGCGATCACCGCGGTCTCCTGCCCGGTCACCTGCGCGATCAGCACCCGGGCGATCGCCGCCGGGCTTGAGGACCTGCTGACCATCGCGGCCGCGAAAATCCATCCGATCGCTGGCACCAGCCCGATTGGCGTTGCCGCCGAAGCGCTGCTGGACGTTGCTGTTGTTGTAGCGGACGCCCTGGCGGTGCGCCGGATTGTGCTGCCAGCCATTTGCGATGTTGGTGGTCCGATGATTGACATAGACGTTGCGATTGCCCCAGTTGAAGCCGCCACCCCAATAATTGCCCCAGCGTCCGATCGCCCATCCGGCGCCGAATGCAAGACCTGCCGCGACAACACCGGCGCCGATATAGGACGGATAGCCGAAATAATACGGCGGATAGTCTGCATAGGGCCACGCGCCATAGACCGTGGCGGGATCGTAATAGGGCACATAGACGGTGTTCGGATCGGTCTGCTCGATGACGATGACCTGCTTGTTCTCCTGGGTCTGGACGCTGACCTTCTGCTGCTTGGTCGTCACCAGCTTGTTGTTGGCCTGCGCCTTGCTGCGCAGCCGCTGGATCGCATCCATGACGTCGGGCTGCTGCGCCAGCACGGCATCGCCCAGATTCTTCGTCCAATCGATCTTGTCGCTCATCATCGCGAGCACGTCGGCGGTGCTGGTGAGCGCCTTCACGCTGTCATCCCAGGCCTGCTTGTCGACCTCGGCCTTCAGCGCATCCCCTTTCAGGCTCTTGCGCTCCTTGAGCCAGCGATCGGCCTGCACGACCTCGAGCGGATAGGTCGACGCCGCCAGCACGTTGGCGAGCAGCGAGTCCGGGTAAAGCGCGATCGGCGCCACCAGGGCTTCCAGCTGTTCCGGCTTCAGGAGCTGATCGGTCGGCTGGGTTGCCGCAGCCGGCTGGCTAGCCTGGGCGGGCGGGCTGGTCTGGGCGGGCGGCTTGTCAGCCGTTTGCGCGAATGCGGCAACGGACGTCACCGACACCAGCACAACCGCGAGCAGAATCTTGCCCCAACGGAACATCGCGACCTCCATCGACACCAACGGTCGACAGCATCGGCCACGATCCCCTCCCCTCCTTGATCGAGATCAAGGAAACTGTCCTTCGGCTCAGCTTTCGACCTGGCTTCCGGCCTGGCCCGGCTGTCGCGACGCAAGGTGGATGCGGCGGTCGTGAATCAGGTTCTCGAGCCGATGGGCCGCAACGTTCACCGCCGTGACGGCACGCTCGGCCTTGTCGTCCGCGACCGGCTGCTCGCGCTGCGTACGCAGCACCTGATCGATTTCGCGCTCGATCTCTTCGAGATCCGACACACGCCTGGCCATCCGAATTCGCCCTGCCAATGCATAAAGCGTGTCGAGCGCCTCCTTCCGGCTCGGTGTCTCGCTCGAGCGGAGAAACTTCCACGCCGCCGCGAGCACCGACGCAAGCCCGCCAGCGATCATCGGCGCCAGGAAGATCGCATTGCCCCATTGATCGAGAAAGCTCTCCCTGGTCCCCTCATAGACCGCTGCCGCCCCGGGATGCACGGGAATGTAGGCGCCCGCGTCGGTATCAGGCGTAGCGATCTGGGAGAGCGCCGGCAGTTCGGCGAGCAACTCTCGCCGCGCGTTCATGATCGACTGCGTCAGGTCGCTGATCACGTCATTCCCGAGCTTCTTCTGTGCCACCAGATAAAACGACGTCTGCAGCGTCGTCAGGTCATCAGCAGGAACAGGCGGCGAGCCGCGCAGGGTTCCCTTGGGTACGTCGAAGCTTTCATAGGCGCGCTCTTTCTCGGCGATCGCTCCGGCGGACTCGATGGCGATCATCACCGGGCCGGCTCGCGTGGTGCGCGCGAAGACATTGCGCAGCAGCGAAAGATATTTTTCGGTCAAGGGCATGACGAGCAGAATCGCCCGTACCTCCTTGGTGTCGAGCGCCCGGCGCGCGTCCGCGGGGGCAAGCGGCTTGAACGTCACGCCCGCGCGCGTCAGATCGTATTCGTCGGTCAGCACCTTGATCAGCTTCTGATTGGCTTCGGCGCCGATCACACCGATCGCGACGCGTTTCAACTCCGCCACGTCAGATATCGCAGCGCCGGGCGGCGCGACCAACAGTACGGTGGCGTGGGCCAACACGATCACGGCCTGGGCCTGCGATAGATCGCCGACGTCTCCACGGACGACCGCGAGGTCCACCTTTCCGGACGCGAATGCCTTGGCGGACTCAAGCGGTCCCGGCGTCTGGACCAGGCTGAGCCGGACTGGTGCTTTCGATTGGGCGAACTTTCCTGCGATCGCCGAGACCAGCCTCCCGGCCTCGCCGTCCAGCGACCCAACCGCGATCGTCAGGGTCGCCGGCCGCTCGTACCAGCGATAGGCGAACAGGCTCGCACCCCCCGCCAAAAGCACAAGGCCGGCCACCAGGGCGATGCGCAATGACCTCGGCAACCTGCTGGGATCCACGGCGCATCACTCGATCGGTTCGGCGCCAGCCGACAACGGTCCGGCGGCGCTGAGCCAGCGCGGGGAGCGGATGCCTCTAGATCTTGCAACGATGATAGTTGACCTCCATCCCCTCGATGCCCGGGAATTGGCGCGTAATGGTATCGTCGTCGACGGCCTTAAGGAAGAACTGCACATTCGATACCATGATTCCGGACGCACAACCGACGATGATGTTGATGGTCTGGCCGTCGTCCTTGCGCGATTTGATCTTGCAGTTCTCGAACTTGCTCCGGAGGCGATCGGGCTCGGCGATGAATCCGCCGCCATAGACGCCTGAGAAGTTCGTGAAGGTCAGCTGGTTCGCCCTGCCCTTGTGGGCGAACACCTTTCGGCATTGCTCGGCGCTCGTGGCCCAGGCACCCGTGAGATCGAAAGCCTGCGCGTAACCCGGCAATCCGAAGATCATGCCCGTCGCCACGATTGCGCGAAGCTTACGGACCGGTTTCATCTGCTGTCTCCCTGTTCGCACCCGTCAGTGGCCACTAAGCACCAGCGTCTTGATCGGCAGCAGCAGAGCCTGGATCCGTAGCAGCAAGGCATGAACGAGTGCAGTCGCGTCGACGGCATGCAGGGCAAAGCCTTTCAACGCCCCGGTTTTCGGATCGGAAATCTCGTCATGGTTGCTGGTGTAGGCATTGACGATGCAAGTGCTGCCCGGCGTCACGCCGTCAAGGCCGCCCTTGTAGAGCGGCTCGAGGAACACGAGGATCGAACCAGGCTGTTGCAGATTCTGCGGGTCGATCAACAGCTCGCTGGCCCGAAACTGGCCGGCGGCGATGAAATCCTGCACGCTGGTGACGACCAGTGGAATGATCACCCAGGGTTTCGACATGCAGGTGGCTTCCGCAACCATGCCGGGCTTCATCACCTGGGCCTCGATCTGCCCGAATCCCGCCTGCAACCTGTTGCGGCCCGCTTCGTCCGGTATCAGGATTCCGGCCGGCCGCATGATCTGGGCGACGAGGTCCCCGGGGCGAACGAGGAATTGCTCGACGCGGCCATCGACGCCGGCACGGACGAAAGTCTTGTCGAGATCCACCTGCGCCTGCGCCCGCGCAGCCTCGGCGCTCGCCTTCTCGGCCGGCAACAGCGTGGAGACGCGCAACGTCGCCGATTCCTTAACGGCGCTGGCGGCATCGACGCCGGACTGCCGCTGATCAACCAGCACCTGCAGCTTCTCGATGTCACGCTGCGGCACGATGCCGGGATTGCGGCGCTGCAACTCGCTCTTCACCTCCAGCTCGTCCTTGGCCTGCTGCAAGGAGGCCTTCGCCTCCCCGATCTGAGCGTCCGCCTTTACGACGTCGGCCTGCGCCGCGATCAACGACGCATCCACCTCGGCGATCTTTCGCTTGGCGGTCTCGAGCGCGGCCTCCTGCTTCGAACTGTCGAGCCGGAACAGAACGTCCCCCTTCTTCACCGGCGCGGTGAAGCCAACATTGACCTCGACGACACGTCCGGAGCCTTCGGGCAGGATCGGCACGGTCCTGAAGTAGATCGCCGCCGAGGATGTCGAGGGATGAAAATAGAAGATCATCGTGATCAGCGAGATCGTGAGCATCAGGCAGCCGGTAATCCCCCATCTCAGTTCATACCAGACAGAGAAGAACGTGATCTCCTTGCCGAACCGCTTGCCTTGCCAATAGCGGCGGTAGAGGTAATCCGGCAGGATCGTCACCAGCGAGCAGATCATCAGCTCAAGCATGGTTGTGCACCTCTTGCTTCGCGGGCGTCCGGCCGTCGGGACTGCCGCCAGGTCCGGATTCGGCTACCGGTTCGGCAGCGCCCGGCGTGGCGTCGGCTATGCGCTCGACGGAATCTGCGATGCTGCGCATCGGCGTGCCGAAATCCGGCAGGTCGATGAGCGCAAGCAACAGGCCGGCGACCCAGAAGATATGCATGTGGGTGAAAAGCGATATCAAGCCGAGAACGGCGACGATCTCAAACTGAAGTTTCTGGCTCTTGTGCGCCATGCGCTCCGGCAGGCTGTGCAGCTTCCAGTACAGAGTGCCAACCCACAAGACGGTGGCTACGAGGAAAATGCCCATCACCACCATCAGGGTGTCCGACCCGTCGGCGCCGGGAATGAAAAACGGCAGATGATGGGGGGCCGCCGGATGCATCTGTTCGCTCAAGCCAAGTCTCCCGGTCGCAATAACACCGCAGGCGAATCCTGATCGACACTGCTGACGATCCTATCGCGCTTGCTTGATCTGGATCAAGGAAGCCGGTCGGCTCATCTCTACCGTTCCGGGGGCAAGGTGGAAGATCGGGTTAGGAGTCCCCAGCCATGCGAAACAAGATCGATGACCTGATCCCGAAGGCGCACGAGATCCAGAAGCAGGCAGCGCTCAAGGAAGCGGAGAAGGCCGAGGAGCATGCCAAGCGTGCGGCTGCTATCGAAGCCGAGAAGCGCGCGTTGATCGAGCGGCTGAGCAAGCCCTCCGGGCTTACCGAGGACGAGAAGGTCAAGCTGGCGTCGACGGTGATTCAGCGGGCGGTGCGCAATGGTTTGAGCGAGGTCCAGGTCTATCGCTTCCCGAACTCGCTGTGCTCCGACAAGGGGCGAGCGATCAATCAGATGGAGGCCGGCTGGGAGAAGACGCTGACGGGTATCCCTAAGGAAATATACCAGCTCTGGGCTGACTACCTGCAGCCGCGCGGCTACCGCATCCGCTATCAGATCGTTGATTACCCCGGCGGCATGCCCGGCGACATCGGCATTGTCATTGCCTGGGGTGATTAGTTGAAACGATGGACGGATATCCATGGCGAAAGACAAGCCGACCGAGAAGATGAAGCGCAAGGACTATGAGGAAGAGCTGCAGAAGCTGCAGGCCCAGCTCTGCCAGCTCCAGGATTGGGTACAGGCGAACAAGCTCAGGGTCATCATCCTGTTCGAGGGACGCGATGCGGCCGGCAAGGGCGGAACGATCAAGGCCCTGACCGAGAAGGTCAGCCCGCGCGTGTTTCGCGTGGTCGCCCTGCCCGCGCCCTCGGATCGTGAGAAGTCCCAGCTCTTCATCCAGCGCTACATGCAGCAGTTTCCGGCGGCCGGCGAGATCGTGATCTTCGATCGCAGCTGGTACAATCGCGCGGGCGTCGAATATGTGATGGGGTTCTGCACGCCGGCGGAGCACAAGCGATTCCTTTCCCTCTGCCCGCAGATGGAGCAATACATCATCGAGGGCGGCATCATCCTGATCAAGCTGTGGCTCGAGGTCGGGATGGAGGAGCAGGAGCGCCGCTTCAGGGCGCGGATCGACGATCCGATGCGGCAATGGAAGCTGAGCCCGATGGACACCGAATCCTATCGCCGCTGGTATGATTACTCCCGCGCGCGCGACCTGATGTTCAAGGCGACGAGCTCGAAGCACGCGCCCTGGAACGTCATCCGTTCCGACGACAAGCGGCGGGCGCGGCTGAATTGCATCTCGTTCCTGCTGAAGACAATTCCTCACGGACGGGTCAAGCGCGACAAGGTCAAGCTCCCCAAGCGCTCCAACAAGGGTCGCTACAACGATCAGGCCGGACTGCGCGGAATGAAGTTCGTCGAGGAACGCTACTGAGAGGACAGGCCGCGCAGGGCGCGCGGCCGGCCTCCCTTGGACCTACTTCAAGCGGATGGAAACCCCGCCCACGGCGGCCGAGACTTCGGCGCCGACCTTCGGGCCGCTGAGCTGCAGGATCACGCCATTGGCGTTCTGAAGCTGCACGCCGCCGGCGCCCGCGGCGATCGCCCCACCGGCGCCTGCCGCGCTGTAGGAGCCTTCGATCGAGGCAGGCCCTCTGAGATTGAGGGCGCGCCCGACCAGCTTGGTGGTCGAGGCGCCGATCGTGAAGCCGACGCTCATGCCCGACACCGTGAACGGATAGTGCTTGCCGCGCAGCGTCAAGACGCCCTCGCCGCCTCCGACACCAACGATGAATCCACCCTTGGTGAAGATGACGGCGACCGAGCCGGTTTCAGCCGGCGACGGCGTGCTGAAGCCGGCCAATCCAATGGCCAGCATTGCAAGAGCTCCGATCAAACTCACTTTCCTCATCATGTCCCTCCAGGAACCGGTTGCGTTACGCCTCGTTGCGCAAGACTCATCGCCGCAAGAATGCGAAGACGCCTTGCGGAATCTCCTTCGTCTATGATGCAGCCTTGAACTTCGGCGCGGCCGCTCGCGGCTTGCCCATCCTGCCCAATGCCTCGGTCGTCACCAGCTTCAAGCCCTCGGCCGCGTCGTAGCCATGGATCTCCTTCACATCCAGCTTGCGCATGAAATCGATGGTCTCCTGCGTGATAACCTGGCCAGGGACCATGATCGGGAAGCCCGGCGGATAGGGAATCACGAAGTTGGCGGAGACGAGAGCGGGCCCGTTCTTCAGACGCCTGTCGATCTCGGGATCGTGCAGGCGAATATATTCGCATCCTGCCGCGTCATAGGCCGAATAGAACCCGCCGCGGATGTCGCCCTCATTCGTCTTCGCGCCGGCATCGCCGCGATAGGCGTCGTGGAAATGCGAGAAGTTCGGCAGATCGGGGACATCCTTCATCAGGCTGTTGACCCGCATGTCGAAGTCGACCCTGGCGTTCGCGCCGCCCTTGGCGAGGCCGCGATCAATTTCGCCGGAGATTTCGGCCAGCACCCGGACGAGATGCGCGACGTCGCTCCGCGTATTGTTGATGTTGGACTGGATCAGGACCGAGTTGCGCGAGGTCTTGTTGACCTGGATGTTGTAGCGGCTGGCGAGCAGCCCCTTGAACGACGTTCCGTCGTACCCGGCGGTGCCGCAGACCAGCGTCATGCGGGTCGGATCGAGGCAGAACTCGTCGTCGTTCAGGCTCTTCAGGGCGCTAGCCCAGTTGGTCCCGGCCGCCAGATAGTCGGTAAATCCGCTCTGGCGGTATTGCTTCGGCACCATGGCATCCGCGCCAAGAACGCGGAAATATCTCGAAATCAACGGATTGGTGTTGACCGCGTTGCGGATGGCGAACGCGATCTCCATGGCATTGGCCACCAGTCCATATCCCTCGAGCTCCATCTGCCGGCGCGAGACGTCGAGGCTCGCGATCAGCTGCTGGTTCGGGCTGGTCGAGGCGTGCGTGAATACGGCCTCCTTGAACTGCGCTTCGACGGTGTGGAATTCGATGTCCTTGACCGCCAGCATCGAGCCCTGGCGGATCGCCGACATCGACTTGTGCGTCGAGTTGGTCTGGTAGACGCGCAGCCGGATCTGGCGCGGATCGGGGATCAGCCTGGTCTTGAGCAGAACCTCGTCGGACGGATTCTTGCCGAGCTCGGCCTGCTGTTTCTCATAGGCGGCGACCGACCTGGGATCGCGCATCCAGGCTTCGATCTCATTCGCCGCGCCCATCGCGGTTCGCCGCCTCAGGAACGGCGAAAACCGCGCGAAGCCGAACCAGGCCTCGTCCCAGAGGAAGATCAGGTCAGGCTTGATCGCGAGGCATTCCTCCATCACCCGCCGCGTGTTGTAGATGTGGCCGTCGAAGGTGCAATTGGTCAGGTCGATCAGCTTGACCCGGTCGAGCCGGCCATCCGCCTTCGCGTTCAGAAGTGCCTGCTTGATCGTCTGTAGCGGCACCGCGCCATACATCGAGTATTCCGTCATCGGGAATGCCTCGACGTAGAGCGGCTGCGCGCCGGCCAGCACCATGCCGTAGTGGTGCGACTTGTGGCAATTGCGGTCGACGATTGCGATGTCGCCGGGACCCAGCAGCGCCTGCACCGCCATCTTGTTGGATGTCGAGGTGCCGTTGGTCACGAAGTACACGCGGTCGGCGCCGAGCGCGCGCGCGGCCTTCTCCTGTGCCTTCTTGATGTTGCCGGTCGGCTCCAGCATGCTGTCGAGGCCGCCGGTGGTCGCGCTGCTCTCGGCAAGGAACAGGTTTAGCCCGTAGAATTCGCCCATGTCGCGGATCCAGTCCGACTTGAACACGGACTTGCCGCGCGCGATCGGCAGCGCGTGGAAGGTGCCGATCGGCCGCTGCGCATATTTCTTCAAATTGTCGAAGAACGGCGTGTCGAAGCGATCCTGCACGCCCTCCAGAATTGAAAGGTGCAATTCGAGGATATCCTCGACCGAGTAGAACACGCGGCGCACCACATCGGCTTCGGGATTGCCGGCCAACTCCTCGACGTCGCGGTTGGACATCAGGTAGAGGTCAAGCTCGGGACGCACCCGCTTCAGGATATGGGCCAACCGGAGCGCGGACGCATCGGACTCCTCGCTGAGCCCCATGGCGCCGGTCATGGCACGAAGCACCGGCGCATCGTGGCGCGAGCGCAGCCCGAAGCCTTCATTGATCACCACCGCCGCAATATTGGGGTTCAGCATGGCCGCACAGAAGGCGTCCTCGAGGTTGCCCACGACCACGGGCTCATAGATGAAGGCGTCGACCGGACGCCGCAGCTTGCGCCATTCCGCCAGGAGCCCGGGCCAGTTGCTGGCCGGCACCCCGGTCACGATCAGGGTCTCGAAGTAAGGACGGCGCACCGCCGATTGCCCCAGAGTTGGCGGAAGCAGATCGGGAACGTCGCCATTGCCCTCGTCCTGCGTGCTCCAGTCACCTGCATGCTGGCGGAAGGATTTTGTCTGAAGCGCCTGGGCGATCCGCGTCGCAAGCATATGCGAGGTGGCGGCGTCGCCCTCCGCCGCAGCTTCCTTCAGCGCCGCCATCAAACGAAGGCCCGGATAGCCGTGAAACTCCTCCGTCACCGCAAGCGCCGACAGCGCCGCGTCATACGCCGCACGGTTGCCGCCCCTGCTCCACACCTTCGCCGCCTCGACCAGATCGCGCCAATTGTCGGCTCGTCCGCCGGGCCCAGAGAAGAACTGATCGATGCGCTGCTGTGCCGGCTTCGCGTCGTTGGCCATGAGTGTCTCCCGATCTCGTGATCTCAGCGCTGGTTCTGTCCAATCGTACAAACCGGGCCCGTTGCGCCCTTTGATCCAAGTCAAGCTGCAAGCTGGATTGAGACAGCTCCCCAAGCGCGCATGGTCGCGACGTCTTGCGACGCAACAAGGCTGGAATGTCGCGGCAGTCCGTGCGGCCGCGCACGCTAGATTCCTGCCTGCGGCTTCCTGTTGCTCAATACGCTGTCGAGCGTACGCATCCAGTCGCCGCTATCGGTCTTGTCGGCAAGACCATCCGCCCGAAGCAGATCCCGCAACTGCGCGTGCGCGCCGACGATGCAGAATGTGATCTGGCGCGATGCGAGTTCCTGGTGAAGGTCGTGCAGCATGCGCGACCCCGCAAGGTCGATGAACGGCGAGGCCGACAGGTCACAGGCCACCAGCTTGACGTCGGGCGACATCCGAAGCGCCGCCAGCACCGTTTCGAAGATCGTCTCGGCATTGACATAAAGCAGCGAGGTTTCCGGGCGGAACGCGATGATCCCGGTCAAGGGCTCGACATCATCGTGTCGCGCCCGGTCGGAATAGCGCCCGCTGCCGGCTTGACGGCCCAGAAACGCGATATTGGGTTGCGACGCCCGCAACAGCAGCAGGAAGATCGAAGCGACGGCCGCCAGCA
This sequence comes from Bradyrhizobium sp. 33ap4, assembly GCF_032654765.1. Lineage (NCBI taxonomy): Bacteria > Pseudomonadati > Pseudomonadota > Alphaproteobacteria > Hyphomicrobiales > Nitrobacteraceae > Bradyrhizobium > Bradyrhizobium sp. 33ap4. The sequence continues at coordinate 76,752 of NZ_JAUMTJ010000032.1, read as the reverse complement.
GCACGCCCTGCAATATCCCGAGGAACAGGACGGACACCAGCGCGATGATAGCGGCATAGAAATCGATCCGGCTGATCCGCCACATTCTGGCGAGCGCCGCAATATCGACCAGTTTGTAGACGGCTGAGAAAACGATCGCGGCGAGCACGGTCTTCGGCAGATTGGTCAGGAGGCCCGTGAAGAACAGCAGGCAGAGCGCGAGGGTTGCCGAACAGAACACCAGCGCCAGCGGCGTGCGTGCGCCGGCGGCGTCATTCACGGCCGACTGCGACAACCCGCCGGCGACGGGATAACCATGCCCGAAGGCCGCGGCGAGATTGGCCGCGCCGAGTCCCAGAAACTCCTGTCTGACATCCAGCGGGTAGCCATGCTTTGCCGCAAAGCTGCGCGCGGCAGACACCCCTTCCACATAGGCCAGCACGAGGCATCCGGCGGCGATCGGAAAGAGATCGTCAAATTCAAGCAAGCCAAACGTCGGGAACGACATCGTCGGCAACCCGGTCGGGATCGGCCCGGTCACCGGAAGTCCCAATTCTGCGAGCCCGAATGCACTGGCCGCGAGGACGGACAGCGCGACCACTGCCAGCCCAATGGGTTTTCCGGGCAGTCTCTTCTCACCGAACAGGAGCAGCACGATCGCAGCCACACCAATGCCGAGCACCAACGGCCTGGTGTCGCCGAGCTGGCCCGCTAGCTTGATCGCGCGGTCGAAGAAATTGTGACCGCCGCCTGCCACGCCGAACAGGCTGGGCAGCTGGCTCATGATGATGGTGAGCCCCGCTCCGGCCTTGAAGCCCACCAGAATACTGTCGCTGATCAGCCGCACCAGCAGGCTGAGCTTGAACAGCCAGGCAATCAGGCAGAGCACGGCGACGCTGAAGGCCACGAGACTGGCAATCTGCCCGTAACGGGTGGCGTCGCCGCCGGCCAGTATGCCGACGGCGCCGGCGATCATCAGCGAGATCGCCGACGTGGGTCCGACCGCGAGTTGCCGGGACGAGCCCAGCAGGGCGTAGCCTACGCCGCCGAGCAGATAGCCATAGACGCCGATCTGCGGCGGCAGACCCGCGAGCCCCGCATAGGCCAGCGACACCGGGATCGCGTAGGCCGCCAGCGTGACCCCGGCGATTGCGTCCGCCCCGAGCCAGGATGCCCGGTAGTCGGCGAGCCAGTTCGCCGGCGGAAACCAGCGCATCCAACTCGTCTCTGCCTGGATCGACATCAAGCCCGCCGTATGACGCACAATGGTCGCATGTGGTTGCGCCGGCGGGCCCGATGCGCGTTGATTCAGATCAAGCCTCGAAGTGCTCAAATGTGCTTCTGATCTTGCGCGGCTCGATCGTCGTGACCTGCAGATTTGCCAGATGACTGCCGGAGCGCATGGCATGCGTCAGCACCGCTTACGGACCCTCGCAACCGCAGCGCTGCTGTTGCTTGGCCTGATCGCTCCGGCGCGCGCGGAGGACCAAGACACGTCCCAGCGCATCCAGGAAGAGATCTGGGCGCTGCCTACCCCGCTGCCGATGTTCGCTTATCTGGTCCGTCCGCTCGGCGATGGCCCTTTCCCACTGGTCATCATGAACCACGGCGTGTCACTGAATGCCAGGGATCGCAGCTTCTTCCCGCTGGTCGAATTTCGCGATGCCGCAATGTGGTTTGCACGGCGCGGCTATCTCGTGGTGGCGCCGGTCGGTACCGGCTATGGCGCGGCGGCCATCGATATTCCTGAACGCGGTCTTTATGGCCCATTCTTCTCCAAGGTCGGCAAATGCACCAATCCGAATTTCCTCGATGCGGGCCTGGCCGTCGCGCAGGTCGATCTCTGGATCATTGATTACATGGCCGCCGAAAAGCGCACCTTGCCGAAGGATGTCATCGTCGTCGGACAGTCGGCCGGCGGCTGGGCTGCGATCGCGCTGTCGAGCCTCAACCCGCCGCAAGTCAAGGCCATCATCACCTTCGCCGCAGGCCGCGGCGGCCGCGTCGATGGCAAACCCAACAACAATTGCGGCCCCGACAGACTGGTCGAGGCCACCGGCATGTTTGGCCATACATCGCGGGTGCCGATGCTGTGGTTCTACATCGAGAACGACACATTCTTCGGCCCGGCCCTGTCGAAGCGAATGCACGAGGCCTTCACGCGCGCCGGCGGTCGTGCCGAGTACCATCTTTTGCCGCCGTTCGGCGACGAAGGACATTTCCTGATCGGCTCTCCCGATTCCATTCCCACGTGGTCGCCTTTGGTCGAACGATTTCTAGACAAGGTTCGCTAGGCGGCCGTTCACGCTGGAGGAGCATCCATGGTCCGATATGGTGCCTTGGCGAAGTTGGCGCTGTTTGCGGCCGGCATCAGTGCTGCCCACGGTCAACAGACGCCCTCACCGCCTGCTACGGTGAAGGACGGCGGCGAAGTAGCCCCGCGGGGGGCACGTCAGCCGGTGCGAGACATCAAGTATGGCGAGTGGCGAAAGGTCTGCTTCAACGCCGCCGGCGCCAAGACGTTGTGCCGAACGACGATCACCGGCACCTTCCCCACCGGGCAGACGGCCGTTCGCCTCGATCTGATCGAGCGAGAGGACGGCAGCAGCCGCGTCCAGCTATTCCTGCCGGTCGGAATGTATCTGCAAGCCGGCGTCAAGCTATCGGTCGACCAGAAGGCGGTTCATCGGCTGCCCTACACCTGGTGCGCGACCAACATGTGCATCGCGGCCGATGTCGCCGATCCCAAGCTTCTCGAGGACATGGATGGCGGAAAGACGCTCTCGATCGAGGTCGTCGACACCAGCATTTTGACGATGACGACATCGGTGCCGCTCGACCGCTTTGCAAGCGTGCGCAAGGGCGCGCCTGCGCTGACGCTCGATCAAGTCATCGATGAATGATCGAGACCGGCAACCGCTAGACCACGCCGGCCAACAGCCGTTCAATCGGCTGGATCAGCGAATTGGCAGTGAATGGCTTGGTCAGATAGGCCACGCATCCCGATGCCGTTGCCGCCATGCGCGTCGCCGGATTGTCATTTCCGGTGATGTAGATGACGGGGATTTCGATGCCCTGATCCGCCAGGCGGTGCCGCAGTTCGATCCCGGACCCATCGCTGAGATTGATGTCCAATATCAGACAGACCGCGCTGTCAAAGCTGCCATGTCTCAGTAACGCGCTTCCGGTCTCGAATAACCTGGATGCAAATCCAAACTGCCGTAGAAGCCGTCCGATTCCACGGAGCATGGAGGGATTATCATCCACGACGAAAACGAGTTTCGCGGTCGGCAAATCCTGAAGCCTCACCCTATCGCTGAATGACCTTCGCCCGCGTATGGATAAAGGGCACGTCAAGCGGCTACCGGCGCGCAATATTCTCGCGGCCAAGATCGGAGATACGCCGCGTCACAGAGCTTTCATATTGTACCATGGGACAGGAGGGGCAGAGCTGCCAGGCCGATCAAGCCTTGACCTCGCCACCGGATGCGCGCGTGCCGAGCTGCTCGGCGATCGAAACCAGCTCGGCAAGTGACTGCACCTGCATCTTCTCCATGACCTGGTGACGATGCGCCTTGATCGTGCGTTCGGTCGTGCCAAGCTCGTGAGCAATCTGCTTGTTGATCCGGCCGCACACAATCAGATCGAACACCTGCCGCTCGCGCGGGGTCAGCTTCGCCAGCAGCGCGCGCAGCGAATCGAGCCTGGTTCGCCGGCCGCGGGCCAGTTCGTGCCGCGCAAGGGCGCGATTGATCGCCTCGATCAGCTGTTCCGACGCGATCGGCTTGGTCAAAAAATCTTCGGCACCTGCCTTGATCGCCTGGACGGTGGTCGCCGTGTCGGCATGTCCGGTCAGGAATACGATCGGGAGCGTCGATCCCAGCTCGTTGAGGCGACGCTGCAGCTCCGGACCACTCATTCCGGGAATGCGGACGTCCAGCAGGATACAGCCGGCCCCTTCGTCGTCGGGCAATTGGTCGAGCAATTCCCGGGCCGATGCGTAGGTGACGACACGATAGCCTGCGAGCTTGAGCCGGCGCTCGAGCGCTGCGCGAAACGAGGCGTCGTCGTCGACTATGTGCACGTAAGCGTGCATTGCTGCTCCATCGCCGGGTGATCGCCGCTACCTGTAGAATGTCCATCAGCGGCGATCTGAAAATGCTGCGTTCGTCGTAAATCGAACCTTGCACTCCGGCAAACAAGACCCAAACGCGCTACGCGGCCAGCGGCAGCGAAAGGTGGAATACCGCCCCTCCTCCGGACTGATTCTCGGCCCAGAGCTGGCCGCTATGCGCCAGAACGATCGTCCGTGCGATGGACAGGCCGATGCCCATGCCCTGCTCCTTTGTGGTGAAAAACGGATCGAAGATATCGTTCAGCCTGTCCTGCGGAATTCCCGGCCCGGAATCGCTGATGGAAATCACCGCCGACGCGTCCCCATTGACTTCCGTACGGCCGATGATGGTGCGCCCGTAGGGCATTTTGGCCATCGCGTCCATGCTGTTGACGACGAGGTTGAGAATGACCTGCTGCAACTGCACCGGATCGCCCTTCACCCGCAGGGTCTGCGGCGAGGTCTGCAGATAGATCGCGACGTTGCGCGTCGAGGCCTGCAGCTTGAGGAAATCAAATGCTTCCCGCATGGTCTGGTTGAGGTCGATCTCCTTCTTCTCAAATGGCGCACGCTTGAGCAGGCTGCGCATCCTGCGGATCACCTCGCTTGCGCGCAGATCATCACGCTTGATGTCGGAAATGATTTCCCGCACCTCCTGAAGGTCGGGCGTCGGCGAAGCGAGGATCAGCTCCGCGCTCTCGGCATTGGTCAGGATCGAGCCCAGCGGCTGGTTGAGCTCATGGGCGATCGAGGACGAGAGTTCTCCGGCAGTAGCCTGCCGATTGATATGGGCGAGCTCGGACAGGCGACTGCGGGCTTCGACCTCGGCACTCCGCCGCATGTGACGCTCGTGGAGCAGGAACGCAATCAGCGCGGTTTGAACCAGCAGCGCCACTGCCAGCGCAACGGCCCGCCAACGATATTTTTCCAGGAAGGATGGCTCACGGAAGCGAATTTCGCTACCTTTTGGCAGACTGGCTTCGCTGACGCCCCAATGCTGCATCTGCCGCCAGTTGAAGATCGGCTTCACCGCATCGATGACCGACGGTGGCAGGCCTTCGGGCGCCTCGCCATCCAGAATGCGCAGCGCCCTTCCCGCAGCCTCGGCACCGATCAGCGACGGAACTATGACGAATCCGCCGATGCCGCCCGCCCCGAGGAAGGTCTCCGCGGCGACGACAATCGGACGATTGGCTCTTGCCGCGACAAATGTGAGGGCATCCGACGGCGGATAATAGTTGCCTTTGCCGTCGCTATAGAGGCCCGTGTAGATGATCGCGCTATGATCGGGGAGCGCCGCGACCCGCTCAACGATCTCGGGCATCGGACGTCCGATGATCTCGATGATGTCGAGGCCCGGAATGCCGGCCGCTGCCTGGTCTTTCCAATTGCGAAACAGAACTTGCCGGTCCCAGTCCGCGCCAACCAGCACGACAGTCTTGAGGCCTGGCATCATGGCGCGGGCAGCCGTGACGGCATCCTTGAGTTTCAAGTTCACGATGCCGCCGGTAACATGGGCCGGCGGCTGCAATCGCTTGAAATCAGCCTCTTCGACCAGCGAAAACACGATTGGCGTGTCGGGCCAGAGCTGAGGGCGCCAGCGGAGCGCAAGCTCAAGCGCAGCCGCGCCAATGGTGACCACCACGCCGATCGGCCGATCGCGATATTTCGCCTCGAGGAATCGCCGGAAATCCTCCTGATAGGCCTCGCCGCCGAAGCGATTGAGATCGAGGCTTTCGGTGTAGACGGTGGTCGGCGCGTGCCCGTGAGCGCTCACCGCATCCCTTAGGCCAACGAACACCTGGTAGTAGAAGGGGCCACGTCGATCGGACTGGTCCAGCACCAGCATGGAATGCGGGCGCGTTTGTTGCGCCCGGAGATCAGCCGGTGCCAACAAAGCAGCCAGCAGGATGATCAGTCCAGAGAGCCGAATTGCACTGCCCATAACGTTCGGAGCCGGAGACCAACGGGTTCAAAACCTAGCACCCGGTTGTCGCCGAGAAAATTGAAAAGTAATCTAAGACTGTGCGCACCAATTTACGAACAAATTGCCGCATTTTGCGCACCCTGTCCTTTAGGACAATGACCTCAAGACCAATAGAGACCGGCCGGGCCCTGTCGTAGTTATTGCGCGCGGACAAAAGCATTTCGAGCCGCCGCGGACGCTGCATCAGTTGTTACCCGAGAGAGTTAGTCCATGTTTGCTCGCGTCAATGCCAGACCCGCCAATGTGCCGAGCATCCTCGGTGGGTTGACCGCCCGGCACGCCAACTGCGTCAGCAGCGAATTCCACTACAGGAAAGGCACCGAGATCTACGGTGAGAAGGAGCCGGCGGAGTACGTCTACCAGGTCGCTTCAGGAGCGGTCCGCAGCTACAAGCTGCTTTCCGACGGACGCCGCCAGATTGGTGCCTTTCACCTCGTCGGGGATATTTTCGGCCTCGAGAATGCCGAAACCCATCGCTTTACCGCGGAAGCCATCGTCGACACGAACGTGCACCTGATCAGGCGGATCAGCCTCGAACGCGTGGCCGACTCCGATTTCGCCCTGGCTCGCAACCTGCTGGTCATGACGACCAGCAACCTGCGGCATGCCGAGGAGCACATGCTGCTACTCGGCCGCAAGACCGCATTGGAGCGGGTTGCGGCTTTTCTGCTCGAAATGGATCGCCGGCTGACCGGAGTCGGTGTCGTCGCCTTGCCGATGTGCCGGCGTGATATTGCCGACTATCTCGGACTGACGCTCGAAACCGTGTCACGTGCGCTATCCAAGCTGCACGCCTATGGCGCGCTCAACTTCCTTGGCTCGAACCAGCGCGAGATCATGCTGGTCGACCGCGACCAGCTGTCCAGGCTGGACAACTAGCCGACGTCAGGGAGATTTCGTCAGCGCCGCCTGGCGCTCGATGGTCTTTTGCAACACCTCGAACAAGACCGCGGTCGACCACCCGAACATGAGAATGCCGTTCATGGCCGCCATCGGTCCGATCAACAGCCACTGCTTGACCGGGATGACGTCGCCATAGCCGAGCGTGGTGTAGTTCACAAAGGCGAAATACAGCAGATTGCTGCCGGCGGGCGCGGCGCCGAGCACCCAATAGGCCAGGCTCCACACCACGATCTCGAGCGTGTGAGCCAGCATCAGCGCAAGCGCGGTTGCGACCATCACGCCGCTGAGCTGGAGCCCCGCCCGGCCGGCCGCGCTCAAGGCAACGTTGCGAAGCAACCCGATCGCCGCGACGGTCCACAGCGAATGGATCGCGATATTGATCGCGCTCACCGCCGATCCCACGAGGAGCTGAAACAGCATTATCGCTCTCCCGCCAGCCGGGCGCGGTCGTCCCGGATCCATGCCGTGAGCAATTCCCAGGCGACCGCGAGAATGATTGGACCGATGAACAGGCCCACGATGCCGTGGGCAAGCGTGCCGCCGATCACGCCGACAAAGATGACGAGCGCCGGCGTGGTCAGGCCCCGCCCCATCACCAGCGGCTTCAGCACATTGTCGAGGACGCCGACGACCAGGAAGAAGAACGTGAGGGCGAGTGCGGTCGTGAAATCCTTGGCCGACCATAGCCAGATGATGACCGGAAACAGCACAATTGCCGCCCCGATCTGCACGATCGCGAGCAGCATCACGACAAACGCCAGCAGCCCCGCGCTCGGGATCCCCGCCAGCTTGAAGCCAATGCCGGCCAGCAGCGATTGCAGGACGGCGACGCCGATGACGCCGCGGGAAACCGCCCGGATGGTCGCACCTGCAAGGTCGAGGAAGTGCTCGCTCTGCTCCGGCACGATGCGGGACAGGAAGCTCCGGCACGCCGCCGCAAGCTGCAAGCCATAGGGAAACAGAAACCCTGCCACGACGACCGCCAGCAGAAACTTCAGCATCCCGATCCCGGCATCGCTGGCAAATGCAAACAGGGTCCCGGCCAACGGCTTCAGTTGCGGCACGACCTCGCGCAGCACGGCACGCAGATTGGTCGACGCCCTATCCCAGATCTCATGGAGTGGGCCGCCGATCAGCGGCCAATCCTTGATCTCGGGCGGCGGCGACGGCACGACAACGTGGCCGGCGCCGAGTTGTTCGGCGAGCTCCCTCACCCCCTCTACCGCTCCAATTCCGAGCCAGGTCGCCGGCCCGATGACGACTCCCAGAGAGATCAAGGTCAGCACGAGCGCCGCGACGCCGGTATGGCCGCCGAGCATTGCTGCGAGCCAGGTGAAGACGGGATAGAGCGCGACCGCGAGCACGACGCTCCAGGCCAGGATCGGCACGAACGGGCTGACCAGGACGAACGACCAGTAGATCAACAGTGCCAGCAATCCGAGGCGAATTGCGAGCTGGACGAACTCGTCTCCGGTCACGAGCTGGCGAAGGGTTTTCAAGAGCGTGCTTTCGAATCGAGCATCAGCAGCTACGCGGGAAGCGATGCCATCGCCTTGCTGCGCACGGCTTGATTCAGATCAAGCGTGACGCGTCCGGACTTTCACCGAGGAAGCGGCCCGGTTCGGGGGCAGGAATCGGGGGCCGCTCCGACTTCGCCGGGATGCATTCGCGCTCGGGATCACGAGCGCGATCGCGCCCCATCAGGCGGCGTCCTGCCTATCCGCGGCAATTGTCCCAGGCGCAGGATCAATCGTCCGCACCGCCCTCTTGCCACTTTGATTCAAATCAAGCTTCGGGCCGGCCGCGGCTGACAGGCTCGGCGTCCTCATGGATCGGAAAGCCGCTTTCGATTTGGCTGCCTTTCGGTCGCGACTGCCTGTGTCACCCCGATGTGGAGGACGTCATGAAGAACACCAAGACCCTGCCGGCCTTGATCCTGCTTGCGAGCATGGTCGGCATTGGCGCGAGCCAGGCGGCCCCGTTGCCGACCAACGTCGCGGCCATGAAGGGCATGGTCGAGAGCAACACCGCCCTTCAGGTGCGCTGGGGCGGCTGGCGCGGCGGCGGCTGGGGCTATCGCGGTTGGCGCGGCACCGGCGGCTGGGGAGGCTATCGTGGATGGGGCTATCGAGGCTGGGGCGCTGCAGCCGCCGGTGCGATCGTTGGCGGAGCCATCGCGAGCTCGGCCTACTATGGCGGGTATCCCTACTATGGCGGTGGATACGGCTATGGCGGCGGCTATGGCTACGACTATTGCCCGCCGGGCGGAGGCTACGGCTATTACGATCGGCCACGCTACTATGACGGATGGTAGTGCCGGCTTTACGTGACAGGCCGGCCTTCGGTGATGTCACCGAAGGCCGAGCAGCGAACGCCGATAGCCGCTCTCGCGCGCTTCATTCCTGCACACGAAGCTGCCATCGAAGCCCCTGGCATAGCGGCTTTGCCCTTTGAGGTAGTAGCGTCCGCGCCGAAAATCGAGCCAGACCACGCTATCGCCGGGGCAATGCCGCTGAGCCTGGGCTTCATAGCGGAAAGGCGTCAGCGGCAGCGCGGCCGTCTGTTGCGCGCAGCAAAACAGGAAGGTCGCGGCGCAGGTCCCGACGCCCAACCTGGCCGCCAGACGGTCTCGACGTCCGCTCGATTTTTCAGCTAATTCGAAGTGCATTCATTGCCGCCGTGAATGATCCGTGTCGTGCTGAAGACGATATCTCATCTTGTCAGAGCTTCACGGGCGGAGCACCTCAGAACGACAATTCCAGCATCACGCGCGGCAAACAAGAGGCGCGCTCAGGACGATAGCAATCCAAAGGCGATCGCCGCGGTCGACAGCATCCCGGCCGTCACGACCACGACCTTGAAGGCAATATCGCCGTCGGCCTCTTCAAGCCAGCGAAGCAGCCAATTGCGAGCGCCAGCCGGCTGGCTTGCGCCACGCACTCGCCGAAATCTGTCGCTGGTATACCCCATGGCTGCGATTGTAGATCGCGGTGGAATGGAGAGACCAGTGCAGCTTGTGCCAAGCAGTCAGGGTCACGTGCGACGGCTTGACTGACCCAATTGGGCTATACGAGCCGGTTCGGCGCCAAAGCCCGCTCAACCAGCGCCCTAGCTTCCCTTCGAGCCGGCGGCGTTCCGCATCGGCCGCTCCTCCTCCGACGCGCTCTTCGAGGGCGCCGCGCCGCACATGGAGCCACTCCTTGATTCCGCGGTCGCCGTGCGATCAAACGGATTCCGCTCCATGACCTTCAGCGAAGCGAGTTCCTCCTTATTCAAATAGGAGATCTTTCCCGGCGGAGTCATGACCATCCTGCCGATGGCCGACGGAGGAATACGGAGCTTGGCCGACAACCTCGCAAGCTTGATCGTGTCACGAATCGTTCGACTGTCCTCGTTGCCGTGTAAATTGGAAACCGAATGGACGCCGATCTTGGCATTTGGCGCCACATAACGCTTCCTGCTCGCCAGGAAAATGAAAGCGCATGCCGAGTCGCATTCTCCGGAAACGTAACTGGCGATTTGCCTCTGGTGCGCGAGCATGGCGATTCGGAAGCCTTCGTAGAGTGACCCACCTCGGGAATCGAGATCGAGGCCAACGACCCGACGCTCAGTCGCCAGATATCCGCGAAAGCGGACAAAGTCCCCATCCCTGATATCTCCACTGAGCTTCAAGACATCTCCAAAGCACCCCTGGACACGGGAAAACTCCATCGCGAGACAGTTCGTCGAGGTCAGCACGACCGCGATGCTCAAAACGCATCCTGCAATCCGCATCGACCCATGCGTGGCGCTCCGGCTGTTTGCGTCGCCATCGATAAATGTCGCGCGGAGGACCCTCAAAGCGTGCTTCCAGGCTGCCACGGCGCTCCCCATTGGACCCGGTACCTCACACCATAGACAGAGCATCGACGCGCATCGTGGGTTGATCTGAATCAAACCCAATTCAGCAAGCGCGCAGGCGGGAGCGCCATTTTGACGTCTAGAAGCGCACGCTCTGTGCCGAGAGCAAACATCATCTACCGTGACCCTGGGATCAGCCAGTCCAATCCAGCATCGGGGTCACCGACAATCTCTACCTTAAGTCATTCATTTCATTAATTTCTTTTTGCCCCCGATCCTTGAGGGGACCGGACCGCCTGAGGAATCCCATTAAGGCTCGACATGCGCGATCAATCCACGCTCCACGCGACCTGCTGGTCGCCAAGGCAACCTAACGCGGGATGCGGCGTCTCGATGGTGCAGCGTCCCGAAAGCCGCCGCTTGCGCCCCATGGCTTGAGCGATGGCCGCCCACACGCGCCGGACAACGCTGTCCGCGATGCTTCATCTTGTGTAAACTCCCACTGCATCCCGATCGATTTGGGAGAACGACAATGAAAGTCTTCTTGCTCGCCTGCGTGGCCGCCGTCGTCGTGTCGGCATTCGGGGCCCTGGCGCTAAACCGGGTGCAAGAACCGGTCGCACAGGCCTTTGCAACGACGGGCGTACGGCTGTAGCAAGTTCGCGTTCAACGGCTGCGCGCCCCCCTACTCCGCCGCGGTGACGGAGGGCTGGGGTCGAGCATCGCGCGCATTCTCCTCTTCCAGCCAGAGGCTGTGGTGCTCCCTGGCCCAATTGACATCGACGGTGCCGCTTCCCATCGCCTCGAACGCGCCTTCCATGCCGATCGTTCCAATATAGATGTGCGCCAACATCACTGCCGTGAAGAGCATCGCTACGATGGAGTGGACGATCTGCGCGAGCTGCATCCCTTCGATGCCTGACAGGTAGAAGGGGAACATCAGCGCATATCCCGTCGCTGCCACCAGACCTCCGCCGATGACCACGATCCAGTAGATCGCCTTCTGGCCGGCGTTGAAACGATAGGCCGGCGGATGATCGTGCCCGACGATGCCGCCGCCGCGCTTGATCCAGTCGACATCCGCCTTGTTCGGGATATTGCCGGCGATCCACATCAGGAAGATCAGCACGACGCCGATGGTGAACGGGAAGCTGAGATAGTTGTGAACATATTTCGCCCATTGCGACCATTCGGAAAACGCTTCGTGGCCGATCAACGGCAGCAGCAATGGACGTCCAAAAGTGACGTTCAACCCCGAGATCGCCAGAATGATGAAGCAAGTCGCCGTCATCCAGTGCACGAAGCGCTCGAATGCGGAAAAGCGCACGATGGTCCGGCCGGAACGACCGCTCTGCAGCCGCACCATCCCGCGGCTGAGATAGAAGATGACCAGCGCCGCGAGCATGCCAAGAATGGCGATGCCGCCGATCCAGCGCAGCGTCACGTTCCGGAACTCGCGCCATTCACGGCCGGCCGGCTGTTCGAGAACGCCCGAGCGCTGGTCGGGTATGCTGACGCGTCCCTGCACCCGGTTCAGTTCCTGCAGGAGCTGTTGCTCCTTGACCGCGCTTGCGGTCGGGTTGACCTGCTGGGCTACGGACGGGGAAGCCGCGGAGACGAGCAGCAGGAGTCCAGCCACGCCAATGACGAGCCGAACACATCGTGCAAAACACGCCATAAGGTCCTCCCGATATCGACGCGACCCGCGCCAGGTCGTCGTCAGGACTCGATCGTCTCGCGATAGGCGGTCTTCCAGCCCCATGCGCCTGAGCCGTAGCCGCGCTTCAGCACGCGCTCTTTATAGATCTGGGCAATGATCTCGCCGTCGCCGGCGAGCAGCGACTTGGTCGAGCACATCTCCGCGCACAGCGGCAGCTTGCCTTCGGCAAGCCGGTTCGCGCCGTATTTCTCGTACTCTTCCTTGCTGCCATCGGCCTCGGGACCGCCGGCACAATAGGTGCATTTGTCCATTTTTCCGCGCGAGCCGAAATTGCCGACCTTCGGATATTGCGGCGCGCCGAACGGACAGGCGTAGAAGCAGTAGCCGCAGCCGATGCAGAGATCCTTGGAGTGCAGAACCACGCCGTCGGCGGTGGTATAGAAACAATTCACCGGGCACACCGCCGCACAGGGCGCGTCCGTACAGTGCATGCAGGCCATCGAGACCGAGCGTTCGCCCGGCTTGCCGTCGGCGAGGGTGACGACCCGGCGGCGGTTGATGCCCCAAGGCACCTCGTGCTCGTTCTTGCAGGCCGTGACGCAGGCGTTGCACTCGATGCAACGGTCGGCGTCGCAGAGAAACTTCATACGTGCCATCGTCGTTGCTCCCTTATGCCGCCGCGATCTGGCAGAGAGTGACCTTGGGCTCCTGCATGCCCGTCGCGGGATCGTATCCGTAGGTGGTGATCGTGTTCGCGCTTTCGCCGAGCACGATCGGATCGGTGCCCTTCGGGTAGTTGCCGCGAAGATCCTTGCCCGCAAGCCAGCCGCCGAAATGGAAGGGCATCCAGGCGACGCCCTTGCCGACCCGCTCGGTGACGAGCGCCTTCATCCTTGCCCTGGAATTGTTCTCGGCGCCGGTGACCCAGACCCAGCCGCCGTCCTTGACACCGCGGTCGGCGGCATCAACAGGGTTGATCTCGATGAACATGTCCTGCTGCAACTCGGCGAGCCACGGGTTTGTGCGCGTCTCCTCGCCGCCGCCCTCATATTCGACCAGACGGCCGGACGAGAGGATGAGCGGAAACTGCTTTGCAATGCCGTTCTCCACCGCGGCCTTCTGCACCGAGAATCCGATATTGGGCATCCGGAACTGCTTGGCGTCGGGCAGCGTCGGGTATTTGGCGACGAGATCGACGCGTGGCGTATAGATCGGCTCGCGGTGAACCGGGATCGGATCCGGCAAGCCGAAGGCATTCATGCGCGCCTTGCCGTTGCCGTAGGGCACGCAGCCGTGCGCCAGCGCGACGCGCTGAATGCCGCCCGACAGATCGAGCGACCACGACACCGTGTCCGGATTGGCCGGATTGATCTTGTTGATCACGGCCATTTCCGCTTCGGTGAGCTCGCTGTCCCAGCCGAGCTTCTTCAGGCTCGCCAGCGTGAATTCCGGATAGCCATCCTGGATTCCCGACCCCAACGAATACGAGCCGTCCGCGAGCAGGCTCACCTTCCGCGCCGTGCCGTCCGGCAGCTTCTCCTCGCGCTCGACGCCGAACCGCGGCCGGAACGTGCCGCCGCCGTCCATCACGTGCAGATTGGTGTTGTAGAGCAGTGGCGTGCCGGGGTGCCTGACCTCGGGTGATCCCCAGCACGGCCAAGGCAGCCCGTAATAGTCGCCGCCAACCTCGGGATCATCCTTTGGCGCCCGCATCGTCAGCATGTCGAACTTCGCCTGGTTCTTCATGTGCGCCTTGAGGCGCTCGGGCGATTGTCCGCAATAGCCGGTCGACCAGCTACCGCGGTTCATCTCGCGCAGCACGTCCTCGGCCTCGGGCAGGTTGTTCTCGACCTTGATCTTCTTGAACATCTGATCGGCGAAGCCGAGCTTCTTCGCCATCAGATAGATGATTTCGAGATCGTCCTTCGACTCGAAGATCGGCTTCACGATCTGCTCGCCCCATTGCAGCGAGCGGTTGGAAGCGACGCGCGACCCCTTGCACTCGAACTGGGTGGCGACCGGGAGAATGTAGACGCCTTCGGTGCGTCCCGCCTCGACCGCGAGCGAGGCCCAGGTCGTCGGATGCGGATCGGCGATGACGAGCAGCTCGAGCGCCTTCAGGCCGTTGAGGGATTCAGGGATACGGGTGATGCTGTTGGAGGCGTGTCCCTGCACGAACACCGCCTTCACGTTGTCCTTCTGCGCAACCTGCTCCTTCGGCAACGTCACCGCCTCGAACCAGCGGGTCAGCGGAATGCCGGGGGTTTCCATGATCTGCTTGGAATCGAACCGCGCCTTCAGGAAGTCATAGTCGACCTCCCAGACCCGCGACCAGTGCTTCCAGGCGCCTTCGGCAAGGCCGTAGTAGAACGGCAGCGTGACGATATCGAGCCCGACATCGGTCGCGCCCTGCACGTTGTCGTGGCCTCGGAAGATGTTGGCGCCGGCGCCGGCCTTGCCGACATTGCCGGTCATCAGCAGCGCGATGCAGCTCGCCCGCACATTGGCGGTGCCGACGGTCTTCTGCGTCTGGCCCATGGCCCAGATCAGCGTTGCCGGCTTCTCGGTGGCGAACATCTTGGCGACGCGCTTGAGCTGCTCGCCGGGAATGCCGGTGACGCGCTCGACTTCCTCAGGAGGCCATTTCTCGACCTCCTTCTTGAGGTCGTCGAAACCGTAGACGCGCTGCCGGATGAACTCCTTGTCCTCCCAGCCGTTCTGCAGGATGTGCCACATCATGCCGTAGAGCACCGGAATGTCGGTACCCGGCCGCATCCGCACATATTCGGTCGCGTGCGCGGCGGTGCGCGTCAGCCGCGGGTCGATGACGATGAAGTTGGCCCTTTGCAGCTCCTTGCCCTCGAGCAGATGCTGCAGCGAGACGGGATGCGCCTCGGCCGGATTGCCGCCCAGGATGACCTGCGTCTTCGCATTGCGGATGTCATTGTAGCTGTTGGTCATCGCGCCGTAGCCCCAGGTGTTGGCGACGCCGGTGACGGTGGTTGAATGGCAGATGCGGGCCTGGTGATCGGTATTGTTGGTGCCCCAGAACGCGCCGAGCTTGCGGAACAGGTAGGCGCCTTCGTTGGTCATCTTGGCTGAGCCGAGCCAATAGACGGAATCGGGACCCGACTTCTCACGAACAGCCTGAATCTTGTCGCCGATCTCATTGATCGCGGTGTCCCAGGAGACGCGGGTCCACTGCCCGCCCACCAGCTTCATCGGATAGCGCAGCCGCCGCTCGCTGTGCACGAGCTCACGCACGGAGGCGCCCTTGGCGCAATGCGAGCCGCGATTGATCGGAGAATCCCAGCTCGGCTCCTGGCCGATCCATACCCCGTTCAAGACCTCGGCCGTCACCGTGCACCCAACCGAGCAATGCGTGCAGATGCTCTTGCGCACGGTCGCTCCCGCCGTGAGCGGACCGGCCGCCGCGGCTTCCGCCTTGCGCACGCTGCCGAGCGGCAAGCTGCCGAATGCGGCAAGCGCGCCGCCGGCAAGACCGGATTTGCGCAGGAAGCTGCGGCGGTCGAGGCCACCGGCCTGATCTGCAAGGGAGCTGGCGGCGGAGCCTTGGCGCAGGGAACGCTGGTTTGTTCGCTTGATCAGCACGGTCAACCTCCCTTGGCCGGATAACGATTGACGCGGTAGAACGCCTTGACGTGATCGGTTTCCTTGTAGCGCGCCTTGCGCTTCTCATCGTTGGTTTCGCTGTCAGCCTGCGCAGCCCCGACCAGCGGCGTTGCGAGGGTCGCGCCCACCGTGCCGACGCCGACCTTGCGCAAGAAATCGCGGCGCCCGACTGTGGTTGTCCTGTCTTCACTCATCGCATCTCTCCTGGACCTGCGGATGCAGGTCAGTTCGCGAACGTGAATGCTTCTGTCTCGATCTCGACAAAGGCGCGACCAAGCGCACCGACCGCACGATAGAAGACGGCGCTCTCCGCGCGCTCGATGTCGACGAACAGCCGCCCCATCCAGGGCGCGACGTGTTTGCCGAAGAAGGCACGCTGCGTGTCGAACGGCGCCGGGAAACGCCCTCCCGCGAAGCCCGCCATGATCTCGCACAGGAGAGCCGCGTGATCTTCCGGCTCGGAATTGTTCGCTATGCGCTCGATCCCGGACGCAGCGAGGTCGGCGCGCAGCCTCGACAGCGGCCGCTCGTTGAGAAAGCCGGTCAGATAGTAGGAGGCGTAGGGCAAGAGTTCGCCGCGGCCGAGACCTGTGAACAGATCGAAATATTCGCGTTCGACCGTCGCCGCGACTGCATTGGCGGCGGATTCGGCCAGCGCGGCATGCGCGCGCCCAAGCGGCGTGGCATCGGCGGTCAACGCAGCCAGTTGATCGAGCAGTTTCTTCGATGGTGCAGCGGACAACAGTGTCGCGAGCAGCAGATATTCCTGCGCACGCGCGACATCGACAGAATCGATCGGCTCTTCGGAGAAAAACGGCTCGCTGTACAGATCAGGCCGCAAATGATCGCGCGAGATGCCTGTGGCGGCTTCGACGGCGATCACCCGTTGCGCGGGCACCTTGTTCCAGTTCGAAACAGAGGGCTGGCTGATGCCGATTTTGCGCGCAAGCTCTGCAACGCCGCCGGCAGCGTCAATGGCTCGCTCAAGGCCAGCATCGCGCACGTGGACCTCCATCCAAGTCCCGGGTGCTGATTTTGCTTTTCTTACAAAGCGCTAGCGAAGCCTAGTCCCAGCCCAACGGGGGGTCAATCAGCTGCATAGTCTGAGGCTATGGCCTTTCGTCGCGGTCCCTAGCGAGGCAGCGCGCTGCCGTGCGTGCGGCGCTCAACCGGCACCTGTTCGCCGTCGGAGCTTTCGGTGAGCGTTCGTTGCGTTGCAGCAGGATCAGGTGCGGTTCCCGTGGTCGCGGCTTCTTCGGCGCCGATGCCCGGCAACTCGACCTCGCGCAATTCCTGCGAAGAATCCGCGACTTCAACCGAACGCTCGGGCGGTGCCTCGGCCGGCTTGCCGAGGCCGCCGACGATTCTGTCGATGAGTGCGGTGAGCTCAGCCTCGGAGCAATCCAGCGGGCCAAAGCCCGGCATCGCGGTCGGGTCGTTGAAGTCCCAGGCATTCTCGGCAAGCCCGACAAAGTCGCGAATGACGGGATCGGCGCTCCAGGCGCGACGAAGCGCCGCACGCCTCAGCTCCTGCGGGATTCCCTTGCGCAGGAACGCGGTGATGTCGGTCGCCGAGGTAATCGTGTCAATCGAAGGCAGGCTCGCAAGGTCGAACTCCGCGTCGTCGTCTTTGACGGCTGGCGGCGGCGACTGCATGTCGTCGCGCATTGCCGGATCCGGTGGCGTGGCGTTCGCCTTTGCCTCCTGCTTGCGGCGGGACCAGCGCGTCAGGAACTTGTCCTCACTCATTCGTGTCCGCCTTCATGCTGCCGGCGCGCGAGCGCCTCGGGATCGGCCCGCCGTCGCTTGCGCTTGAAGAACTCACGTTCGACGTGGTGCTCGGCCACGAAGCTTTCAATCTGCTCACGCAGCATCTCCGGCATGGGGACGGCCTCGACCAGATTCGCACCGGCCTCCGTGAACGCCTCGCCCTCCGAAGGATCGGCGGTCGCGGCAGCCACCGAGTAGGGCCAGGCGCCTTCCGCCGGCGACAAGACGGCCCAGATGGCCGGACTGCCCGAGGCGAGATTGTCGCGATAGCGCGCCGTCTCGGAACCATAGAGATCGACCGTGGCGCTGCCGGCATAAAACAGCGTCGTCCCGTTCTCGTCGCGAAGCACCGTCCAGGGTTTGGTGTCCGGCTCGTCGGGCAGAACGGCAACCGCGCGCCAGACGAAATCGGTCCACGGCGAGTCCGCCTGATGCCGTTCCACCACGACGCCGACGGGAACACGCACAAGCGGCAGCGCGGCCCGACTCATGTCGCCATCTCCAGATGCTTGACCGGCAGCGCCGTCAGCAAATTCTGCGGCTTCATCCGCAGCTTCTGATCGGCGTTCATCGACAGAATGAGATAGACCGGCTCGCCCCGCATCTCGTCTGCGGCCACGCTGGTGTCCGCAAACGTCAGGCGGAACAATGAGAGCACGCGTCCGGCGCTGCGGTCGTCAAGCTGCTCGCCATGCCAGAGACGGTCGCCGAGCCTGGTCGCATCGGCGTCGAGCCCGACATACCAGGTGAGACGTGCATCACGAAGCTCGCGCAGCGGCTCAATGCTGACGTCGATCCCGAGCAGATGGGAGATCCAGCGCACCATCGCCTGCGCCAGCGCCGCCGGCCCGCGGCCGCCTGCGGTGAGGTCGAATGCCATGTCGAATTGATCGCTCCGGCGCCAGTAGTCGTCGGCGTTGTCCTCACGCAAGACGTCGAGCTCGGCATCGGTCACCGCCCCCAGCATCGACATCAGCGAGAGCACCGGGGTCGGACTCTGTCCCCCGACGATCTCTTCATCGCCGAGCAGCAGGGCCTGCTCCTGCGGCAGGATGCGCTGCGGGCGGAAGAACAGTTCGGCTGCGCGCAGCACGAACGGATCATCGCAGCCATCGAGCGCATTGCGCAGGATCACGTGCACGAGCTGATTGACAAACAGCGGCGGCAAATCGCTCGTCCCGGACCGGACGGTTGCAAGATAGGCCTGCTCCAGCGTCGGATGCCGCACGAGGAGGTCGCGGAAGGCAAGCACGAGCCGCCAGTTCTCCCGAGCATCCGCATCGACGATCGCGTCAATCTCTTCGGCGCCGACCGGCCTGCGGGGAGCCGCGAACAGCGCGCGGTGCAGCCGCCGCTCGACCGGGCATGCTTCGTCCGGCGGAACCAGCTCCGGACGAGCAAAATAGGCCTTCAGGAACTCGTCGGTGACGCAAAGCCCCCCGCTCCCGTCGCGATCGAGCAGATGGTGGCCGCACGCGATCCAGAAATCATTCATCGGTGCCGCGACTCCCCACTCATATCGGCAAGCTTGAGATCACCGTCAGGCTCGACATCGTCTTCGACTTCCATGAACGAGAACGCCTTGCTGTGTCCCTGACCCTGGCGCAGTTGCAGCCTGCGGAACGACTCCCGGACTTCGCCGTCGCTCACCGAACGGTGAACGGCAATGAGCGAGCTGACCGGATGGTTGCAGAGCGACTGCGCGAAGGCGACCTCCTCTTCCGCCGCCGTCCGCGCGGTCGCCAGATCCGGCGCACCGAAGCGATCGATCAATTGCCTCGCGAGGCGGTCGATCAGCGCGCTGCAATCGTTCTCGGTGGCAGGCACGATCTGCACCAGCGTCGACCAGCCCCAGGACTGCACCCCAAGGAAGCCACTGCGGAACGCGACGCGGGCCTTGCCGGTCAGCTTCGTCGGATCCTGATCGCAGAAGCGGAAGGCGCCGGAGACGGCCCATTCGCCCGGCTCGGCCGCCACATCGAATACGAAGGTGTCGGAGGGATCGAGCGCGATGCTGCGGAGCAGTTTCATAGCCGCGGCCCTCCGAGCTTCGGATCGAACCAGGACGGCGTTCCGAGTGCCTTGACGAGTACGCTGCGTTCAATCCTGTCGGCACCGACGCGGCGCGTGAGGAAATCGCCGCCGTCATCGATCCGCAGCACGGTTCGCCGCTCGCGGGGGATCCGGCTGAGATAGTCGCGCGCGAGGCTGCCAAAGCCGTCGGTCTGCCAGCTATCGATCGCCCGCATCAGGTGCCGCGCAAAGCTCTCGGTCACCTGCACGGCTCCCGCTTCGCCAAACCCCTCCTCATCCAGCGCGGACGCGAGCGGATGGACGCCCGGTCCCTGATCGGCCATTGCGACCGTCCGGATCATGGCGCCGAACACCAGCCAGGCAGGCGGCTCGTCCTCGCGCGCGGACGTCGGCCATCCCATCCGTCCGCCGCCGACCAGCCCACCGTCGATCGCGACGGTGTCGGGCCAGCCGATCGCGACCGTCTTGTGCGGCGGCGCATAGGCGCGCAGGGCGTCGGTGAGCGCGACCATGCCGGCATAGAAGGCGCGCCGCGCGGTGGCCAAGGGCTCGCCCGGCTCGAGCACCACAGCGAATTCGGCAAGATCGAACCGCCCGACGCACACCAGCGTGCCGGCACCGCTTTTAGGTGCAATGCGGCAAGCGTGAGCAAAGGCGTCTCCGCTCTCACGCAACCGGACGAGCGTGAATGGCGGCGGCAGATGGATCGCTTCCGTCACGGAGACGCGGCTGGTCGGGGTCGACCGCAAGGGCCGTCCTCCACTTTCCTTTTCCTTCCGATAGTGAATATCTATACGAGGTGAAGGAATGGCGCGAGTCCGCAAGACGGCGCCGCACCCGCGGAGGGATCGACCTGGAGCAGCCAGCGAAGACCGTCCTGATCTGCTCGTGTGAAGACACGATGCGCCTTGACGTGGCCGCGATCCAGCGTGGATGTCCCAACTGCGAGATCAGGAGCCATCGTCATCTCTGCGGCGCCGAGCTCGAAGATTTCCGCAACGCCGCGAAAGCCGACGGCCCGCTGACCGTCGCCTGCACGCAGCAGGCCGGCCAGTTCACCAATGAGATGGGCGAACGCGCCGGCCCGATCAGCTTCGTCAACATCCGCGAGACGGCGGGCTGGTCGCGCGACGGCGCGAAGGCGGGCCCGAAGATGGCGGCGCTGCTTGCAGCGGCCGCGGTTCCCGCGCCGGACTATCCGCTGGTCACATTGTCGAGCGATGGCATCATCCTGATCTATGGGCGCGACGAGACCGCGATCGAGGCTGGCCGGCTGCTGGCGGACCATCTCGACGTCACGGTCATGCTCAGGAAGCCGGCGGACCTCGTGCCGCCTGCCGCGGCCGTGTTCCCGATCGTGCAGGGCACGATCCGCAATGCGCGGGGGCACTTTGGCGGCTTCGAGCTCGCGATCGACGACTACGCGCAGCCACGCCCGTCCTCACGCGCCCGCTTCGAGTTCGAAGCCCCGCGCAACGGCGCGATCTCGCGCTGCGATCTCGTGCTCGACCTCTCCGGCGAGCCGCCTCTGTTTCCCGCACACGATCTGCGAGACGGCTATCTCCGCGCGGATCCGAGAGATCCCGCGGCCATGCTGCGTGCGGTGCTCGCCGCCCGCGATCTCGTCGGAAGCTTCGACAAGCCGAGATATGTCGATTTCACACCCAGCCTCTGCGCGCATTCCCGCTCGAAGCTGATCGGATGCCATCGCTGCCTCGATTTGTGCCCGACCGGCGCGATCACGCCGGACGGCGACCATGTCGCAGTCAACGCGGAGGTGTGCGCAGGCTGCGGGCAATGTGCGGCCGCCTGCCCCACCGGAGCGGCATCCTACGCGCTGCCACCCGCCGATACCCAGTTGCAGATCCTCCGCGCCATGTTGCGCGCCTATCGCGAGGCCGGCGGCACACATCCGGTCCTGCTGCTGCATGACAGCCAGCACGGCACGCCGCTGATCGATGCGCTCGCCCGCCATGGCGACGGATTGCCGGCCAATGTGCTTCCCCTCGCCGTCAACGAGCTGACGCAGGTCGGCCTGGAAGCCATCATCGGCGCCTTCGGCTATGGCGCGGCTGCCGTGCGGCTCCTGCTGCGCGCCAAGCCACGACACGACGTGACCGGATCGTTGCTGACGATCCGGATGGCCGAGACCATTCTCGCCGGACTCGGATTTGACGGCCGCCGCGTGAGCACGATCGAAACCGACGATCCCGACACTCTGGCCGAGCAACTGACGGGGATTGGCCCCCTCGCCGGCCTCGAAAATCCCGCGACTTTCCTGACGGTCGGCAAACGCGGCGATCTGCTTCGCTTCGGCTTGAGCGAACTGCATCGCCTCGCCCCCAAGCCGGTTGACGTGATCGCCTTGCCTGAGGGTGCACCTATCGGTGCGATCACCGTCGACGTCGCCGGTTGCACGCTGTGCCTGTCCTGTGTTTCGGCCTGCCCAACCGGCGCGCTCCGCGCCGATCCCGACCGCCCTGTCCTCAAATTCGTGGAGGACGCCTGCGTGCAGTGCGGTTTGTGTCAGAGCACCTGTCCTGAAAAAGTCATCAGGCTCGCCCCGCAGATCGATTTCCGGGCAAGACGCGCGCCGGCGCGGGTGATCAAGGAAGAAGAACCTGCCCTGTGTATTCGCTGTGGCACGCCGTTCGGCGTCAAGAGCACGATCGATCGGATCGCGACCAAACTCGAGGGACGGCATTGGATGTACCCTGCCGGGGACCGCCGGACCGAGGCCTTGCGGATGTGCGCCGATTGCCGGGTCATCGTCATGAGCGAACAGCAGTTCGATCCGATCCAGGACGTGCCGGAACGCGCGCCGCCACGAACGACGGATGACTACCTGCGTCAACGCGAGAACAAGGACTAGCCGCATGCCTCGATTCATGAAGGTTCTGTCGACGTGCCTTGTCACCACCTCCCTTGGCGGCACAGCCGTCGAGGCCGCCGCTCTTACCAAAGCCGAAAAGGTTGCACTCAAGCAGGCGGTGGTCGCCTGCAAGGCCGAGGCGAAGGGCAAGAAGATCAAGTGGCTGTCCCGCCGCAAATACGTCAACCAGTGCGTCGTGGCAGCGCTCAAGGAACATCCCAGCATTAATATCGCCCGCATGCTCAAGGAGAACCCGGAGCTGACGAAAATTCCAGTGGAGCAATGGCCGGGGTATTAAAGCCTCATATCTTCGCTTGAGGACGCCGCAAGGCGGCTAGCGCCAACTCGGGCTATTTCGACGTCGCACGCGCCAGGAAGTCCGTGAGCGCGCGGCGATCTTCGGCCGAGCCGATCTGCTGCTCCGGCATCTTCGTGCCGGGCGTATAGGCGTTCGGCCCGATCTCGAACAATTTTGAGACGGTCTCCGGCGTCCAGACGATGTCCATCGTCTTGAGTGCGTCGGAGAAGCGATAGCCCGGCAGCGAGGCGATCCTCCGACCGAACAGTCCGGCAAGGGTGGGACCGGCGCGCTGCACCTCCGTCTCCGACAATGTGTGGCAGGCGACGCAGGCCCTGAAGATTTCGGCGCCGTGATCGCCGCCATAAGCGGCGAGCGGGTCCCTCGGCGTGCCCACCACGTTCGATCCGGCCGCCGCGCCAGTCAGTGCATTCCAGCGCCTGATCTTGCCGTCGGCGCCGCCGGTCAGGAGCGTCACGCCATCGGGCAGGAATGCCACCGACCAAACCGGCCCGCCCAGCCCGCCGAGCGTGCGCAGCACGCTGCGCGCCTTGCGATCGACGATCGCCACCGTGCCGTCAATGGCCGCCGCGGCGATCAAGGCGCCGTCATGCGAGACTGCCAAGGCGACGATCGGAGTGGCGCCGGCCGTGACCTCGCCGCTTGCCTTGCCGTCGGCCGTCATCATGCGCAGCTTGCCGTCCGCTGCGCCGGTGACGATTTCGCCGTCAGGCGAGATGGCCACGGCATTCAGCGGCAACGGCACCGTGACGACCTCGGCGCTGCCGTCCGGCAGGCGCCAGATCCGCACCGTCAGATCGTAGCCCACGCTCACCAGCGACTGTCCGTCGGGGGCAAAGGCCACGCCATTCACGTTTTGCGAGTGACCTTGCAGCACGCGCGAGCCCCCGTCGGACAACGACGAGAGCCGCACGGTATGGTCCCACGAGGCGGATGCGAGCTTGGATGCATCGGGCGAAACGGCGAGCCCGACGATGGGTCCCGTATGGTCCGCGAAAACCCGGTCCGGCTGCGGCCGGCCCGACGTCCAGATGGCAATCTGGCCATCCGCACCCGCCGTTGCCATTCTTCCATCGCCGAGGAAGGCGACCGCGTTCACCGCACCCGAATGGAAGCGAAGGACCTGATCCGCGGACTCGGTTGCCAGCGACCATCGGATCGCCGCAGTGTCGAAGCTGCCCGACAGAACCGTCCTGCCATCGCCTGAAACGGCGATCGCGCGGACAGGTCCGCCGTGTCCGGCCAATTGCGCTTGCGCGGGTTGCAGCGCAAGAAGCAGCGATGCTGTTACAAGGAACGTGGCGAGACGCAAAATCAAATCCATGGCCGTCGGAGACACTCGCAGCGCAGCCCCCAAGCCATTCTGCCCGTTTTTGCTGCCCGGCCAAAGTGCTCCCCTGGCGTCCATCGGCCCCGCCGGCGATCATTCTGGAAATCTGGCGTGTCCATGGGCGACGGGCTTGGCCCTTGGCAACAACGTGCCCATTTCACCAGTAATCAACAAGGGAGCTCGTATTCGGTTTGGGGTGCGACAAGCGGCGCCTTGAAGAGCGGCCCACGCGGTCGCAGTCTTGGTAAAGGCGCCTCACAATCGAGGTCGAACATGCAAATACATCCGAAAGCATATCTGCAGTTCATCTCGCGCATTTGGCATTCTCGCGTGTTGCCGCCGCGGGATCGCAATCCCACCAGCCGGGACGCGTCGCCACTGCTCATCTACATCGCTGCGGTGTTGGCGCTGCTACTGGCAATTCTGATAGTCGATCGCCACGGTGCGCCGTTTCAACTCCCAGAACATGTCGGCGATCCCGCTGAGATCAACCCGATCTTCATGAGTTTTTGAAACACAGCGCGCGACGGGGCTGCGCACGCGAACAACCCGTCCGACGCGTTGCGCTGTTCAACGCCAGACGATTTCCAGCCCGCTCATCCCGAACCGAATGCGTTCGGATGCGACGGCACCATTCTCTATTGCTGAGTTCCCCTCGGAAACACCAGCGATCGATCGTCGAAATCTTCAACCGGCAGCTTGTCTTGTTCTTGCACAGCGGGCATCCCTGCCACCGATGTGTGGCTCACGGACGATGGATGCGATCTCGGGACATTCGTCGCAGCCAGAAAAAGCGCGAGGGCGGTCAGGCCGGCGATCATCAGGAGCTTCATGCGAACCTCCGTTGGTTCTGGGAGAGTCCTGACTAGTGCAGGATTCGACGTCCCCCTGTGAGATCGCTCACAACTCTCCTTTTGTTGATCAGCGCTGGAGCCGATGCGCTCCGGCTCCAGCCCCTTCCCAACCCGCCTATGGCAAATCTTTCGGGCGCGGCCACAAGCCGCCTTCGGACCAGGATTCGGATTCATCGGGCGACAACGGATCCGCGCCGCCGCCGGTCCGTGCGGGATCGACGTTGAGCCATCGGCGCAATTCGAGCTTGCCGATCTGGTTGCGGTGGACCTCGTCGGGGCCGTCGGCCAGTCGCAACAAGCGAGTCGTCGCGAGCGCTGCCGAAAGGAAATGGTCGTTGTTGGTGCCGCCTCCCCCGAACGCCTGGATCGCCCAGTCAACAATGGTCTGCGCCATGTTCGGCGCGACGACCTTGATCATCGCGATTTCCTGCCGCGCTGCCTTGTTGCCAACCGTGTCCATCATGTAGGCCGCTCTGAGCGTCAGCAGCCGCGCCTGGTCGATCTTCATGCGCGCTTCGGCCACGCGCTCGAGCGTCACGGTTTGCTCGGCGAGAGGCTTGCCGAAGGCGACGCGTTTCAGCGCGCGTCGGCACATGCGCTCGAGCACGCGCTCGGAGAGGCCGATCAGCCGCATGCAATGATGAATGCGTCCGGGCCCGAGCCGACCCTGCGCGATCTCGAACCCACGCCCCTCGCCGAGCAGCATGTTGGCGGCCGGCACGCGTACATTGGTGAATATCACCTCGGATGCACGATCCGGGACGCCGTAGAAGCCGAGCACGGGCAGCGAACGGACGACATGCACGCCGGGCGTCTCCTTCGGCACGAGGATCATCGACTGACGCTTGTGACGATCCGGATTCTGCGGATCGGTCTGCCCCATGAAGATGATGATCTTGCATCGCGGATCGGTGGCGCCGGTGGTGTACCATTTGCGACCGTTGATCACGTAATCGTCGCCATCACGGACGATCGAGCTGGCCACATTGGTCGCGTCGGACGAGGCAACGTCGGGCTCCGTCATCGCAAAGGAAGAACGGATCTCGCCGGCCAGCAAGGGCTTCAGCCAGCGTTCCTTCTGCGCCTCCGTTCCGTAGCGCAGGATGGTCTCCATGTTGCCCGTGTCAGGGGCGCTGCAATTGAAGACCTCGGGAGCAAGATGCGAACGTCCCATGATCTCGCACAGCGGGGCATATTCGAGATTGGTCAGCCCGTCCTCGTGAGCGGGTAGAAACAGGTTCCACAGGCCGGCCTGTTGTGCGAGCGGCTTCAGTTCCTCGACAACCGGGTGCACAGCCCAGGGCCCGAGCCGCTCGGCCTCCTGATAGTATCGGCGCTCATTCGGATAGATGTGCTCCATCATGAAGCGCTGGAGACGCGCGGCCAGTTGCTGGCTGCGCTCGCTCTGGGTGATATCCATGTAGATTCTCCTTACCGGCCGCGTAGGCCGTCCCTGAGCGTGTTTCGGGTGATTTTTCCGGATTCCGTCTTCGGCAGATCGTCCAGCACGCGAATGTCGACCGGGCACTTGTAGGCCGCCAGTCGCTCGCGGCAGAAGCGCGAGAGCGCGGCAACATCGATCACGGTGCCGGGTTGAGCGGAGACGAAGGCGACCACCGTCTCGCCGCGATAGGGATCGGCGGCGCCGACGACGGCTGCTTCGCGCACGCCCGGAAAGCCATAGATCACGTCTTCGACTTCGCGCGGCCAGACCTTGAAGCCGGAGGCGGAGATCATGTCCTTCTTGCGGTCCACGAGGTAGAACCAGCCGCTCTCGTCAAAGAAGCCGACGTCGCCGCTATGCAGCCAGCCGTTGGTCAGCACCTCGTCGGTTTCCGCCGGCTTCCTCCAGTAGCCGGCCATCACACCTGAGCCACGCACAACCACCTCGCCATGCGCGCCGGGTCCGAGCGGGCGGCGCTCGTCGTCGACGACGATCGCATCGACGCCCGAAGTCGGCCTGCCGATCGACAGCGCGCCTGAGTCGGGATCGACCGGAATCCGACCTTCGTTGGGCGCAAGATGGCTTGCAGAGGTCAGTTCGGTCATTCCATAGGAACTACGGATCGCCCGTCCAAACCGTTTCGCAAAGGCATCGATGACCGAGGGCGCGATCGGCGCGCCGCCGGAATAGAAATGTACGAAGCTCTCGAAATGCCGGCTCGTTGCGTCAGCCTGGTTCATCAGCGCGATGTACGCGGTGATGGCACCGACGATGAATGTCGGCCGCCATTCAAGGAAGGCATCGAGCGCGACCTGGGGCTGGAAGCGATAGGTCAGCACCATCGCTGCACGCGCGGCAAACGCCGCGACCATCTGGATTTCAAAGCCGGTGATGTGGAACAGCGGCGCGACCCCAAAGATGCACGACGTGCCGTTCAATTCGAAATGATCGCAACAGATCAACGCGGTCGCCACCAGATTGCGATGCGTGAGCATGGCGCCCTTTGGAACGCCCGTGGTTCCGGAGGTATACAAGAGAAGGGCGATGTCGTCGGACGTCAGAACCGGTGCCGGTGGTGCAGCTGCATTTTCGGCGAAAACCGTCGCCAGCGCCCGGGCCTGCGGAGCTGCGCCCGGCACCGGCAGCACCCGGACATCGTTTCGCAGCTGGAATTCCCGAGCGCCGGTCCAGAACACCAGCTCGGAATCGACCGAACCGGCGGCCAGGAAAACGTTCTCCCATTGATCGTCGTGGCAGATCACCGCCTTCGGCTCGCAATCCCCGAACAGCTTGCGAAGCTCTGGCGTGCGGTACATCGGGTTGAGGCTGACGACGATGGCCCCGACCTTCCAGGCCGCTACGCTGACGATGACGAACTGCGGCACATTCTGAAGAATGACGGCGACCCGATCGCCGCGCCCGACTCCTTTTTGCGCGAAGCGGGCGGCGAGCCGGTCGCTGAGCCGATCGATATCGGCATAGGTCTGCGTCGCATCGAAATAGAACACGGCCGGCGCCTCGCGCGGCGCGGCTCGAAACAGATCAAGCGCCGTCCGCCTTCCGGGATCGGGCGGAGCGACCGATTCCCCGAGCCGCGCGCGCAGCCGGCCCGCGGCTTCCTCGTAAGCGCGTGCACGCGACACGGAATCCAGGTCGACAGTCATCGCCGCTTGCTACCACTGTCGCAACGATGGCAGCCCCGTCCGGGCCGGCGGCCGCTATAGCCCGCCGCCACCTGGCGCAGCAGGAACCGTGGCAAAAGGCGTTCGCCGCCACTACTCATTGGCACTTTTTCCTCGATAGACCGAGCCGAGACGCGCATGCGGAAGCGCGGCACGGCTTGCAAGGGGCGGCTGGGCCGCCCCACTCTCTTTTGCTTGAATGACAACGCGCGTGCGCCGGATGTGGAGACGCACCAACACCTGTGCAGCTTCGACATCGCGCGCCCGGATCGCGTCCATGATCAGGACATGCTGGGGATCGGAGAACGGAAACCCGTCCTTGGCATAGGTCTCGCTCACAAACTGTCGCCGGAAATGCTGCGTGCTGTTCCAGAAGCGTTCGACCATCGCGAGCAGTTGCGGCATCCGCGCCCGCGAATAGGTCCGTAGATGAAACTCCCGATCAAGCTGGATGTACTCCTCGAGCGTGGTGACCTGCTCAAGTTCGCGCACAATGCGGTCAAGAGTCTCGATATCCTCGTCGGTCAGATTTGGAACGCTTTCGCCGATGGCAAGCGGCTCGACCGCTTCACGGATCTTGTAGATCTCGATCGATTCTTCCGAATTGACGTCCGCAATCCAGGCGCCACGGTTCGGCGCCATCACGACGAGCCCCTCGTTCTCGAGCTGCTTCAGCGCCTCGCGCACGGGAATGCGGCTGGCTCCGAAATGGGCCGCAAGAAGCTCCTGCCGAATCCGCGTGCCTGGCCGCATCTCGCCGCTCAGCACCGCGCTGCGAATCTCGCTTGCGATCCTCTCGCTCATCAGGCGACGGGACTCCGGATCGTCCTCATTGCCGTCCCGCGTCATGTCCTTCCAATGGGGAGGCCGCTGATAAGGACTCATGAAAGGCCCTCCTTCAATGAATGGCCGCGTACATGATCTTGTCCTCGGTCGCATCAGCCCGTGCCATTTCCTCGACGATACGTCCGCCGCGAGCGACCAGGATCCGATCCGAGATAGCCAGAATCTCCGGCAGATAGGA
The DNA here is from genome assembly GCF_032654765.1 of Bradyrhizobium sp. 33ap4. Lineage (NCBI taxonomy): Bacteria > Pseudomonadati > Pseudomonadota > Alphaproteobacteria > Hyphomicrobiales > Nitrobacteraceae > Bradyrhizobium > Bradyrhizobium sp. 33ap4. The sequence goes on along the minus strand of NZ_JAUMTJ010000032.1, from coordinate 47,307 downwards.
AGAAATAACGACAACCGCCTTGTTCTCGCGCGCCAGCCTGCGAATCGCCTCGTGAATTTGTGGAATGGCGCTCACATCGACACCACGCGTCGGTTCGTCGAAGATGACCACCGTAGGCTCCTGGGCCAGAGATTTTCCCACCACGACTTTCTGTTGGTTGCCGCCGGAATATTCGACAATCTTCAGCGTCCGCTTCAATGCAGAGATCGAGAGCGCCGAGATCCATTGATCGGCGATCCGTTTCATCTCGCGCGCGGAGTAAAGGAACCGCTTGACGCGCGGCGATGACAGATAGCCAAGATAGATATTCTGATCCACCGTCATCGTCTCGAAGAAACCGTCGACCTTGCGATCCTCGGTGATGTAGGCGATTCCGTCGCGCACCGCCTGCCGCGGCACCCGGTAGCGGACCGGCTTGTCCCGCAGATAGATCATCCCGCCGCGCAGGAAGTTGCGCTTGCGGGCGCCGCTGACGATCTGCGCGATCTCGGAGCGCCCTGCCCCGACCAGCCCGAAGATGCCGACGACTTCTCCATTGAACACCGAGAACGACATGTTCTTGACGATGCTGCCCATCGTCACGTTCTCGACCGAAAGCACCTTCTCACCGCGGGAGGCATGCGGCTTCGGCGCATCCGGATCAGCCCCGTGGGTCGCGTACTGCGCTGCGGTTTCCTCACGGCCAACCATCATCCGCACCAGGGCGTCACGCGTGACGTCCTTCGCCGGTACAGTGGCGACCAGCTTGCCATCGCGCAGCACGGTGATGCGATCCGCGATGTTCAATGCCTCTTCCAGAGCATGCGAGATGAAGATGATCCCGGCGCCCTTCTCTTTCAGGGTGTTGAGAAGATGGAACAGGTGCTGGGTCTCTTCAGGGGTCAGCGATGCGGTCGGCTCATCGAAGATGAAGACCTGGGCGTTGTGGCGAACCGCACGCACGATTTCGACCATCTGCCGCTTGGCGGTTCCGAGATTCTCCACCAGCACCAGCGGGTCGACGTTGAAGTTCATCGATTGCAACGACTGGGTCGCCGCAATGTTGATCTTGCTGTAGACCGTGACCCATTTCTCCATGCCGAGTTCAAGGTTCTGCGCCACCGTCATCGAGGGCACCAGGCTGGATTCCTGGTAGACCATTGCGACCCCACCCTCGAGCGCTTCCTTTGGCGACGCGAACGAAACCTTGCGTCCCTGGATCAGGTAGTCGCCGGAGGTCAGCACGATCGCACCGGCAATCGCCTTGCAGAGCGTCGATTTCCCGGCGCCGTTCTCTCCCAGCAGCGCGTGGATTTCGCCCGGCCGCAGATCGAAATTAACGCCATCGATCGCGTGCAGACCGCCATAGACCTTGCTGCCATTGACGATCCGCAGCAGCGGGGTCCCTGCCTGTTGTTCCGCCGGCATGGCGTTCATCCTTCCTGCATGCCGCGACCAGGCGGCAGTTCGACGAGGCAATCGCGTCCCTTGGACACCGCCAGCACGCGCGAGCCGATCGGGCGGACGGCGGTGATTCCATGAACCCGACCATCGACCCGGCTGTGCAGCGTCTCGGTCGCCGCGCCCCTGGCGTCGAGCCGGGCGACAAGGCCATAGGAACGCGGCGGGGCCCACGGCTTCTGGATGCCGAGTTTCTTGATGCGGCCGATCTGGGTCGGTTCGCGCGGATTGAGGCGGCCATCCAGCGCCGGCCCGATCCAAAGCTCAGGTGGCACCGTCCGCATCATCTCTTCGCAGAATGCCCGCTCGCGCAGGACGAATTCGGTCAATTGCGTGCGCAGCGCGAGGAAGGCCATCCAGACCTCACCGTTCGCGCCTCGGGCAAGACGCGCCGGGTAGCCGGTATGATTCTTGACGATCACGCGCCTGTCGTCACCCGTGCGTGAAAAAGCGGTCAGGCGGTGGGTCCAGGATTCGGCGACCCAGACCTCCTTGCCGTCGCCGGATACGACCAAGCCGAGCGGCCATGCGAGCTTGTCCGCACGCACGCTCGCATTGCCGAGCGAGGAATTGCAGGCGATGAGCCGGCCCGAGGGGGCGCGGTTCTGCATCAGGTCGGTCAGCCAATGCTCTGGCCGATTGTTTCGCGAGCCGTCGGTCAGGTAGATCGCCCCGTCCGGCGCGACCGTCACCGACAGCGGACAGGCAATCTTTTCACCGCCGACGCTTTCGAGCTTGCCGATGATCTCGCCAGCCGGCGAAAGCGCCACCAGCCCCACGCCGGAGACGCAGGCGAGCAGCCGGCCGTCCGGCGTGCAGGCAAGCCCGCCGACCGGGCCGTCGAGCGTCGCGAACTCCGTGCGCGTGTTGAAGTCGTCTCCCGTGCAACGCAGGACGTGGTTGCCGGTCGAGACGTAGAGCGCACCGTCCTGCCCGAGCGCAATGTCGTCCGGTCGCTCGATCTCGTCGCCGAGCTGGCGCGCCTGATCGAGCCGCTGGTTCGGGGAGAAGGCGCCGTCGAGCACCGGAATGCCGTGAATTTCCCGGTTCGGGGACAGCACGCGATCGATGATATCGCCAAGCAGAGACATGGCTCAGGCCCTTCCCCAATAGGACTTGTGCGCTTCCCAGGTCGGGTCGGCGTCCTGCAGGCGGATGCGGCCGATGCGGTTGTTCTCCAGACCCCCGATATAGAGATAGCCCTTGTGTTCACGGACCGACGTGATGGTCGGATGCGAAAGCCCGCCTGGATCCCAGAGCGATTCCGTCACCACGCCGTTGTCGTCGAACTTGACCACGCAGCCGTAGTTGATGCCCGGACACAGCCATTCGTCCGGCGGGATCTGCTTGACCATGCGGGTGCGGAAAACAGGGTTGCGCATCGCAAGGTCGTAGACCGGCGTGCGCAGGCCGACGAAGGCGAGCCAATACTTGCCGTCGGAGGCGCGGTTGATGTTGTCGCAATAGCCCGGAAGGTTGTCGATCAGGATTTCGCTGGTGCCCGCCTTCGGGCCGGCGATCCAGAAGCGATTGATCTGGCATAGCCAGGTGCTGGCCCACAGCACCGACTGACCGTCATGCGAAATGCAGATGCCGTTCGGGAACGTCAAGTTCTTGAGGACCGTCCTGGTGGTGCCGGTCTTCGGATCGTGGCAGATCAGCCGGCCGTTGCCGCGCCCCTCGAAGCCGTCGAGCGCCCAGTCGGTGAGTTCATAGCGGGTCGAGGCCTCGCTGAAATAGATCTTGCCGTCTGGCGCGACGTCGAGATCGTCAGCGAGATAGAGCCGCGAGTCGTCCTTGAGGCGCGTACGCGTGCGCGTGGTGCGGTCGGTGACCTTGAAGACCGAGCGATCGGGCTTCACGCCGTAAACGCCCATGCCCGCGATGCAGACGAGCAGGTTCTGATCCCGATCGAACGCCAACCCGAGCGGCCGGCCGCCGATGCGCGCGAACTCTTCGCGCACGGTATAGTCCGGCGCGAGAAAGCGGATGATCGAGCCGTTGCGGTTGACGGTGTAGAGGTTGTCCTTGCGGTCAAGGATGATGTCTTCCGGGCCCTCGATCATGTCGAGCGCGATCGCTTCCGCGTTCTTCAGGCGATCGTTCTCCGCGAACGGCGTGCCGCTGCCCCGCTCGACCGACGGCGGCGGCTCGAAATCAACCCAGCTTGGGGTGACGTAGACCTTCTGCAGCACCTTGCCCTTGTTCTTGACCCACTTCACGTTGAAGCCGACCGCGAGCAGCAGGATGATGCCGATGATGGCGGTGGTCAGGTTGCCGGAGATGCCGAGCCGGACCATGCCGCTGGTGAGCATGAAGATGATCGCCGCGCCCATGACGGCGCGCGCGATGGTACCGCGGCCACCGGACAGGCTGATGCCGCCGAGAACCACCGCGGCCAGCGCGTTGATCTCCCAGCCGACGCCGGTGTCGGTGCCCGAGCTGCTCTGCCGCGCGGCATAGAGGATCCCCGCCAGCGCCGCGATCGCGCCCGACATCACATAGGCGGAGAACAGCACGCGCTTGACGTTGACGCCAGCGTGGCGGGCCGCCTTGCGGCTCGACCCGACCGCCATGATGTGGACGCCGGGCTTGATGCGGGTGAGGAAGAAGTGGGTTCCGACCGCAAGCAGGATCAGCACCAGCATGTTGAAGGGAATGCCGAGAACCCTCCCCGAATCCATGAAGTCCCACGTACTGGACCCGCTGTCGATGCTCGCGAGTTCGTTCGTGAACGCAACCGTCACCTTGTTGTAGGCGGCGCGGACGATGATGAGGACGACGAGCGTCGTCAGGAACGGCCGGGTCTTGCCGTAGGCAATCAGGCCGCCGTTGATCGCGCCCATCGCCGCACCGAACAGGACCACAAGCACGATGGTCACGGGCAGCGGCAGCCCGAGGATGAGATACAGATAGAGCGCGAGGAAGTTCGACATCGCGAACACCGCGCCGACCGACAGGTCGATGCCGCCCGACAGCACGGAGAAGGCCATCGCGACCGCGACCATGCCCTGCTCCGCGAAATTCCGCATCAATTCCTGCAGGCTGCCCGCCGTCAGGTAGCGCGGGATCATGATCGCGAAGGCCAGGAAAACCGCGATCGTCAGCGTGAATGGAATGATCGGCTCCATCCAGCGCTTCTCAAGCAGTTCGCCCAGGAACAACTGGGGCGAATGGCGGTGCCAGGCTCGTTGCAGGCTCTTCATCAACAGACTCCGGCGGGCTCGGCGCAGCAGCGGCCGAACGGCGGGACGACGCGGGGGATTGGGATCGACAGCTCCGGCCTGCCCGCGCCGCGGTGGGCGCGGGCGCCGGAACGACTTACTTCGCGCCCTTCGGGATGCTGAAGCAGTACATGCGATCGTCCTTCGACTTCACCCAGGCGGGGGTCGTGTAATAGGCGATGTTCTTCGCGCCCGGCTTGTCGCCGCTCTGCAACAGCGCAATCACCGCGTCGGCGATGGTCTGGCCCTGCACGTCGGCGCGATACGACAGGTTCGCGGAGAACGCGCCTTGCTCGAGCAGATCGCAATCCGCAGGCTGGCCGTCGCTGGCGACGAACACCTTCACCTTGTCGCCCATGTTGGCGGCCTTGATCGCCTGCGCCGCGCCCGCGGTTTGCGGTCCCCAGACGCTGAGGATCCCGCACAGCTTGGGATGCTGCTGCAACACGGTGGTCGTGATGTCGCCGGCCTTGTTGGCGTCCCAGCTGGTCGGCTGCGACGACACGACCTTGATCGACGGGTCGGTCTTGAACACCTCCATCGCGCCATTCTTCATGTCGAGCGAATAGGCCGCGGTCGCCTCACCTTCGAGGATCGCAACCTCGCCGGAGCCCTTGCCGCCGCCACACTGATTGATGACCTCGCGCGCGATCTTGGTGCCGAGATCCTTGGCATCGACGCCGACATAGGCGTCGGTCAGGGTGTTCGATGCCATGTTGACCTGCACGACATAGATGCCCGCGTCCATCGCACGCTTCAGCTCCTTGGCGAGCAGCGTGACGTTCGGATTTTGCACCACGATCACGTCGGGCTTGTCGTTGATATAGTCGCTGACGGTCTGAAGCTGGATGTCGGACTTCATGTTGGCGTCGCGGGTGACGAGCTTGATGCCGTAATCGTCGAAACGATCCTTCATCACGCGCGTCCATTCGGATTCCAGAACACCCATCCAGACCGGCGACCAGGCCACCGTCTTGCCCTTGAGCGACTTGTCGAATTTCTCGCGCAGCTGGTCGCGCGGCCCGGCCGCCTGCGATGGCGCAGCCACCAGCGCGGCGGTTGCCACCATCGCCGCCAGCCCGATGCCGGCAAACGCCCTCCTGTGCACAGCTTTCGTCATGTCAATTCCTCCCCTGTTATGTCGGCCGACTGTTGCGGCCCGTTGGTTGATGCAGAGCTTTAATCGCCCTGCTTCGACGTCTCCTCGTCGCGCGGATGCAGCCGGGAATCGAGCAGGATCGCGATCAGCAGCACGACACCCTTGACGATGTTCTGGGTCTGCACGTCCATGTCCATGATGGTCATGCCGTTCAGCAGCACGCCGATCAGCAGCGTTCCGGCGATGACGCTCATCACGTTGCCGCGGCCGCCGACGAGGCTGACGCCGCCGAGCACCACAACCATGATGACGTCGAAAATGATCGTCGATTCCGCGACCTGGAGATGCATCAGCGCCGTCTGCGCGACAATCACGACACCGCCGACATACCCGATCGCGGCGCACAGCGCGTACTCGATCATGGTCAGCGGGCGGGTCGGCAGACCGGTCTGACGCGCGGCGTCGGGATTGTCGCCATGGGCATAGACGAAGCGCCCGATCACGGTGCGCGACAGGAAAAGATGCACGACGACCGCGGTGGCCGCGAAGATCAGGATCGAGATCGGAACGCCGCCCCAGATGTTGCCGCCGAGCCGCAGGAATTCGTCATGCCCCTTGGAAAGATAGACGACATAGTGCTGCACCGCTGTGGTGCGCACGATCCCCAGCACCGCAAGGCTCGACGCCAGCGTCGTCAGCAACGGCGGCATCTCGATCACCGAGATCAGAAACCCGTTCAGGACGCCGATGGCGATCGCCATCACGAAGCCGATCAGCAGCGCGACCGGTGTCGCGTAGCCCGAGTTCATCAGAATGATCGCGATCGCGGTGGAAGCGGCAAAGGAGGCGACTTGCGACAGATCCAGTCCACGCCCGATCACGACCACGGCCATGCCGAGCGCGAGAATGCCGAGTATCGAAATGTTGCGCGCCAGCGCGAACAGATTGCCCAGCGTCAGGAAGCCCTTCAGGAAGATCGAAAAAATGACGATCAGGACCGCGCACATCACCAGCACGGCCGTCGTCTGCGTCAATTTCGCCCCGCGCGCGCCCGAACTGCCGGTCACCGGGTCCTCCCAGGATTGATTTTATTGTGAGCGGAAATTGAACAGAATGTATCCAGAAGTCAATCTCCGTATCTAAATTTTGGACAGCAGCTGGTTTGACGGAGGATAATGTTCACACCTGAAGCCCTCCATAACTATCTATATCTACATGGATATATGTATGTTCTGGCTTCCGCGATCGAAGCGCATTTTCCGAGTTCGATCGGTCCTTTTGAAGCCGACATTTCTGTATTGGATACATTCGGCTTGAGAGCCTGTCCCTAAGGCCAACTGGTCCTCGTAGCGCCGTCACCCGCGGCGATGGAACGAAGCCGACGACGTTGCGGCAATCGCTCCTGGCCAAGGCCTGAAGATCGTGGCGAAAGAGAATGCCGAGACCGAGCTTTGACGCCGCCTTTCGCCCATCGAAGCCGCGCCAGGTGGAAGCCCGAGCGAACTGACGGCCGGTTTGAATTCTGTCTCGGCGCGCCCATATTCGTGACAGGTTCGCAAACACTGACGGTACCAGATTTGTCCGAGCAACTGTCGATGTTCGATGCGCCCGCCGCAGGACCGGCGGGTCTGCACTACGCGCCGGATTTCATCTCCAAAGCGGCCGAGGGCGAACTCATCCGCCACATCCGGGCACTTCCGCTTGCCCCCTTCCAGTTCGGACAATTCGAAGGCAAGCGCCGCGTGGCTTCGTTCGGTTACCGGTACGACTATGGGTCGCGCCGACTGGAATGTGCCGAACCGTTCCCGTCCTGGTTAAACGGCATCGTCGCCGCGATCCAATCCTTCGGCGGCGCGTCGACCGAGATCGGGCAGATCCTGTGCACCGAGTATGATCGCGGCGTCGGTATCGGCTGGCACCGCGACAAGCCGCATTTCGACCGGATCTTTGGACTGTCCCTGGGATCCGCATGCAAGTTCCGTTTTCGTTGTCGGACGGAAAACGGATGGGAGCGGTTCACGCTCGATGCGGCGCCCCGATCACTCTACCTGATGGCCGGTGATGCACGGCAGATATGGGAGCACAGCATTCCGCCGGTCGAGGCCCCCAGATACTCGATCACCTTCCGAACCATGGTCGAAACGGTGCGGGGCGCCAAAGCGTCGCGATAACCTTGGATTGCCGGTTCCAGCGCTCCGCTGCGCATCGCCGCATCAACCCTGATCGAGCGCTACTTCGATCCGATCGGAAGACGCAATCATGAGCGGAAGGTGCGACCAACGCCGCGCGAATGGTTGATGGGACGGGGGCGGACGAACTTGGGAAGTTCGTCCGCCGAGAGATCGCGCGCCCCCGGAGTGTCGATCGCGGGGAACGCAGCGGGCGTCTCACGCCGCTTTCGCAGCAGCCTTGTCGGCCGGTGCCGTTTCCATGGCGCGCATATAGAGATCGAGCAGCGATTCGCGCTCGTCGCGCTCATCCTGATCCTGCTTTCGCAGTTTGACGATCTCCTTGAGGATCTTCACGTCGAAACCCTCACCCTTGGCTTCCGAAAAAACTTCCCTCTTCTGCTCGTTCAGTTCCTGCAGTTCAGCGTCCAGATTCTCGATCCGCTCGATGAAGGAACGAATTTTTCCGCCGGGAATGGTGATGTCAGACATGGTGCCTCTTTGTTGAATGAGGCGGTGAAAATGAAAGCAAAGTGATAACCAATGTCTTAAGCTTCATCGGTTCCTGTAGCGCATCTATCCCGCGGCTTGCCGCGGTATTTCAGACCGCGATCCAGCTGATCACGGCCGCGGCCGACGTCCAGAGCGTCCATCCAAGGCCAAGCAGGGACATCACCGCGGCCGCCATTGCTACGGCCAGCAGCAGACCATCTTCCTGCAGGTAAGCGATCGCGATCAGGACGACCACAATCCCGGGAATGACGTTGACCAGAGGCAGGGGCCAGCCCGCCAACAGGCCCAGCAGGAACACGACCAACCCAACAAGCCGGTCAGTCACGTCATGGCGCGCGTTCCAGCGCGGCCGGCTGATGTTCTCGATCGCGCGCAGCAGCGGACCTGCTTTGACGGTGAACCGCTTGAATCGCTTGAAGTCGAACGGCCGCTTCGACAGGAAGCGAGGAAAAGATGGAGCACTGTGCCCCAACATCATCTCGACCGCCGGAAACAGGAGGGCCAGCGTCGCAATTGTGGCCACGCCGGGGACGATCACAAGCAGCCCCAGCAACAGCAGGAGCAGCCCGAACGAGCGCCTGTCCAGATTGCTGAGGAGCCATTCGAGGTCGACGGGGCCGTCAGGTGCTTGCGCGACGAGTTCTTCGAGGAGCTGGGAAGTACGGGTAGGCGCTGAGCGGGGAACGGGCAAATGAAGCATTACCCGGTAACATGGTCGAACTCCGTATCGATTGCAACGAATGCCAGAGGCGCCTAGGAAGCATTGATGGACAACGATTCCGACCAGGCGTGGCACGGCCATGCGCCGAACAGCCCCCTGCCCGCCGGTCGCCGCCGCTGGCCGTGGTTTCTTCTGATCGTCGTCGTCGCCCTTGTCGGCGCCGGCGGCGTCTACACTTGGCCTGAAGTCGCGGCGTTGGTCCCCGCCATAAGCCACGAATCGTCCGGCGGGGCGACGACGAGGAGCGACAAGGAGGCATTGCCAACTCTCCTCGCGGCCCAGCAGAAGCTCGAGGAAGACCTCGCCGCACTCGATCGGTCGGTAGCCGACGGGCAGGCGCAGTTGAAGGCCATTACCGACCAGCTGGCGGTCCTGACCTCGAAGGTCGAAGAGTTGCAGCATCTGCCCCCGCCGGCAGCGCCGCCGCCACCTGTTACGGCCGAGGTGCCGCGTGCCCCGATCGCGCCAACTACCCAGCAGCCGAGAAAGCCGCCGCCTCGGGCCGCCAGGCCTTCGGGTCCCGTTTCGATTGGCGGCGCACCGCTCAATGCCGCGCCCGGCAGCATGGCCCGTTGAGCTCAGAAATGCCCCAAACCGCATTCCGATTTTTGGCTTGGGGTTTGATCCTCGGCCTCTTCATCGTCACCGATACGACGATGGCATTTCGTCCCCACACCTTGATATCGCCAAACGCCGATCGCTTTGCCGCGCTCTTCGTTGTCGGAGCCGTCTTTTCGCTCGCCTATCCGAAGCATGTCCTGCCAATCCTGCTGGCACTGCTCGCCGTCATTGTCGGCTTCGAACTCATTCAAAAGCTGCTCGCCGGCAGGCATGGCTACATAAAAGACATATTCGTCAAAGGCGCCGGCTGCTGCGCAGGCGTTGTCGCCGCCACTGCCCTGAGACGCGCGCTTTCAGCAATGTCCAAGCCGACAGGTACCTCCTGACGTCCTGCGCCGCCTTTGCCCTGTTCGACGTTGGCGCAGAGGCACGTGTCGGCAACCTTCGGTCCAATCCATCATCAAACCTGCCTTGGCACGGGCAAGTCCGCTATTCAAATTGGACCGGCTCGGATCCGGGATAGGAATGAGCGACGAACTCGCAGAACGCGCGAGCCGCCGGAGAAAGCTTCGCCTTGTCCTTCCAGGCAAGCCCGACATCCATGGTGTGGACGTCGTCATCGAGCGTCTTGAGATCGATGCGATGTCCTTCGAGCGACCAGGGACGGTAGACCATGTCGGACAGGATTGTAATTCCCATGCCGGTTGCGACCATGCTGCGAACCGCTTCGACCGACAGGGTCCGGAAGATGACGTTCGGCACGTACGCCGTATGCTGCCAGTAACGCATCGCGGAGCGTTCGGCTTCATCGACGGTCAACATCAGATAGGGCTCGCTCACCAGGTCCGCCAGCTTGATGCTGTCCTTGCGAAGCAACGGATGATTGACGCAAGTCCACAAGCGACGCGGCGAGCGCAACAAGAGCCGCGAGCGAATGGAGTGCCGGTCATGCAAGTTCGCAACCAGCATGATGGCCGCATCGACGCTACCGCTGATCAAGCTCTGCTCGATCGCGTCGCGCGGAAACTCGTGGAGACGCACCGTGATGCCCGGGAATGATCGCCAGAAGCGCGACAACAAAGGCGGCAAGAAATATCCGGCGATGGTGTAGCTGACGGCGACATCGACGGTGCCGTCCACCTGCATTCCCCAGCGATGCGGCCCGCGTATCGCATCCGATACGCTGGCCTCGATGGCGCGGGCACGCTGCAAGAACTCCCGTCCGTCAAAGGTCAGCGTCACGCCGTTCGAGTGACGGTCGAACAGCTTGTGGCCGAGCTCGGCCTCGAGCGCCTTGATGGACGCGGTGACCGCAGACTGCGTCACGCTGAGCGCCGCCGCGGCAGCCGAAACGCGCCCGGTCTCGGCGGTTGCGATGAAATGCCGAACCTGACGGAACGTCAGAGACATAAAAATTTCCGATATCAGCGAACGATATTTCGAATTTTACAATCCCCCGGCGGACCGGAAAAATCAATCCATCGGTTCGCGAGTGAGAGGCATTGAGGTCATGTCCGATGGTTTGGAGTTGGTCGCTCGCGATATCAGCGTCCAATTCGAAGGCCTGAAGGCACTGTCCAACGTGACCTTGACCGTACCGCGGGGACGTATCGCCGGACTGATTGGTCCGAACGGAGCCGGCAAGACCACCCTTATTAATGTGCTGACGGGTTTCCAGCCGGTTGGCGCCGGAACCGTGGAACTGGAAGGCGAGACGCTGAGTGGCATTGCAGCGCACAAGTTGCGCCGCAAAGGCGTGGCGCGAACCTTCCAGTCGGGCCGACTTTTCCGCGACCTGCCGGTGATGGACAACCTTGAGGTCACCGGCGTCGGCCTGGGCCAATCCCGTCCGGCGGCGATCGGTGAAGCCGAGCGCGTCATGGCTTGGCTCGGCATTTCGCATCTGTCCAACACCATCGCCGGCGCCCTGCCCTATACCGACGAGCGCCGCGTCGCGATCGGCCGCGCCATCATGTGCACACCGCGCTATCTGCTGCTCGACGAACCGGCGGCAGGAATGTCGGAGCATGAGAGCCACGAACTTGCCGCCATCATCCGGCGGATCGCCGGCGAGCTCAATGTCGGGGTGCTGCTGATCGAGCACAATATCGGCCTCGTGCTCGAGCTCTGCGAGCGCATCTACGTCCTCGATTCCGGCGAGGTCATCGAAGCCGGCCCGCCCACTCAGATCCGTGACAGCGACGCGGTCAGGCACGCCTATATGGGCACGCAGCGCGACGAGCTGCTTCCGGTCGCCGCCGAACAGGCCGTCGCGTCATGACGCTGCTTGCCGTCGACGACATCACCGTCAGCTATGGCCGCCTGACGGCTCTCCGCGGCCTGACGTTGAAGATCGATGAAGGCGAAATCCTGTTCGTGACCGGCCCGAACGGCGCCGGCAAGTCGACCTTGCTCAACGCCATCGCCGGCGTCGTGCCACCGGGTTCCGGGTCCATCATGATCGATGGCGCAAAGATCACGGGTGCCGCACCCGAAGACATCGCCCGGCGTGGATTCTCCCTGGTTCCGGAGGGACGCAATGTCTTTGGCGCGCTGACGATCGAGGAGAATCTGAAGGTCGGAACCGGCATGCGCGCCGACCGCAAGAAGATCGCCGACGATCTGGATCAGGTCTACGAGGAATTCCCGATGTTGGCCGAGCGCCGCCACACCCCGGCGGGCATGCTCTCCGGCGGCCAGCAGCAGATGCTCGTCATTGGCCGCGCCTTGATGGCCGCGCCCCGCATCATGGCGATCGACGAGCCGTCGCTCGGCCTTGCGCCAAAGATCATCGACCAGGTCTACGAGATCCTGGTGCGGCTGCGGACGCAGCGCAAGCTCACACTCCTGATCGTCGAGCAGAGCTCGACACGCGCCATGATGACGGGCGGACGGATGGTCCTGATCCGCGGCGGCCGCATCGTGCTCGAGGGCCCAGCGGCCGATATGGTCAGGGATGATCGTCTGAAGCAGTCCTATTTCGGCTTCGGAGATCATTGAGATGCGCGAGCTGCTCCAGATCATCTTCGATGCCCTCAGCCTCGGCAGCCTCTACGCCCTTGGCGCGCTCGGTATCGCCCTGATCTTCGGCGTGATGCGGCTCGTCAACTTCGCGCACGGCGATTTCATCGCGTTTTGCGTCTTCGCCATGCTGTGGCCGTCGATCGATGCGGCGGCGATCGTCTTTGCCGGGCAGCTACCGTTCTATCTGCTGATCCCGCTGCTGCTCTTGATCGGCGCCGCGCTGTCGATCCTGTCGGAGATCGTCGTCTTCCGCCGCTTCCGCAATGCCAATCCGGCGACGATGATGATCGCATCCTTCGCACTCGGCTTCGTGATCCGGCATCTCCTGCTGATGCTGTTTTCCAGCCGGCCGAAGTCGATCACGCTGTGGCCGAGCCTCGGCCTGCCGGTCGAATTCCTCGGCGCTCACATCCCGATGCTCCAGGTCGTGACCATCATCATCACGCTGGCCGTGCTGGTGGTCCTCGTCCTGTTCCTCAAGCGCACGCGCTACGGGCTCGAGATGCGCGCGGCCGCCGACAATTTCACCATGGCGCGCATGCTCGGGGTCCGCGCCAACGGCGTGATCCTGCTGGCCTTCGCCATCAGCGGCATGCTGGCGGCGGCGATCGGCCTGATCCTGGCGACCAATTCCGGCACCGCCGACATCGGCATGGGCGCCAACGTGATGCTGATCGCGTTCATCGCGACCGTGATCGGCGGCCTCGGCAGCATTCCCGGCGCCGTTGCCGCCGGCTTCCTGATCGGTGCGGCCAGCGTCGTGTTCCAGGCGACCCTGCCGCATGACGCCAGGGTATTCCGCGACGCCTTCGTCTACGGCGCCGTCATCGTCGTCCTTCTGGTGCGGCCGCAGGGCCTGTTCGCACCGAAATCCGCCAAGCAGAGGGTCTGATCGATGTCGCAGCGGCCGTCCGTCATCCGGCAAACGATCATCACGCCGATCGTGCTGATCGTGGCGCTGCTCATCATGGCGGCCCTCTCCTATCAATTCGGTAGCCGGGCCTTCAACCGCACCGTGGTCGAGATGTTCATCAACATCATGGTGGTGGTCGGGCTTTACGTCTTCGTCGGCAATTCGGGCCTGCTGTCGTTCGGCCATATCAGCTTCATGTGCCTCGGCGCCTACATGACCGCCTGGCTCACGATTCCGCCGGTGATGAAGTCGATCACGCTCAAGGGCCTGCCGGCATGGCTGCTCCACGCGCAACTGCCGATGTGGGTAGCGACGCCGATATCCGGACTGTTTGCGGCACTGTTCGCGCTGATCGTCGGGCGCGTCATCATGCGCCTTTCGGGCATCGCCGCCTCGATCGCGACCTTCGGCCTGCTCGGCGTCATCAACAATGTCTATTCGAACTGGGATTCGGTGACGGGCGGACAGGGTTCGATCGTCGGCATTCCGCCCACCATGAATGTCTGGACCGGATGGATCGGCGGCGCCGTGGCCATCGCGATCGCCTATCTCTACTCGATTTCGCGCTCCGGACTGGCACTTCGCGCCACGCGAGACGAAGCGGTCGCGGCCAGCGCCTCCGGCGTCGACATCGTCCGCGAACGGCTGATCGCCTTCGTCGTCAGCGCCTTCATCATCGGGCTCGCCGGCGCGCTCTACGCGCATTTCCTGAGCATCGTCAATCCCGGCGCATTCTATCTGCGGACGACGTTCATCACGCTGTCGATGCTGGTGGTCGGCGGCATGTACAGCCTCAGCGGAGCCGTCTCGGGCGTGGTCGCGATCTCCGTGTTGATCGAGCTGTTCCGCAATCTCGAGAAGGGCATCAGCCTCGGCGGTCACACCGTCGGCCTGCCGAACGGTGTCCAGGAGATCGCGATCGGCATCATCACCATCGCGATCCTGATGTACTTGCCGACGGGACTGACCCGCAACCAGGAATTCTCCTGGCGTCGATGGCCGTTGCGGCGCCGCCTGACGCCACCGGTCCAGACCGCGCTGAAGGAACTGCACTGACGCTTGTTTGTACAATTGGAGGAGTGGGGATATGCGCTTTACGACATTACTCAGCATCTTGGCCGGAGCATCCGCGCTCTGGTTCACGCCTGCCCGGGCAGCCAACGAGATCGTTGTTGGGTTTGCGACCGCGGCATCCGGATTCATGCAAGCCTACGACAAGCCGGCGCAGGACGCGGCACTGATCCGGATCGAGGAGATCAACAAGGCCGGCGGCCTGCTCGGCAAGAAGATCAAGCCCGTCTTTGCCGACACCAAGACCGATCAGGCCGAGGGTGCCAAAGCCGGCCTTGCGGTGCTCGACCAGGGTGCCGACCTCGTCATCGTCTCCTGCGACTACGATTTCGGCGCGCCCGCGGCGTTGCAGGCGCAGGCTGCCGGCAAGGTTTCCTTCTTCCTCTGCGCCGAATCGATCAAGGCCGGCATCCCCGGCGTCGGCCCGTTCTCGTTCTCGGCCTCGGTGCTGGCACCGGTGCAGGGAGCGACCATGTCGGAATGGGCTTACACCAAGAAGAACGCGCGCAGCTTCTATCGGCTGCTCGACAGCTGGACCGTCTACAACAAGGGCATCTGCGACGGCTTCGACTGGATGCTGCCGCGCCTCAAGGAGGCCAAGCTGGTCGGCAGTGACACCTTCAAGAACGACGATGCCTCGATAGCCTCGCAGATCACGCGCATCAAGAGCATGCCGAAGGAGCCTGACGCCATCATGCTCTGCACGATGATGCCGGGCGCTGTCTCCGCCATCAAGCAGATCCGCGCCGCCGGCATCAAGTCGATGATCCTCAACGGGTCGGGTGTCGACGGCAGCTACTGGATGAACGCCGTTCCTGACCTCTCGAACTTCTACGTCCCGGTGCAGGGCTCGGTCTATGGCGACGATCCGAACCCGAAGGTCAACGAGTTCAACAAGAAGTACAAGGAGGTCACCGGCGGTGACCCCTCCAGCCAGTACGTCTATCCGGGTTACGTCCTGATCGACGTCTGGGCCAAGGCGGTCGAACGCGCCAAATCGACCGATGCGGCAGCCGTCGTGGCCGAGCTCGAGAAGATGAACAACGAGTCCACGCTGTTCGGGCCGCGCACCTTCACCAAGGACATCCACCACCAGAACCAGGGTCGCTACCTGATCGTCGACACCGAGGCCGGCAAGCCGCAGGTGATCGACCAGTGGACGATCTCGGAAAAGATCCCGCTCGACTATCTGGTGTCCAAGTAACCCGGCAATGCGCCGCCCTGGGTGCGCCAGTCATACCCGGGGCGGCCTTCGCCGGTCATATGCAAAGCCAGTTGGAAGGAAATCAGGAGATGGTCGTGATCAACTGCGACATGGGCGAGGCCTACGGCCTCTACAAGATGGGCGACGACAAGGCATTGATGCCTCATATCGACGTCGCGAACGTCGCCTGCGGCTTTCATGCCTCCGACTTCAATCACATGCGCAAGACCGTGCAGCTCGCCAAGCAATTTGGCGTCAAGGTCGGGGCGCACCCGTCGCTGCCCGATCTGCAGGGATTTGGTCGCCGGGAGATGAAGATCGACCGCGAGGAGCTGGCCAATTGCCTGCTCTATCAGATCGGCGCACTCAAGGCCTTCCTGGATGCCGAAGGCATGGCGCTCAATCACATCAAGCCGCACGGCGCACTTTACGGCATGGCATCGCGCAACGAGGAGATCGCCGAAGCCGTGGCTGATGCCGCTGACGTCTACAAGGTGCCGTTGCTCGGCATGAAGGGAACGTTGCACCAGAAGGTCTACGAGCGGCGCGGTCATGCCTTCGTCGCCGAATACTATGCCGACCTCGACTACAATGCCGACGGCAGCCTGATCATCACCCGCGAGCACGAGGCGAAGGATCCGGCCGACGCCGCAACCCGATGCGCAAGGGCGGTCAATGAAGGCAAGACGCGCACGGTGGCCGGAAACGACATCGTGGTCGGCTCCGATTCGATCTGCATCCACTCCGACACGCCGAACGCCGTCGCCATCGCCGAAGCCGTCCGCGAGGCGGTGCGCCCCTATCTCACCGCGCGCTGAACCGTCGCGGCAACGAACCAAAGACTCTCAAGAGGAAACAATGGCAACGCAGCAGATCTTCTCGCCGCTCCCAGGCATCTTTTATCGCAAGCCCGCACCCGACAAGCCGGTCTACAAGAACGACGGCGACGCCGTCGCCGAGAGCGACACGATCGGGCTCATCGAGGTGATGAAATCGTTCAACGAGGTGAAAGCCGGCATCGCCGGCAAGATCGTCCGCTTCCTGGCCGAGAATGAAGATGCCGTGATGGCCGGCCAGCCGATCGCCGAAATCGACGTTTAGGGCTCTTCGACCAGCCATGGCGATCAAGAAGCTCCTCATAGCCAATCGCGGCGAGATCGCGGTGCGCATCATCCGCGCAGCGCGCGATCTCGGCATTGCAACCGTGCAGGTCTACAGCAAGGCCGACCAGGCCTCGCTTGCGGTCAGGCTCGCCGACGAAGCGGTCGATATCGGTCCGCCGCAGGCGTCGAAATCCTATCTCAACCAGGCCGCCATCCTCGCCGCGGCGCGGAGCACTGGTGCCGACGCTATCCATCCCGGCTACGGCTTCCTGGCCGAGAACGCCGAGTTCGCCGCCGCAGTCGAAGCGGCGGAATTGATCTTTGTCGGCCCGACCGCGCAATCGATCCGGCTGATGGGCGACAAGGTCGCGGCACGCGAGGCCGCCGCCGCGGCCGGCGTGCCGACCGTCCCTGGCAGCCAGGGGCGGCTGGAATCGGCCGAAGCGGCCTTCGCGCTGGTCGAGAAGACCGGCTTCCCAGTGATGATCAAGGCCGCCGCCGGGGGTGGCGGACGCGGCATCCGCATCGCGCGGTCCCCCGGGGAGTTTCAGCATCTGATGCCGCAGGCACAGGCCGAGGCACTCGCGGCCTTTGGCGACGGCGGGCTTTACGTCGAAAAGCTGATCGAAGGCGCGCGGCATATCGAGGTGCAGGTGCTCGGCGACGGACACGACGTGATCCATTGCTTCGAACGCGAATGCTCATTGCAGCGCCGCCGCCAGAAGGTCTGGGAAGAAGCCCCCTCGCCCTCGCTCACCCAGGCCGTGCGGGAGAGGCTCTGCACCTCGGCTGTGGCACTCGCCCGAGCGGTCAATTATCGCGGCGCCGGCACGCTCGAATATCTCTACGACGACGCCACCGGTGAATTCTACTTCCTGGAGATGAACACCCGCATCCAGGTCGAGCATCCGGTCACGGAGATGATCACCGGCATCGACCTCGTCCGCGAGATGATCCGGATCGCCGGCGGCGAACGTTTGCGCATCAGCCAGAACGAGATGTGCGTCAGCGGCCATTCGATCGAGGTCCGTATCAACGCCGAGGATCCCGCCAGAAATTTCCTGCCCAACCCGGGCACGGTGAGCGCGCTCAACCTGCCCGTCGGCGACGGCGTTCGCTTCGACAGCATGCTCTATGAGGGATACACGGTGCCGCCCTTCTACGACAGCCTGCTCGGCAAGCTGATCGTGCACGACAAGGATCGGCCGAGCGCCATGAAGAAACTCGAGCGCGCGCTCGCCGAGCTCAGCGTCGAAGGCATTTTCACGACCAAGCCCCTACACCAGGCGCTGGCGCGCGACGCCGACGTCCAGGCTGGGCGCTTCCACACGGCATGGCTCGAATCCTGGCTTGAGTCCCATGCCGCCACGCTTGCCACCGCTCAGCCGCCATCAGCCGCGAAGGTCGCCTCATGATGGCGAGAGAATCCGCCCCGTCAGCAACAGGAGGCCGCTAG
Organism: Bradyrhizobium sp. 33ap4; assembly: GCF_032654765.1. Lineage (NCBI taxonomy): Bacteria > Pseudomonadati > Pseudomonadota > Alphaproteobacteria > Hyphomicrobiales > Nitrobacteraceae > Bradyrhizobium > Bradyrhizobium sp. 33ap4. The sequence continues at coordinate 28,810 of NZ_JAUMTJ010000032.1, read as the reverse complement.
CATGCAAACTCGATTTTCCTTCGGCGGCGATGAGCACATTTTCGCCGAGGTCGGCGAAGCGATGTCGCTCGAGGCCTTTTTCAAGAGCCTGTTTATCACCAATGCGGTGCGCGATGCCAGGATCAAGGGTGTCACCGAGATCTGCCCGGCGAACGCGTCCTATCAGGTCAAGTTCGATCCAGAGCGGATCAAGCCCGACGATCTCCTCGCCGAGCTGAAGCGGCTGGATTCCGCATCCGAGAAATCGGAACCGGTGATCAAGACGCGGATCATCGAGATCCCCGTGCTCTACAACGATCCCTGGACCCATGAGACCTTGATGCGCTTCCGCGAGCGTCACCAGGATCCTGACGGCACCGACCTCGAATACGCCGCGCGGATCAATGGCCTCGACAGCGTCGATGCCTTCATCAAGGCGCATTCCAGCGCGCCCTGGTTCGTCTCGATGGTCGGCTTCGTCGCCGGCCTCCCCTTCCTTTACCAGATGGTCGAGCGCAAGCGGCAGCTTCAGGCCCCGAAATATCTGCGCCCGCGCACGGATACGCCGAAGCTCACCGTCGGACATGGCGGCTGTTTCAGCTGCATCTATTCGGTGCGCGGCGCCGGCGGTTACCAGATGTTCGGCATCACGCCGATGCCGATCTATGATCCCAACCAGACCATCAGCTATTTGCGCGACTTCATGTGCCTGTTCAAGCCGGGCGACATCGTGAAATGGAAACCGATCGACCGGGCAGCCTATGACGCCGCGGTCGCCGACGTCGACGCCGGCCGGTTTGCGCCTGTAATCCGCGACGTCTCGTTCTCGTTGACCGAGTTCAACCGCGACATTGATGGCTACAACAGCAAGCTCGATGGAGTTCTCCATGGCCGTTAGGGTTTTGAAGCCGGGTCTTGCGACCACCGTCCAGGACCTCGGACGTCCCGGCTATTATCACATCGGCATCCCGCTCTCCGGCGGCATGGACCGTCACGCGCTGGTCGCCGCAAATCTGCTCGTCGGCAATGATGCGGGCGCAGCCGTGCTTGAAGCGGTGTTCATGGGGCCCGAGCTCGAATTCACCGAGGACGCCACGGTCGCCGTCACCGGCGCGGAGCTGCCGCCGAAACTCGACGGCGAGCCGCGCGAGACCTGGACCAGCTTCAAAGTGAAGCGTGGCCAGATCCTCTCCTTCGACTTCCTCAAGCGAGGCGCACGCGGCTACATCGCGGTCGCCGGTGGCATCGATGTGCCCGTGGTGCTCGGCTCGCGATCGACCTACGCACTCGGCGCGCTCGGCGGCTTCAAGGGCCGCAAGCTCGAGGCCGGCGACGAATTGCCGGTCGGCCGTGCCAGCGTGACGGTCAAGGACGGCCGCACCGTCGCCAACGATTTGCGCGGGCAACCGGCGGGAATGCCGACGGAGCTGCGCGCCATGCCCGGCCTCTATTGGCACCGCATCACCGAGGCCGCCGGCAGCGGGTTCTTCTCCGACACCTGGAAGGTCGCGCCGGAAGCGGACCGGATCGGCTACCGCTTCAAGGGTGGCAAGGCGCTCGAATTCGTTCCGCGCGAACCGCCGTTCGGCGCCGGCTCTGACCCGTCCAACATCACCGATGCCTGCTATCCCTACGGCTCGATCCAGGTTCCCGGCGGCACCGAACCGATCGTGCTGCATCGCGACGCCGTATCCGGCGGCGGCTACTTCATGGTCGGCACCGTGATCGCCGCGGACATGGATCTGATCGGTCAGCTTCAGCCCAACACGCCGGTGAAGTTCGTCAAGGTCGACATGGATCAGGCGCTTGCGGCACGCAAGAGCCGGACCGAGCTGCTGGGCAAGCTTCGCAGCGCCATGGCGTAATCGCGAGGGGGCCCACCGCATCTGCCAACGGACCTCGGCCGCGGGCGCCGGAGCGATCGCGCATGGTCAAGTCTAAACCTGTGGCTGTCGATTGCGCGCTCGCACATCTGAGGTCTGTGCCACGGTGTGCTGTCCGCCGGACGGCACGAGAGTTGCAGCGGACACATTCGGGCTGAGAAACACTGCTCATGAGTTGTGCAAACATCGGAACAACCGCGATGTCCGTTTCTCTGAAACAGATCCGCTACTTCGTCGCCGCCGCCGAGACCGGGCGGATCAGCCAGGCGGCCATCGATCTCAACGTCTCGCAATCAGCGGTCACCGCGGCGATCCAGCAGCTCGAGGCCACCGTCTGCGCCCGCTTGCTGGAGCGCGCGCCGAACGGCGTAACCGTCACCATGGAGGGCAGCCGCTTCCTCTCCCAGGGCCGTCATATCCTCGCCGCCGTCGCCGAGGCGGTGCGCGACACGCAGATGTCCGCCGGCCCCCTGTTCGGGACGATCCGCGTCGGCGTCACCTACACCGTGTCGGGCTACTTCCTGCCGCGTCATCAGATGCGCTTCAAGGCGAGTTTCCCCGGGATCACGATCGAGCTGTTCGAGGCGCCGCGCGACGTGCTCGAGCGCGCACTCGTCGATGGTGCCCTCGACCTCGCGGTGATGCTGGTCTCGAACCTGCGCGACAACGCCATGCTCACCAGCGAGACCTTGCTGCGATCGCCGCGCCGGCTGTGGCTTGCGCCCGAGCATCCCCTGACCCGTGCCGAGCGGGTCCACCTCGCTGACGTCGCGACCTATCCCTACGTCATGCTCACGGTCGACGAGGCCAAGCACACCTCGATGCGCTATTGGAACAACGCCTCACTCGAACCGAAGACCGTGTTCCGCACCTCCTCGGTCGAAGCTGTCCGCTCCATGGTCGCCGGCGGCATGGGAATCGCCATTCTGTCCGACCTGATCTACCGGCCCTGGTCGCTGGAGGGGCAGCGGATCGAGACCCGCGTCATCGAGGACGAGGTGCCCAGCATGGACATCGGTCTTGCCTGGCGTCGCGACACCAAGCCATCGGGGGCTGCGATGGCTTTTCGCGATTTCATGCGCTTTGCGGTTGCCGGCGTCGGGCCGGCCCGGCCGCCGGTCAGCATGGACCACCGACATCAGGCCGAGGAGGCCATCGAAATCTAGAATATCAGTTTCCGTTTTATTCGACTTGACGCCGTCCGGCTGTCCTCGCCAAACTTTGCCCGGGGACACGACGACCGGAGGCACAGCCGGCGGCGGGAGTGAGACATGCAAGTCACCTACACGACCAACGACATCCCGTTGCAGACCCGCCGCCAATACTGGCAGGAAGTCGTCTCGAAGACCTATTACTCGCTCGACCTGCGTTTCCCGAGCACGCGCGACTTCAATGCGCGCCTTGGCGCTTGGTCGATGGGCCCTGTCTCGGTGTCCCGCAACATTGCCAACGGCCTGCTGTACAAGCGGCATGAGCGGCATCTCCTGAGCGAGCGGGAGGAATCCTTCCTGATCACGGTGCCCGAACTCGCCGAAATCCGTTTCGAGCAGGATGGCAAAGTCGTGCACTGCCGGCCGGGCGCGTTCCTGATCGAGCGCAGCCACCTACCCTACGAGTTCAGCCATCAGGATCCGACGGCGCTGTGGTGTCTGAAGATCCCGAGCGCGGTACTACGCGCCCGCATTTCCCGGCCCGAGCGCCTCGCGACGCTGCAATTCGACGCCAGCCGCAGCGTCGGCGCGCTGTTCGTCGACACGCTGCGCCTGTCCGGTGAACGGATCGAGGAAATGGACGAGACGGCGCGCACGATGATGGGCAAGCACCTGATCGAGCTGCTTGCGATGGCCATTGAATCCGACGACCGTGTGTTGACCGGTCACTCGTCCTCCGTGCGCAACGGCCATTTGCTGCGTTGCGAGCAATTCATCCGGGCCCGTCTCGACGATATGCGGCTCACGCCGCAGATGATTGCCGACGGCTGCGGCATCTCGCTGCGCTATTTGCACCAGATCTTCGAGGGCGAAGGTCTGACCGTCTGCGCCTACATCCGCAACCAGCGCCTTTCAATGTGCGACGCCCTGCTGCGCGATGCGAACTGCCGCAAGAGCATTTCGGAAATCGCCTATCAATGGGGCTTTGCCGACCAGGCGCAGTTCAGCCGCAATTATCGCGGCCGGTTCGGATGCACCCCGAGCGAGGCCCGCGCCATTTCGCGCACAGCCAACTCCTGAAGACTGGCCTGCTGATCGATTCTTAGGCACACCGCCGCCGGTCTGGGCATGTATGGGCACCGGCACGGTTCGCTCTCTCGCACAAATCTTCCTGCGCTCAGCGTCAAGAACGAAGGCCGCCGCTCTGCCTAAGATCGGCGAAACGCTCGTTCGAAAGGAAGAGGCATGGCGCAGAACCTTCGTGTGGCCGTCGATGTCGGTGGCACCTTCACCGACATCTGCATCATGGACGAGACGACCGGTCTCGTGCGCATCGAGAAGACCTCCTCCACGCGCGATCCGATCGAAGGGATCATGGGCGGCGTATCCAAGGCCGGCATCGACCTGTCCAAGGTGGCGCTGTTCTCGCACGGCACCACGATTGCCACGAACGCGCTGATCACCCGCCGCCTGCCGCGCACCGCGGTGGTCACGACCAAGGGGTTCCGCGACGTCATCGAGATCCGGCGCGCCAACAAGGAAGACCTCTGGGACACCTACAAGGACGTGGTCCGGCCCTATGTGCCACGGCGCGACCGCCTCACCGTGCCCGAACGCGTCGATGCTGCCGGCACGGTGATCGAGCCGCTCGACGTCGAAGCTGCGCGCAGCGTCGCACGCATCCTCAAGCGTCGCGGCGTCGCCGCGGTCGCGGTGTGCTTCATGAACGCCTATCTCAACGGCACCAATGAGCGCGCCATGCGCGATATTCTGCTGGCCGAGATGCCCGATATTCCGGTCTCGATCTCCTCGCAGGTGCTTCCCGAAATCTTCGAGCACGAGCGGTTCTCGACGACGGTCGCCAATGCCGTGGTGAGCCCGGTCGTCGTCAACTACACGAGCCGGCTCGGCGAACGCCTCTCGGACGAGGGCTACACCCGCGATCTTCTGCTGCTGCACACCGGCGGCGGCGTGATGACGCCGGCGAGCGTGAAGGATTTCGCGGCGCGCCTTGCCGGCTCCGGCATCGCCGCCGGGGCCATAGCCAGCCGCCATATCGCCGGTCTTTGCGGTTTCCCCAATTCGATCGGCCTCGACATGGGCGGCACGTCGACCGACGTGTCGCTCGCCTATGAGGGCCAGTCGCGGATTACCAAGGACTGGCACATCGAGTTCGGCTATCCGATCCGCTTCGCATCGATCGAGGTGCTCACCATCGGTGCCGGCGGCGGCTCGCTGGCCTGGACCGATCCGGCCGGCTCGCTGCGCAACGGCCCGCAATCGGCCGGCGCCTATCCGGGACCGGCCTGCTACGGCAACGGCAATACGCAGCCGACCAACACCGATGCCAATGTGACGCTCGGCCGGCTTGGCACCGATCTCGCCGGCGGCAAGGTCAAGCTCGACCCCGAGCTGGCGCGGCAAGCGGTCGAGGGCGGCGTCGCTAAGCCGTTCGGCCTCGGCCTGCACGAAGCCGCAGATGCAATCGTCAAGGTCGCCAATGCCAACATGTCGGATGCGGTGCGGCTGATCTCGATCAGTCGCGGCTACGATCCGCGCGACTTTGCGCTGGTGGCGTTCGGCGGCGCCGGTGCCCTGCATGGGGTCGACGTCGCACGTGAGCTGGCGATTCCCGTCGTGATCGTACCGCCCAATCCCGGCGTGACCTCAGCGCTCGGTTGCCTGCTCGTCGACATGCAGCACGATTTTTCGCAGAGCTGCATGGTCGACGCCGCCGAGGCCGACGCCACCGAGATCGAGGCACAGTTCGCCGAGCTCGAGAAGGCTGCGCTCGCACGGTTGATCCATGAGGGCGTCGCGCAGCAGGACATCGTGCTGCAGCGCTCGATCGACATGATGTATCGCGGCCAGTGGCGTTCGCTTGCCGTCAACGCGCCGCGGCCGATCTGCGCGATCGCCGATCTGGTGCAGAGCTTCCATGCCGAGCATCAGCGCGAATACAATTTCCGCCGCGACAGCGCGCCGGTCAGCTTCTTCCGTCTCAATCTGAAGGCAGTGGGCGTGGTCCCCAAGGCCGAGTTTGCCGTCCACAAGCCGACCGGCGCTAGCCCCGAGCCGGTCAGCCGCCGCAGGGTCTGGTTCGAGGGCAGCGGGCTCGATACACCCGTCTATCGGCGCGACAACCTGCCCTGCGGCTTCTCCTTTCAAGGCCCCGCGATCATCGAGCAGGTCGATGCCACCACCGTCGTTCCGCCCGGCGCCGCCGCCGAGGTCGACAGATATCTCAACATCATCATCCGCGTGAAGGAGTGAACCATGACCGGAGCTCTCCCGCTCGACCCCGTGACCTTCGAGGTTTTGAAGAACTCCTTCATCACCAGCGTCGACCAGATGGGCGAGCAGGTCCTGAGGACGTGCTACTCCTTCGTCATCTACAATCGCGATTTCTCGAGCGCGCTGCATGACGCCAACGGCGAATGCGCGGCGCAGGGCAACCAGGATATCGCCGTCCACGTCGGCACGCTGCATTTCACCTGCAAGGATGTCATGCGCCATTTCGAAGGCGACATGCATGAGGGCGACGTTTTCGCCATCAACGATCCCTATGCCGGCGGCACGCACTTCTCCGACGTGCGGCTGATCCGTCCGATCTTCGCCGACGGCAAGATCATCGCTTTCAGCCAGTCCAACGGACACTGGTCCGACGTCGGCGGCAGCGTGCCGGGATCGTTCGACGTCGCCGCCCGCGAGATGTTCCGCGAGGGCCTGCGCATCACGCCAGTCCGGCTGTTCGACAAGAACGGCCTGCGCAAGGACGTCGCGCATCTGATCGCGTCGAATACGCGCGATCCGGCCTCGATCATCGGCGACATCCAGGCACAGGCCGAAGCCACCGCCGTCTGCGAACGGGAGATCCTGCGCCTGGTCGGCAAATATGGCCGTGATACCGTCGAGACCGGGCTTGCCGCCGTCCAGGACTATGTGGAGCGTTCGGCGCGCCAGCGCATCGCGGCGCTGCCGGACGGCGAATGGGAAACCGTCGACTTCATCGACCGCGATCCGGCCGGTGGCGAAGGCATGATCCCGATCCGCATCAAGATGACGATCAAGGGCGATCGCGCAATCTACGACTTCACCGGCAGCCATCCAACCATCGGCTCGATCTACAATTCGGCGTTCGGTGCAACCTTCTCTGCCGTCGCCGCCGGCATGAAGACTTTCTTCCCCGACCTGCCACTCAATTCCGGTTTCTACCGCTGCTTCGAGATCATCACCCCCGAAGGATCGATCGTCGACGCCAAATGGCCGATCGCGGTCACCGGCTTTCTGATGCCGTTCGAGAAGATCATGAACTCGATCTACGAAATGTGGTCGAAGCTGATGCCGGAGCGCGCGCTCGCTTGCGCGTTCAATCTCGAATATCTGCTCACCGGCGGGCTCGATGCCCGCAGCTCCGACAAGCCGATCTTCATGTTCTATGACTGGCTGCCGGGCGGCTGGGGCGGGCGCAACGGCAAGGATGGCAGCAATGTCACGACCGCCTGCTTCGGCACCGGCCTGATGTCGCAGCCGGTCGAAGGCCAGGAGCGCGCCAACCCGATCCTGACCACCGAATGCGAGATCCTCAAGGACTCGCCCGGCCCCGGCAAGTGGCGCGGCGGCGCCGGCGTGGTGAAGACGTCGCGGATGCTGCAGGCCGAGAAAACCGTGATCTCCTATATCTGCGACCGCGAGCGTGCGATCGTGTGGGGCATCGAGGGCGGCCTGCCGTCGATGCCCCACGGCCTGACCCTGAAGCGCGCCGGCAGCACGGCCGAGGAGCGGCTCGGCTCGATCTTCTCGGACGTCCCGATCGGCGAAGGCGACACTTTCTCGCGTCCGACCGCCGGCGGCGGCGGATTTGGCGATCCGCTGGAGCGCGATCCGAACCTCGTCGTCGAGGATATCAAGGACGACTATGTCTCGGTCGAGCGTGCCGCCAAGGACTATGGCGTCGTGGTGCACACCATCGACGCCGAGCTCTGTAACTACGAGGTCGACAAGGTCGCGACCGAGGCGCTCCGTGCGAAGATCCGCTCCGAGCGTGTCGCCAATGTCCGGCTCGATCCGGAGCTGGTGGCGCAACGCTATCGCAGCGGGGCAATCGACGCGCTCGACGCGATCCGCAAGCACGCGGTGATCCTCGATTGGGGCACCGGTGCCTTGCTTCCCGAATCGACGCGCCAGTTCCGCGAGGTGTTTGAGCGGCGCTCGGTCGCAACGTGGAAAGCAGGCTGAATGCCGGCCGCGACGCCGGCAAGCCGCACAGAGCGTTCACGAAAAACTGGATCCGACACCGCCCCTCCACTTTCATTCGAGCCATGAGGATTGTGCTATGACGAGTACGACGTGCCTTTCCCCTAATCGAGTTTGGCCAATCCGCCCCGCGCTCGGCCTTGCCGCCGGCCTCGCCCTTGCCGCTGCGGTCGCGCCGGCCGCGGCCGAGACGCCGTGGTTTCCGATGAAGGTCTACGACGCGTCGTCCGGCACACCGAAGCCGGCCGAGTACACGCCGCTGCCGAAGGCCGAGAAGCCGTACAGGCTCTGCGTGCTGTTTCCGCACATGAAGGACAGTTTCTGGGTCGCCGTCGCCTATGGCATCGCCAAACAGGCCGAGGCGATGAACGTCAACATGAACCTCTACGAGGCCGGAGGTTACGAGAACCTGCCGAAACAGCTGTCGCAATTCGATGACTGCATGGCGAGCGGGCCGGACGCCATCATCGTCGGCGCCATCTCCGGCGCAGGCCTCAGCAAGAAGTTCGAGGAAGCCAAGGCCAAGGGCGTGCCGGTCGTCGGCGTCACCAACCCGCTGCCGCCGAACGCGCTGCCCGCGGCCAACTACGTCGACTTCGTCGCCATGGGCGAAGTCACCGGCGCCGGCCTGCTGGCGCAATCCAAGCCTGGCGACAAGCTCAACATCGTGACGTTCCCCGGTCCGGCCGGCTCTGGCTGGGCGGAGTCGTTCAACGAAGGCTTCAAGAAGGCCGTTGCCAAGAACCCGAACGCCAAGATTCTGGCCGAGAAATTCGGCGACTCCGGCGTCGCCGTGCAGCTTCAGCTCATTCAGGACGCCTTGCAGGCCTATCCCGGCATGAACGTGATCTGGGGCACCGCCCCCACCGCTGAAGCCGCCATCGGCGCCGTTGCCGAGGCCGGCCGAAGCGACCTGAAGATCGTATCGTCTTACGAAAACCAGGCCATGCTTGACGCGCTCAACCGCGGCGACATCCTCGCCTTCGCAACCCAGTATCCGGTCGGAGAAGGCGCCGTCGCGATCGATCAGGCAGTGCGTCTCATCGAGAAGAAGCCGGTCATGAGCCTTGTCCAGCCGATCGCCGCTGTCATCGACAAGACCACCGTACCGAAATTGCAGATGGACCTCGTGCTGGCTCCGGCGAGTTGGACACCGGTCTATTCGGTCAAGGCCAAGTAAGCCGCTCGCGAATGGTGCCGGGTGGGAGCACCTGCTCCCACCCGTCTTGCTCACGGCCCAACGGAGACGCGGATGGATGTCGAGATTGACCCGAAGCCTGCCGAGCCTCTGCTTCGATTGCGGGGGATATCAAAGCGCTTCACCGGCGTTCGCGCGCTCGACCGGGTCGACCTCGACGTTCGTGCCGGCGAGCTTCATGTCCTGTTCGGCGAGAACGGCGCCGGCAAATCGACCCTGATCAATGTCATCTCGGGAACGTTTCCGCCGGACGAAGGCACGTTCCATTTTGGCGACGAGGAGATCCATCATCTCACGCCGCAGCGGGCCCGTACGATCGGCATCAGCCCGGTCTTTCAGGAGTTCTCGCTGATCCCGAGCCTCACGGTGGAAGAGAACCTGTTCCTCGGCCGCGAGGTCACCCATGGCGGCGTGCTGCGCTCGCGCGAGATGCGCAAGCGCGCCAGGGCGCTGATCGACGAGCTCGGCTTCGATCTCGATCCGGCGCAGCGGATCGACGACCTTTCCCGCGCGCACCAGCAGATGGCCGAAATCGCCAAGGCCCTGCTCGGCCGCGTCCGCCTTTTGATCCTTGACGAGCCGACTGCCTCGTTGACCGAGCGCGAGACCGGACGGCTGTTCGAGCTGATCGCGCGCCTGAAGAGCCAGAATGTCGGGCTGATCTATGTCTCGCATCGCATGCGCGAAATCCGCGCCCTTGCCGACCGTGTGACGGTGCTGCGCGACGGCCGCCACATCCAGACCCTCGACGCCCCCGGCTCGACCGACGGCGAGCTGGTGGAGCTGATGACCGGCCGCAGGATCGACCTGCTGTTCCCGGCCATCGCCCACCGGCCTGACAAGGTGATGGTCGACATCGAAAACCTGACGCTCGCGGACGGCAGCGTTCAGGAGGTGAATTTCCATGCCCGCGCCGGCGAGATCACCGGCATCGCCGGTCTCGTCGGCTGCGGCAAATCGGAGCTGATCCGCGCGGTCTACGGCATCGAGGCCGCGGCATCAGGCGTGATCCGGATCGACGGTCTGCCTTACGAATTCCCGACCCCGAGGCAAAGCCTGAAGCGCGGCATCGCCTATTTTCCTGCCAATCGGGTTGCCGAAGGGCTCGCGCTGTCCCGTCCGATCCGCGAGAACGCATCGATGACGGTGCTCGACCTGCCCGCCTTCGCGCGCTTCGGCGTGCTGCGGCAGGCCGCCGAACGCGCCACGATCGCGGACATCATGGAGCGGTTGCAGCTGAGGCCGCCGAACATCGAACGGAGCGCCGGCGCGCTGTCCGGCGGCAACCGTCAAAAAGTGATGCTGGCACGCGCGCTCACGCGTGAGCTGACCGTGTTCCTGTTCGACGAGCCGAGCGTCGGGATCGACGTCGGCGCCAAGCTCGAGGTCTACCAGTTCATGAAGCGGCTGGTCGAGGCCGGCGCCGCCGTGATCGTGGTGTCGTCGGAATTGCCGGAGGTTCTGGCGCTGTCGAACCGGCTCTACGTCATGCATCACGGCCGCATCGCCGCCGAACTGACGGACTCCGAGAAGACCGAGCAGAACGTGCTGTCCAGCTTCTTCCGCGACCATCTCGCCGCGGAGGTCGCGTGAACACCGCGCTGGTCAGCGCAAACCCGCAAGGCGCGATCGGCCTGCGATCGATCGCAGGCCGTGTCGGGTTCCTGCCGGCCCTGCTGGTCTTGCTCGTCGCCGGCATGTCGGCGATCGATCCGCAGTTCTACGGCATCATCAACATCCTCAACATCCTGCGCAACGCGTCGCTGCTCGCGATCGTCGCCTGCGGTCAGGCGCTGGTCATCATCGCGGGTGGCTTCGATCTCTCAGTCGGCGCCGTCGTGGCGCTCGCGAGCGTCGTCACCGCCAAGACCATGGCCGCCGCAGCCACCGCGTCTCCCGGCAACAACGCCCTCATCATTGCCAGCGGGATCGCGGCCGGACTCGGCTCCGGAGCCGTGGTCGGGCTCATCAACGGATTCTGCGTGGCGAAGCTCAAGGTATCCGGCTTTGTGGTGACCCTGGGCACGATGTCGGCGACTGCGGGCGTCGGCCTGATGATCACTAACGGAATCCCGGTTTACGGCATGCCCGATATCTTCGTGAAGGGCTTTGGGCGCGCCCAGGCGCTCGGCCTGCCGACCGCCGTCCACGTCGCGCTGGTCATCATCATCGTGATGGTGTTTGCGCAGCGGCGCACGCTGTTCGGCCGTTACGTCTACGCGATCGGCGGCAATGTCGATGCGGCCATCGTTTCGGGCGTATCGATCCAGCGCCACGTCGTCGGCACCTACGTTGTCTCGAGCATGCTCGCGGCATTGACGGGCATCCTGCTGACCGCGCAGGTCGGCTCCGGCCAGGCCAGCTTCGGCGGCGACCGGATGATGCTGCAATCGATTGCAGCGGCCGTGATCGGCGGGGTGAGCTTGCGCGGCGGCGTCGGGCGCATCGAAATCGTCGCCATCAGCGCCCTGTTCCTGACCATCCTGGGCAATGCGCTCAACCTCCTGCACGTCGACTCCCGGCTGCAGCCGGTCTTTCTCGGCGTCATCATGGTCGCGGCCGTGGCGCTGGACGAACTCAGCCGACGGAGCAAGGCTCGTGTCTGACCTCGAATTGTCCGTCGCCGCCAAGAACGCGGATCGCCCGAAATTGGCGCCGGGTCGCTGGCTCTGGAGCGCAGTGCTGCCGGTCGCGTTGGCGGCCCTGTTGCTCGGCTTCGCCGCGGTCGACCGCGGCGTGTTGTCGCCGGCCAACCTGCTCAACATCGCGCAACAGAGCAGCTATCTGGCCCTGTTCGCGATGGCCCAGACCGTGGTGATCCTGACGCGCGGCTTCGACCTCGCACTCGGCCCGACCGTATCGATGGTGAGCGTCGGCACCGCGCTGGCGATGGCCGGCGCGACGGCGTCGGGCCATGGTACAGGCGCCGTGCTGCTCGCCGGGCTCGCTGCCGGCTTCGTGCTCGGCACCGCGTGCGGGCTCTTCAACGGCGTGGTTATTGCGCTGCTCGGGGTCAACCCCTTCGTCGCAACGCTCGGCAGCTACAATATCGCGATCGGGATTGCGACCACACTATCGTCCGGACGGCCCGTGCAAGGCGTGCCGGCGCCGTTCTCGCAGATCTTCTACGGCGGCAGCGTCTTCGGAATTCCGGCGGCCATCGCGATCACGGTCGGGGTCGGCACCGTGCTCCATTGGACCCTGACGCGGACGGTGTTCGGCCGTTCGCTTTACCTCATCGGCACCAACCCGCGCGCAGCGGCGGTCGCCGGCCTGCCGGTCAAGCGCACCCTGATCGCGACCTATGTGCTGTGCTCCGGGCTTGCGGCGCTCGGCGCGATCATGATGACGGCGCGGACCGGATCGGGCGAGCCGAACCTCGGCGGGGCGCTTTCACTGCAGGCGATTGCCGGCGCCGTGGTCGGCGGAACAAGCCTGGCGGGCGGGCGCGGTGGGGTCGGCACCGCGGTGCTCGGCGCCCTGTTCATCACCATTCTGTCCAACGGCATGAACCTCACCCGGATCGACGGATACGTCCAGATGGTCGTGCTCGGCGCGATCGTCATCGTCGGCGTTCTGCTCGATCGCCTGCGACTGGAGCGACGCCAATGATGACGGGTTCTCCCATGCAGAGCGTCGCGGGCGAGACTGCACCTGCCTCGATCTACGTTGCGCCCTCGCTCGCTTCCGCACTCGACGCACTGAGCGAATTCGGCGCGGCCGGCGCTGCCTTTGCCGGCGGCACGTGGATCATGCGGTCACCGATCCGCCATGAGCGGTTGAAGCCGCACTATGTCGCGATCGGCAAGATCGCCGAGCTAACCACGGTTCGTATCGACAGCGATGCAATCGAGATCGGCGCGGCGGTTACGCATGCGGCACTCGCGGCGGCCCTGGCTGATCTTGCGGAATTCGCGGTCCTGGTCGACGCCGCCGGCCGCTCCGCCAATCCCGCGATCCGCGCGATGGCGACGATCGGCGGCAACCTCGCGACGTCGGAATTCGCCGCCGCGGATTGCGTACCGGCGCTGCTCTGCCTCGATGCCCAAGTGGAAATGTCGGACCGCGACGGCCGCGAGCGCATCGGCCTGTCGCATTTCCTGAAGATCCGATCGTCCCTTCCGCGCGGTCATCTGGTGACGCGGATCATCTTGCCGCGGGCGGCGCGCAGAAGCGCCCATGCCCGCCTGCCGCTGCGCAAATCGGGTGACTACCCGGTCGCCATCGTCAGCCTGTCGGTCAGCATCGATGCAGCGAACCGTGTCCAGGCGGCGCGCGTCGCGGTCGGTTCAGTCGAGCCGGTGGCGCGCCGCTGGGAGCGGCTCGAGGCAGCTCTGATCGGACGCCCGCTCGATGCGGCGGAGGCGGCGCAGAGTGCGGCCGCGTTGGCGGATGAGTTCGTCGGCCGCGACAGCGTCGATGCCCCGGCCTGGTATCGGGTCAGCGTGCTACCCGGTCTCGTCCGCCGCGCTGCGATCGCAGCGCTTGGCTCCTGAACCGGTGGGGATCGACATGGGATTCAACTTGACAGTGAACGGTGATCGCCTCTCTTCCGTGGCCGACCCCGCCACGCCGCTGATCGACATTCTGCGTGAGGAGATGCATCTGACCGGCGCGAAACCGGTCTGTCGCGAAGGCTTTTGCGGTGCCTGCATGGTGCTGGTCGACGGCGAGCCGACGCCATCGTGCCTGTTGCCCGCCGCGCTCGCCGATGGCCGCGAGATCCGCACCGTCGAAGGCCTTGCGCCTCACGGCGAACTGAACCGCATCCAGGCGGCCCTCGAGGCCAGCGATGCGGTCCAATGCGGCATGTGCTTTCCCGGCATGGTGGTGAGCCTGACGCATCTCTTGACGACCCGGCCTGACGCCACCCGTGACGATATCCGGGCCGCACTCACCGGGAACATCTGCCGCTGCACGGGATACGAACGCATCGTCGAGGCGACGCTGCTCGCCTTGGCCGACGCATAATCGGGAGACGCAAGCATGTCCGACGTTTCCGCGACGATGGATTTGCGCCGGCGGGACGCCGCCGACAAGCTGCGTGGCCGTACGCGCTACACCATCGATCGATATCTGCCCGGCATGCTGCACGCCGCGGTGCTGCGTGCCGGCCTGCCTTCGGGCCGGATCATTCGCCTCGACACGTCGAGGGCTGCCCGCATGCCGGGGGTACGTGCGATCGTGACGGCGTCGGATGCGCCCGGCATGATCGGCATCGGCATCGCCGATCACCCGCTGTTCGCCCGCGATGTCATTCGCTACGACGGCGAACCGCTTGCCGCGGTCGCAGCCGTCACGTTGGCGCAGGCGCAGGCCGCGCTCGCGGCGATCGACGTGGAAATCGAGCAACTCCCCGCAATATTGACCATGGCGGAGGCGCTGGCACCAGATGCGCGGCTGGTTCATCCGGACTGGCGCGGCTATGAGGTCCTGGTCGAAGGCGGCGCGCGTGCGGGCAATGTCGCCTGGGAGGCGACCGTCGTTCGCGGCGACGTCGACGCCGCCTTTGCGCGGCCTGACGTCGAGATCGTCGAAAGTTTCTATCGCGTCGGCCGGCAGAACCACGTGGCCTTCGAGCCGCGTGCGGTCGTCGCAAGCTACGAGGACGGCCGCTTCCATATCGAGACGTCGACGCAGGTTCCCTGGAGCGTCCGCAATGCAACCGCGCGCGCGTTGGGCGTGCCGGCATCGCAAGTGCGCGTCACTGTGCCGCCGGTCGGCGGCGGCTTCGGTCTCAAATTCGATCTGGCGGTTGAGCCCTTCGCCGCCCTCCTCGCCCGCGCCAGCGGCCGGCCGGTTCGCCTCGTCAATTCCCGCGAGGACGAGATGCTGACCTGCCTGTTCCGCGAGAACGCCGATATTCGCATCCGCTCGGCGGTGACGCGCGACGGAGAAATCGTGGGCCGCGAGGCGGTCGTGCTGATGGACTGCGGCGCCTATGGCGGCGAACAGATCTTCCTGACCACCATGACCGCACACACGCTCGGCGGAAACTACAGGCTTGGCAGCGTGCGCATGGTCTCGCGCGCGGTCTATACCAACACGGCGCCGAACGGCGCGTTCCGCTGCTGCAATGGCGTCTACAACACCTTCGCGCTCGAGCGGCACACCGACGAGATCGCAGCGCGGATCGGAATGAATCCGCTTGCTTTCCGGCGCCGCAACGTGCTCGGCGACAAGGATCTCGGCGCCACCGGCCAGGTATTCGAAGGCGATGTGCTCGGCCCGATGCTCGACCGGATGGATACGTTGCGCGACGCGGCTGCGCCGCTGCCGGCGCGCACCGACGGCAAGCTCCTTGGACGCGCGACCACCGTCGGCACCTGGTTCGTCTTCGTCGGCCCGTCCGCCGCGACGGTGAACATGAATGCCGACGGCACGGCGACCCTGGTCACGTCGGGTGTCGAGATCGGCTCCGGCTCGATGATGCAGAGCCTGCCGCAGATCGTTGCCAGCACGCTCGGCATCGCGCCCGAGCAGGTGATCGTCCGCGCCGCCGATACCGATGCGGCCGGTTATGATGTCGGCGTCGGTGGCGGCCGCACCACCGTCTCGCTCGGCGCCGCCAGCCTGTCGGCGGCACAGGAGGTGCGCACGAAGCTTTTGAGGATCGCCTCCGAGATGATCGAAGCCGCGCCCGGCGATCTCGTCATGCGCGATGGTCGGATCGAGATCGCGGGCGCGCCGGGCTCCGGCCGCACCGTCGCGGAGGTCGCGACCCGCGCTCAAGCGCTGGGCGGACCGGTCGCCGGCACCGGCGCCTTCACCGGCGCCGGCGTGCCGGCGATGCCCGGTTGCGTTGCCGGTCATTTCATCGACGCGATCGACATCCCCGTCTTCGCCGTCCACGACTGCGAGGTCGCCGTCGATCCGGAGACCGGGCATGTCGAGGTGCTAAGCTATCGCGTGGTCCAGGACGTCGGCCGTGCGCTGAATCCACGCGCAATCCACGGCCAGATCCAGGGCGGCGTCGTGCAGGGCCTGGGCTACGCCCTGCACGAGGAGGTGACGATCGGCAGCAATGGCCGTGTCAGTCAAAGCGGCTTTGAGACTTACCGCGTACCGCTTGCGCTCGACGTCGTACCGGTGGAGATCAGCCTCTATGAGGGTGCGGCGTCGGTGGGGCCGCTCGGCACCAAGGGCGCCGGCGAGGTGCCGATCCTCAATGTCGGCGCCACCGTCGCCTGCGCCGTTGCCAACGCGACAGGAAAGCGGGTGCAGGAATTACCCCTAACGCCGCCGCGCGTGCTCGAGCTTCTGCTCGAGCGCAAGCCGGGTCTGGCACTGTCTCACATTGCCGAGGTGTGGGCGGACAACCTTGTTCGTCCTCACCAGTGGCCCTAGGGACATCAGAAAAAATGCCCAGCAAACAATCCGAACGCTGAGCGACCGACTTGGGCGCCAGGCGCCTGATCCGTGGCAGTTAGGCGCTACCGTCCCCGCACCGACCAGGCCCACGATATTTTCGTCCATTCCCCTCCGCGGCGCTCAGGCAGCCGCGACCTCGTGGCCCGCCATGACCTCCAGCGCTCTCAGAATGCCGGAATGGTCCCAGCTTTTGCCGCCGAGGGCGGTACAGGCGTTGAACAGCTGCTGGGCTGCGGCAGTGCCTGGCAGCGACAAGCCAAGCGCGCGCGCCCCTTCCAGCGCGAGGTTGAGGTCCTTCTGATGCAGCTCAATGCGGAAGCCCGGATCAAAATTGCGCTTCAGCATGCGATCGCCGTGCACTTCGAGGATCCGGGACGACGCGAAGCCGCCCATCAACGCCTGGCGCACCAATGCGGGGTCGGCCCCGGCCTTGGAGGCGAACAGCAACGCCTCGCTCACCGCCTCGATGGTCAGCGCCACGATGATCTGGTTCGCAACCTTGGTGGTCTGGCCGTCGCCGTTGCCGCCGACATGCGTGACATTCTTCCCCATCGTTTCAAACAGGGGCTTCATCGCATTGAACGCCCGCTCCCGCCCGCCAACCATGATGGTCAGGCTGGCCGCCTTTGCACCAACTTCGCCGCCGGAGACCGGCGCGTCGAGATAATCGGCCCCGAGCGCATCGATCCAGCGTGCAAACTCCTTCGTCGCCAGCGGAGAGATCGAGCTCATATCCGTCACGATCATGCCTTTGGAGATGCCCTCCGCGACGCCGCCTTGACCGAACAGCACGGCTTCGACATGCGGAGTGTCCGGTACCATGATGATCACGGCGTCCGCCTCCTGCGCCACCTGCTTGGCGGACTCGCAAGCGATGCCGCCGGCCGCGATCAACTCAGGCGAAACAGGTACGACGTCGTGCAGGAACAGACGATAGCCGGCAGCCAGGAGGTGGCCGGCCATCGGACGTCCCATGGTGCCAAGTCCGATGAATCCGATGTCTTTCATTGTCGTTGCTCTCTGTCAGCCGGATGAAGGCGTTTTTCCGGCGAGCGACTCTCGGCTCGCGTGAAGAAACCGCGTTAAATAAAATTCCAGAGCTCCGTCGCCGATTCAATCGGAACGGAACAGGCTCTAGGTCACGAAAGTCTGTGCGGCGTGCCAGCCCAGGCTCTCGAGCGTGGTCGTCCGCGGCTTGTATTCGCACCCGATCCAGCCCCGATACCCGATGCTGTCGAGATGCTTGAACAGATAGCAGTAGTTGATTTCGCCGGTTCCCGGTTCATAACGGCCCGGATTGTCGGCGAGCTGGACATGCGCGATCCGGCCCAGATGCTTCTGCAGGGTCCGCGCGATATCACCTTCCATGATCTGCATGTGATAGATGTCGTACTGGATGAACAGATTGGATGAGCCAACCTCGGAAATGAGCTGCACCGCCTGTTCCGTACGGCTCAGGAAGAAGCCGGGAATATCGAGCGTGTTGATCGGTTCGACCAGGAGCCTGATGCCATGCTGGGCGAGCGCGCCTGCGGCGAAGCGCAGGTTGGACACGAGGACTTCCTGCAGGTCCGCCCTATCCGTATCGGCTGGAGCGATGCCGACCAGGCAGTTCAGCTGCCGGCAATCCAGCGCCTTTGCGTAGTCGATTGCGCGCACCACGCCGTCGCGAAATTCATCGACCCGATTGCGCAGGATCGCAATGCCACGCTCACCGGCGGCCCAGTTGCCGGCTGGAAGATTGTGCAGCACCTGGGTCAGCCCACAGCGCGCCAATTCCTCCCGCAACGCGCCCTTTTCGAAGTCATAAGGAAAAAGATACTCGACTGCGTTGAAGCCGGCCGCCTTGGCGGCCGCGAACCGATCGAGGAACGGCAGCTCGTTGAAGAGCATGGTGAGATTGGCAGCAAATTGAGGCACGGGTCGTATCTCCGCTTGAAGCGATGAAAGACGTGGTCAGGCCGGCAACAGCGTGCCGGATCGTGATGCGCTCGGCACGTCATCGAGCGGAAGATCGAGCACCTCTTCGAACTCGACGATGTTGTCGATCTCCGTTCCCATCGCGATATTGGTGACTCGCTCGAGAATGAACTCCACGACCACGGGCACGCGATGCTTCGCCATCAGCTCGCGTGCGGTCGCGAACGCCGCCTGCGCGTCGTTCGGATCGGTGACCCGGATCGCCTTGCAGCCCAAACCCTCTGCGACGGCCACATGGTCGACGCCGTAACCGCCGATCTCGGGCGCGTTGATGTTCTCGAACGAGAGCTGGACGTGATAGTCCATGTCGAAGCCGCGCTGCGCCTGCCGGATCAGGCCGAGATATGAATTGTTCACGACGACGTGGATGTAGGGCAGATTGAACTGCGCCCCGACCGCGAGCTCCTCGATCAGGAACTGGAAGTCGTAGTCACCCGACAGCGCGACGATGTCGCGGTCGGGATCGGCGGCACGCACGCCAAGCGCGGCCGGCAGTGTCCAGCCGAGAGGACCGGCCTGCCCGGCGTTGATCCAGTTGCGCGCATTGTAGACGTTGAGGAACTGGGCCCCAGCGATCTGCGACAATCCGATCACGGTCACGTAGCAGGTGTCGCGGCCGAAGGCCTTGTTCATTTCCTCGTAGACGCGCTGGGGCTTGATCGGGATGTTTTCGAAGTGGCTCTTGCGCAGCATCGAACGCTTGCGGTCGCGACAGGCGGCGGGCCAGGCCTGCCGATCGCGCAGCCTCCCGGACTTCCGCCACTCCCTGGCGACGCTCACGAACATTTCCAGCGCGGCCTTGGCGTCGGAGACGATACCGAGGTCCGGATTGAAGACCCGCCCGATCTGCGTCGGCTCGATGTCGACATGCACGAATTTGCGGCCCTTCGTGTAGGTCTCGATCGAGCCGGTATGCCGGTTGGCCCAGCGATTTCCGATGCCGAGCACGAAATCGGATTCGAGCATCGTGGCGTTGGCGTAGCGATGGCTGGTCTGCAAGCCGACCATGCCTGCCATCAGCGCATGATCGTCAGGAATAGCGCCCCAGGCCATCAGCGTCGGAACGACCGGAACGTTGACCGCTTCGGCAAAGGCGACCAGCAGCTCGGATGCATCAGCGTTGATCACGCCGCCGCCGGCCACAATCAGCGGCCGCTCCGCGGCGTTCAGCATCTCGAGTGCCTTCTCGATCTGCTTGCGCGTCGCCGTCGGCTTGTAGACCGACAACGGTGAATAGGTCTCGTCGTCGAACTCGATCTCGGCCAGTTGCACATCGAGCGGAAGGTCGATCAGCACCGGTCCCGGCCGCCCCGACCGCATGACATGGAAAGCCTGGCTGAACACGCGCGGCACCAGCGCCGGCTCGCGCACGGTGACGGCCCATTTCGTCACCGGTTTTGCGATCGACTCGATGTCGACGGCCTGGAAATCCTCCTTGTAGAGCCGCGCCCGCGGCGCCTGACCGGTGATGCAGAGGATCGGAATGGAATCAGCGATCGCCGAATAGAGGCCGGTGATCATGTCGGTGCCGGCCGGACCCGATGTGCCGATGCAGACGCCGATATTGCCCGCTTTCGCCCTGGTATAGCCTTCCGCCATATGCGAGGCGCCTTCGACGTGCCGCGCCAGAATATGCTGGATCGAGCCGTTGCGCTTCAGTGCGGAGTAAAGCGGATTGATCGCTGCGCCGGGAACGCCGAATGCGCACGTGATCCCTTCGCGTTGGAGAATGCGCACTGCTGCATCGACTGCTCGCATCTTCATGTGATGATCCCGCCTCGCTATGAGTTGGCCTGAGCAGGATCATCAGGCCCGCGAGCATCGATCTCAACGCAATCGATTGGAATTTCCGCGCTGTGGCAACGCTCGCGATTTCTTGCGCGTCTTCAAACGATTAGCGTCAGCGTAGAAATGGAAATTGTTGCGAACGGAATTGCAGCCCGCCCTACGCCTGCGCTTGCAGCGTGCGGTTCCCGCGAAGTTCGGCCGTGAGTTCGGCTGCGATCCGATGCACGATCGTACCGATCTCGGGCAAGCGTTCGTTCGTCAGCCTGTCCGCCATGCCGGATACCGAGATTGCGGCATATGGCTCGTTGCAATCGTTGAAGACGACCGCGGCCACGCAGCGCAGGCCGAGGCGCGCCTCTTCATCATCCACCGCATAACCCTGACGCCGCACGCTCTCCAATTCCTTGAACAACTCGCCTGGCCGCACGATCGATTTTTCCGTCAGCCGCGGCATGCCCTGACGGCGAATGATCGCGTTGACGTCTGCATCGGAATAGGTAGCCAGCACCGCCTTGCCCACTCCCGAGGCGATCATCGCGACGCGTCCGCCGACCTTGGTCAGCGAGCGCATGATCTCACGGCTTTCAATGCGGGACACGACGACGATGGATTCATCGTCGACCACGGCAAGATTGGCCGTTTCCCGGGTCTGGTCGCGCAGCTTGCGCAGATAAGGCAGTGCCTGCGCGGCAAAATTCCGCCGGCGCACGAAGGTCGAGCCGACCACGAAGCTTTGCGCGCCGATGTGCCACTTGGATTCGTCGCGGTCGAATTGAACGAACCTGCGGTTCTCGAGCGTGGTCAGCAGCCGATGTACGGTCGAGGGAGACAGGCCGGTGCGGATCGCCAGATCGGTCAGCCGATAGCCTTCATCATCCTCTGCAAGTGTCTCCAGGATTTGCATGGCGCGATCAACGGACTGAACACCGCCGTCGCGCGCGTCCAGCTCCGGCTGCGCGCGAAGATCGGGATCGGACGGCTTGCGCCGGATCGGCTCTCTTTTCATCACGACCTGCCCCTAACCGGTTGCGGTTCAGAACGAAATTGCTCGTCGAGAGCGAGCTCCAGAATTGGCATATCGCATACCAAAAGGCCATGGAGTCAAGGCGACAATACTCGCGAATAGGTCAGTATTTTTGCCATTCTTCTTGGCAAATGGCTCGATTCTTTTGTTTGACTTCTGGGATAATGTATACCACGATCGCTTCATAATGACCAGATCAAGCAACCGGGAGGACGATGCCATGTACGTCGGGGACATCCTTCGCGCCAACAATGCGCACGTGGTGACGATCGGCTCGAACGAAACCGTGAGCATTGCGGCGAACCTGATGTACGCGAGCAATGTCGGCGCCCTCGTGGTCAGGAACGCCTCGCGCAGCAAGGACGCCGCCGTGATCGGGATGTTCAGCGAGCGCGACGTCGTCGCTGTGATCGCCGAGCGCGGCACTAATGGTCTTGCGATGAAAGTCGCGCAATTCATCTCGCCGCGGCCGCTGCTGTCCTGCAATTCGCAAGATGCGCTCACGGATGTCGAGCGCCTCATGGCCCGTCATGGAATCCGCCATGTCCCCGTCATCGACAATGGCCGGCTCGTCGGCGTCGTGAGCATGCGGGACATCACCCTTGCTTTCGAGGAAGCCGCCTGCGCGGCCTGACAGACTTGCCCAAGGCCATTGCCACGCTACTCGGTTCGAGCCGCTGCGGCTCCTGCTGTGTCCCCACTCTGCTTGCGAGGATCGAATGAGAATCTGCATCTACGGCGCCGGCGCGATCGGCGGCTATCTCGGTGTCGAATTTATGCGTGCTGGTGCCGATGTCAGCCTGGTCGCGCGGGGTGCGCATCTCGCCGCAATGCGGCAGAACGGCCTGAAACTCCTGATCGGCGACGAGGAGCGCGTCGTGCATCCTCGCTGCACCGACAACCCCGCCGAACTCGGCGAGCAGGATTACGTCATCATTTGCCTCAAGGCGCATTCGATCACCGGTGTCATCGAGCCCATGCGGCCGCTGCTGGGCGATCGGACCCGCATCGTCACCGCCGTCAACGGCATTCCCTATTGGTATTTCCACAAGCACGGTGGTCGGCACGAAGGATCGACGCTCGAGAGCATCGATCCTGGCGGTCAGCAGTGGAACGAGCTCGGCCCCGAGCGCGCGATCGGCTGCGTGGTGTACCCCGCCACCGAGATCGAGGCGCCCGGCGTGATCCGCCATGTCTACGGCAACAACTTTCCGCTGGGCGAGCCCTCCGGCGAGATCACATCCGACGTCCAGAAACTTTCCGAGCTGTTCGTGGCCGCGGGCATGAAAGCTCCGGTCCTCGACCGTATCCGTGACGAGATCTGGCTCAAGCTGTGGGGCAACGTCTGTTTCAACCCGATCAGCGCCCTCACCCACGCGACGCTCGACGTGATCTGCAGCAATCCGGGCACGCGCGCGCTGTCCCGGGCGATCATGCTGGAGGCCCAGGCGATCGCGGAAAGCCTCGGCGTCAAGTTTCGGGTCGATGTCGAACGCCGCATCGAAGGTGCGCGCAAGGTCGGCGCGCACAAGACCTCGATGCTGCAGGATCTCGAGCGCGGACGTCCGGTCGAGATCGATCCGTTGATCACCGTGGTGCAGGAGATGGGCCGGATGACAGGAATCGCGACGCCCGCCCTCGATGCGGTGCTGGCCCTGGTCGCGCAGCGCACCAGGCTGGCCGGCCTCTATGACGGGGCGGCCGGCGCCGCAGCAGCAGAAACGCTGGCGGTGGCGTGATCCCGATGGCCAATGTTACGCGCTGGGTCCGCTTCCGCCACCATGCCGAAATCGGCTTCGGGCAACTCATTCCATCCGGCATCTCCGTGCACGAAGGGGACATGTTCGGCGACATGCGACCGACTGGACAAACGCTGGCGCTGGACAACGTCGAGCTGCTCGCCCCGACGCAACCGAGCAAGGTCATCGCGCTCTGGAACAATTTTCACGCGCTTGCGGAGAAGCTGAAATCACCTGAGCCCGCCGAACCGTTGTACCTGTTGAAGGCGCCGACCAGCGTCACCACGCCTGGCGCGATCATCACGCGCCCCTTGGGCTATGATGGCAAGACGACCTACGAAGGCGAGCTCGGCATCGTCATCGGCAAGAGCTGCACCGCGGTCGCGCCCGAACAGGCCGACGCCTTTATCTTCGGCTACACCTGCACCAACGACGTCACCGCCGCGGACATCCTCAATCGCGACCCGACCTTCCCGCAATGGGCGCGGGCCAAGGGCTTCGATGGATACGGCCCGTTCGGCCCCGTGATTGCCTCAGGCCTCGACCCCGCAAGCCTTGTGGTGCGCACCATCCTGAACGGCGTCGAGCGCCAGAACTACCCGATCGCGGACATGATCTTCAGCGCACAGACGCTGGTCAGCAAGATCTCGCACGACATGACGCTGTTGCCGGGCGACCTGATCTGCTGCGGGACATCGATTGGCGTCGGGGTGATGAAGGAGCCCGTCAACACGGTCACCGTCGCGATCGACGGAATCGGCGAGTTGACCAACGAATTCCGTCAGTAGGCTGCGGCGGGACGACAACCCGACGCAGCCGGCCCAAACGACGATTATCTGCCTTAGGAGCGTACATGATCTCCACCAACCCGGCATCATCGCCCGGCGGCTTCCGCTGGCTGCAACTGGCGATCGGCATCGTCTGCATGGCGATGATCGCCAACCTGCAATATGGCTGGACGCTGTTCGTTGATCCGATCGACGCGAAGTTTCACTGGGGCCGTCCGGCCATCCAGCTCGCCTTCACGATTTTCGTGATGACGGAGACATGGCTTGTGCCGGTGGAGGCCTGGTTCGTGGACAAATACGGCCCCCGCATCGTCATCATGTTCGGCGGGCTGATGATCGGGTTGGCCTGGATCATGAACTCATACGCCTCCTCTCTCGTCACGCTTTATGCGGCAGCTGTCGTCGCGGGCATCGGTGCCGGCGCCGTCTACGGCACTTGCGTCGGCAATGCCCTGAAATGGTTTCCGGACCGGCGCGGCCTGGCCGCAGGAGCAACCGCCGCCGGGTTTGGCGCCGGTGCGGCCCTCACCGTCGTACCGATTGCCAACATGATTGCCGCCAGCGGCTACCAGAGCACCTTCCTGACCTTCGGGATCGGACAAGGCCTCATCGTCATCCTGCTGGCCTGGTTCGTCCGGCCACCGCATGGCGTCGAAGCACCCAGGAAAAAGCGTCTCAATCTGCCGCAGAGTGCGATCGACTACACTCCGCCCCAGGTGTTGCGCACCCCGGTCTTCTGGGTCATGTACGTGGTGTTCGTCATGGTGGCTTCCGGCGGCTTGATGACCGCCGCGCAAATCGGGCCGATCGCGCATGACTTCAAGATCGCGGACACGCCGGTCACCCTGGCGGGCTTCCAGATGGCGGCACTGACGTTTGCCATCTCGCTCGATCGCGTCTTCGACGGTTTCGGCCGTCCGCTCTTTGGCTGGGTCTCCGACAATATCGGGCGCGAGCACACGATGTTCATCGCGTTCGCGACAGCGGCGCTGATGTTGCTGACGCTGTCCACCTACGGTCACATTCCGGTTGTCTTCGTGCTGGCCACGGCGATCTATTTCGGCGTCTTCGGCGAAATCTACAGCCTGTTTCCCGCGACGTCGGGCGACACGTTCGGCGCCAAATATGCAACCACCAACAACGGCATGCTCTACACGGCGAAGGGCACGGCGGCGCTGCTCGTGCCGCTCGCGAGCATCATCTCTTCCCAGCTCGGCTGGCAGGCCGTGTTCATCGTCGCGGTTGCACTCAATGCGACCGCTGCCCTCACCGCGTTGTTCCTGATCAAGCCGATGCGGCGCGCGTTCATTCTCGGCAGTGAAGCGACGGCAAGTGCCGCAATCGCTCGCGCAAAGGTCTTTCCCGGTGAAGGCGGTCGACTTGAGGCACCCATGTCTTACGACCGTCTCGAGAAGGCGCCATAACAAGAGACCTATCGGCCGGAGCGCAAGCGATTGAACGACAGATGGACGGATGTGCGGGCTCGGACCGCCCTGCGGCGAATCTTCGACGCCGCCATCGCGAGCGCCGATCCGAGGATCACGATTGCCGACGCCCTGCCGGCAAAGCCGAGGGGCAGATGCATCGTCGTCGGCGCGGGTAAGGCGTCGGCGGCAATGGCTGCGGGCCTCGACGCGGCATGGCCTGACGTCGCGCTTTCCGGCGTCGTCGTCACGCGCCACGGCCATTCGGTTCCAGCCGGCCGTATCGAAGTGCTCGAAGCGTCTCACCCCGTGCCGGATGACACGAGCAGGACCGCGGCCCTTCGCATGCTGCGCGCCGTCGAGGGGCTTTCTGCAGACGATCTCGTCATCGCCCTGATGTCCGGCGGTGGCTCGGCGCTGATGACCCTGCCGGCATCTCCGATGACACTCTCGCCGACAAGTAGGCGGTCAACCGGGCACTCCTTGCAAGCGGCGCGACGATTGCCGAGATGAACGTCGTCCGCAAACATCTGTCCGCGATCAAGGGCGGTCGGCTGGCGCTGGCCGCCCGTCCCGCCCGCGTCACGACCCTTGTGATCTCAGACATTCCCGGCGACGATCCCGCGGCGATTGCCTCCGGTCCCTCGCTGCCGGACAGCAGCACGAAAGCCGCTGCGCTGGAGATCGTTGGCCGCTTTGCAATCGACCTGCCGGAAGCGGCGCGGCTTGTGCTCGAACAAGCGGACGAGACACCCAAGCCCGGCGAGATCGATGCTGATGTCCGCATCCTTGCCGCTCCATTCCATGCGCTTGACGCTGCGGCCAGCACCGCCCGGGACGAAGGCCTGACGCCGATCATCCTTGGAGACGCGATCGAGGGCGAGGCACGGGAACTCGGAACCGTGATGGCCGGCATCGCCCGGTCGGTCGCGAGATATGCGCAGCCGGGCCCTGCCCCCGCGGTGCTGCTGTCCGGAGGCGAGACGACGGTGACGATCGGGCGCGGGCCGGCGGGACACGGCGGCCGCAACACCGAATTCCTGCTGGGGCTTGCCGTCGCCCTGTCCGGCGCATCCGATATCTGGGCCGTTGCGGGCGACAGCGATGGAATTGATGGAACGGAAGATGCGGCTGGCGCTTTGATCGGTCCGGATACGCTGCGGCGCGCCGCCGCGAATCTGCTTGACGCACGGGCGCATCTGGCTGCCCATGACAGCTATTCGTTCTTCGACCGCCTTGGAGACCTCGTGCGCACCGGGCCGACGCTTACGAACGTCAATGATATCCGTGCCGTGCTGATCGCAGCCGGCCAGCCACCGACGAGGTGATCCATGCGTCGTCATCGACGAGCCAAGATCGTTGCAACCGTTGGTCCAGCAAGCAGTTCCCCCGAGATGCTCGAGGCACTGCTGCTGGCGGGCGTCGATACGTTCCGCCTGAACTTCAGTCATGGAACACAGAGCGATCACGCACGCATTCACGCGGCGATCCGAAAGCTGGAACAGGACGTCGGCCGGCCGATCGGCATCCTGATGGACCTCCAGGGCCCGAAGATCCGCGTCGGCACCTTGCGCGATGGAAAGATCGCCGCAATGGCCGGAGAGACCATTCGGTTCGTCTTGTCCGGATCGGAAGGCGACCGAACCGCAATTCCCCTCCCGCATCGGGAGATCTTTGCCGCCGTTGCCCCCGGCCATGACCTTCTGATCGACGACGGCAGGGTCCGCGTTCGCGTTACCGGGCTCGGTGACGATTTCATCGAAGCCAAGGTGATCGTCGGCGGCACGATCTCGAATCACAAGGGCGTCAATCTGCCGGGTACGGTCCTCGATCTTTCACCGCTGACCGCGAAGGATCGCCTCGATCTGGAGTTCGGCCTGAAACTTGGCGTGGATTGGGTTGCGCTGTCGTTCGTGCAGAAGCCCTCGGATATCATCGAAGCGAGAGGCCTCGTCGGGGACCGTGCCGGCCTGATGGCCAAGATCGAGAAACCTGCAGCGCTCGAACGGATCGACGATATCATCCAGCTGTGCGACGCCATCATGGTTGCGCGGGGAGATCTCGGCGTCGAAATCCCGCATGAGGACGTGCCGGGGCGCCAGAAGGAGCTGGTGCGGGCCTGCCGTCTCGCGGTGAAGCCCGTGATCGTCGCCACGCAAATGCTGGACTCGATGGTCGCCGCCCCGACGCCGACGCGCGCGGAAGTCTCCGACGTTGCGACCGCCATCTATGATGGCGCAGACGCCGTGATGCTGTCGGCGGAGTCCGCGACAGGCCGATATCCGCGCGAGGCGGTCGAGATGATGGACCGCATCATCCGCAGCACCGAACAACACAAGATGTACCGCTCGATCGTCGAGGCGACCCAGCCCGGCGAAGAGCAAACGCCACCGCATGCCGTGGCCACGGCAGCGGCCGATCTCGCCTCCGTCGTTCACGCCGCGGCCATTGTGGCCTACACCTCGAGCGGCACCACGGCCGCACGCGTCGCGCGCAAGCGGCCGAGCCGCCCGATCCTCGCCATCACCCCAAGCCGCGAAGTGTCCCGCCGCTTGTGCCTGCTTTGGGGCGCTCACAGCGTGCTTTCCGACGACGTTCAGAGCTATGAGGAGATGGTCGAGCGCGCAACCACATTCGCGCAAGCAGAGCAGTTTGCATCGAGCCGCGATCTGCTGGTCGTGGTCGCCGGCATTCCCTTTGGACAAGCGGGAACGACCAACAATCTACGGGTCGTATCGCTGCCCTGAGAGAACCGTCGGCCCGAGCGATTGCATCATCAGCGCACCGCGCGGCAAGGCGAACGCGACGGTCGCGCGCATCCCGATCGCCTAGGTCAGCATCGAGATGATCGACTGAAGCTGATCGGATGCCGACGTCACGAGCCCGTCGAACGATGTCTGGCCGTGAGCTGCGGCTCGCAGGATGCATTCCGCAACAGCGGCCTTGAGACCGAACACGGATTGATCCGCCGGTACGCTTGCCATGACCGCATCCAACGCATCGCGCATCGTCTGGATCAGTTCGGCGCTGTGCTTCATGGCTGTCCCTCCGCGGGCTCAAAATAAGCCGGCCGTACAGGGTCGCCACTCACAAGCGCGCGATTCCAAATTGCCTTTTCTTAATGCAGTGACAGATACGTGAACCGGCGAACGCTAGGTGGTGTGGACTCTAGGGATTCCCTTTTAGGAGCAAATCAGATTCAAGGCTGCTTTTGGGGAGGCCGCCTTGG